>NZ_JBHVWT010000007.1:0-188715 GCF_042882135.1 Streptomyces sp. NPDC058240
TTCCAGTTCTTCGCTTTCGCGCTTCCCTTTCCGGCGAGTCCGACTCTATCAGATCCTTTCGGGCCTGATTCCCAGTCAGCGGGGTTTGTCTTCCCAGCTGTTGGGCCGTTCCGACGAGTGAGACTTTAGCGGAATCCTGGGCCCCGACGCTAATCGGGGTCGCGCTCCTTCGAACGCGGATTCCTCATTTCGCAAATGCACACAGAAAGTCCGGCGACAGATGTCGCTGACTAGATGTGGTCACTGCGGAATGGCTGTCCGGGGACCGACCGGAGTCGGCGCTCACGTCGGACAACTCGGAGCACATTACGGATCCGGGCAGGCCGTGTCAACCTCGGGCCGGGTCGGGTCCTGCTGGAAGGCCAGGCGGTAGTCGCGGGGGCTGGTGGAGAGGTGGGTGGCGAAGTGCTGGCGCATGGTGATCTCGCTGCCGAAGCCGGTGCGGCGGGCCACCTCGGGGAGGGGGAGGTCGGTGCGTTCCAGGAGCTTCTGGGCTGCGGCGATGCGTTGGGTGATCAGCCAGCGCAGCGGGGTCGTACCGGTGGAAGCCTGGAAGTGGCGGGCGAAGGAGCGGGGGGACATTGCGGCGTGGGCGGCGAGGTCGGCGACCGTGTGGGGTTCGGCCAGATGGGCCAGGGCGAAGGCCCGTACCGCGGCGAGGGTGTCTGCGTCGCGGTCGGCGCGGGGGGTGGGGTGCTCGATGAACTGGGCCTGGGTGCCGGTGCGGAACGGGGCCGTGACCATCGAGCGGGCGATCGTCGCCGCGGTCTCGGCTCCGTGGGTCGTGCGGACGAGGTGGAGGCAGAGGTCGATGCCGGCCGCGGTGCCTGCCGACGTCCAGATGTTGTCCTCGTGGAGGAAGAGGGCGTCCTGGGTGACCTTCACCTGGGGGTGGCGGGTGCTCAGGAGGTCGGTGAGGTTCCAGTGGGTGACTGCTCGGCGGCCGTCCAGGAGGCCGGCCTGGGCGAGCGTGAAGGCTCCGCCGCACAGGGACGCGATCGGGGTGGCTCGGGCGTGGGCGCGGCGGAGGGCTTCGAGGACCGGGGCGGGGGCCGGTGTCACGTGGTCGTCGAGGCCGGGGACGACGATCAGGTCGGCACGGGCGAGCCAGGCGAGGGTGCGGTCGGGGGTGAGGGAGAGGCCGCCGCGCAGGGCGATGGGGCTCGGTTCCGCGGCGGTGCGGCGCAGGTCGAAGGGCGGGACGCCGCGGTCGGTGCGGTCCACGCCCCAGACCTCCGTGATGACAGAGACGTCGAAGGCACGGATGCCGGGGAAGGCGACGAGCGCGATGCGGGTGGGCTCGGGGGAGGTGGCCACGGTGGCAGTAAAGCATCGATCGATGGCTTTCTGACCTCTGGGGCGTGGGGTCGCCGGACGGCAGGATCGTTCGTATGGAGATCGCAGAGAACGCAGCGCTGATCGTGGTGGACGTGCAGGAGGGCTTCGAGGAGGAGGCGTACTGGGGGCCGCGGAACAACCCCGCGGCCGATCGGAACATCGCGGGGCTGATCGATGCCTGGCAGGCGAGCGGGCGCCCCGTGGTGTTCGTACGGCATGACTCGCTCACGCCTGATTCGCCCTTGCGGGTGGGACAGCCGGGGAACGACTTCAAGGGGTATGTGGAGGAGCGGCGCGGGAAGGGCGGTGGGCCCGAGCTGTTGCTGACGAAGAGCGTGAACTCCGCCTTCTACGGGACGCCGGACCTCGCGGCGTGGCTGGACCGGAGCGGGATCCGGCAGTTCGTGGTGGCCGGGATCCAGACCAATATGTGCGCGGAGACGACGGCGCGGATGGGCGGGAACCTCGGGTACGAGGTGTTCTTCGCGCTGGATGCCACGCACACCTTCGACCTGGCCGGGCCGTGGGGGTGGACGCTGGGCGCGGACGAGCTGGCGCGGGCCACCGCCGTGTCGTTGCACGGCGGTGGGTTCGCGAAGGTGGTGCGCAGTGCGGAGCTGATCGCTGCCGCGGAGTAGGTCAGCCGTTGCCGGAGGCCAGTTCGCGGCTGCGGTCGCGGGCGGCTTCGAGGGCGGCGATGAGGGCGGCTCGTACGCCGTGGTTCTCCAGCTCGCGGATGGCGCTGATGGTCGTGCCGGCCGGGCTGGTGACGGCTTCGCGCAGCTTGACGGGGTGTTCGCCGCTGTCGCGGAGCATCACGGCGGCGCCGATGGCGGCCTGGACGATCAGCTCGTGGGCCTGGGCGCGGGGCAGGCCGAGCAGGATGCCGGCGTCGGTCATCGCCTCGACGAGGAAGTAGAAGTACGCGGGGCCCGATCCGGACAGGGCGGTTGCCGCGTCCTGCTGGGACTCGGGGACGCGGAGAGTCTTGCCGACGCCGCCGAAGATCGCCTCCGCGGCGGCGAGGTGGTCGGTGGTGGCGTGGCTGCCCGCCGAGATGACGGACATGCCCTCGTCGACGAGGACGGGGGTGTTCGGCATGACGCGTACGACCGGGGTGTTCGCGGCGAGGCGGTCCTCGATGAAGGCGGTCGTGATGCCCGCGGCCGCGCTGATGACCAGGCGGTCGGGGGTGACGTGCTCGGCGAGTTCGTCGAGGAGCCGGCCCATGTCCTGGGGCTTGACCGCGAGGATGAGGATGTCGGCGCGCTTGGCGGCTTCGGCGTTGCTGACGGAATCGACGCCGTAGCGGTTGTGGAGTTCCTCGGCGCGCTCGGAGCGGCGGGTGGTGACCAGCAGGTTCGCCGGGCGCCAGCCCGCCCGGATCATGCCGCTGAGCAGGGCCTCGCCGATCTTGCCGGTGCCGAGGACTGCGACTGTCTGGGTCATGTGGTTCACCCTCCGGGCGGTGCTGACGGTTCTCGGTGCTCGGTGCTCGTGTCCGCCATCCTCGCACCGGCCCGTCAGGCGGTGCGGCGGCGGAGCGTGGCGGCGCCGAGGGCGAGGACGAGGAGGGCGCAGCCCGCCACGATCAGGACGTCGTGCACGAAGTCGCCGGTGATGTCGGTGTGGCGGAGGACCTCGTTCATGCCGTCGACGGCGTACGACATGGGCAGGGCGTTCGAGATCGCTTCGAGGACGGGTGCCATCCGGTCGCGGGCGATGAACAGTCCGCAGAGCAGGAGCTGCGGGAAGATCACGGCGGGCATGAACTGGACGGCCTGGAACTCGGACGCTGCGAAGGCGGAGACGAACAGGCCCAGTGCCGTGCCGAGCAGGGCGTCGAGCAGGGCGACCAGGAGCAGCAGCCACGGTGAGCCGGTGACGTCCAGGCCCAGCGCCCAGACCGAGAGTGCGGTGGCCAGGAGGGACTGGACGATCGCGACGGCGCCGAAGGCGAGGGCGTAGCCGGCGATCAGGTCGCCCTTGCCCAGCGGCATGGCGAGGAGGCGTTCGAGGGTGCCCGAGGTGCGTTCGCGCAGGGTGGCGATCGAGGTCACCAGGAACATCGTGATCAGCGGGAAGATGCCGAGGAGCGAGGCGCCGATGGCGTCGAAGGTGCGCGGGCTGCCGTCGAACACGTACCGGAGCAGCGTGATCAGCACGACCGGGATCAGGAGGAGCAGCGCGACGGTACGGGCGTCGTGGGTCAGCTGGCGCAGGACGCGGGCGGCGGTGGCGAGCGTGCGGGCGGGGCTCAGGGGTGGTGCGGCCGGTTGGGGCTGCGGGTGCGGGGTGCTCATCGGACGGTCTCCTGACGGGTGGCGGCTCCGTCGACCAGGTGGAGGAACGCCTCTTCGACGGTGGCGGCGTGGGCGGCGGTGCGCAGCGCCTCGGGGGTGTCGTCGGCGAGGATCTCGCCCTCGCGCATGAGGAGCAGCCGGTGGCAGCGCTCGGCCTCGTCCATGACGTGGGAGGAGACGAGGAGTGTGGTGCCGCGGTCGGCGGCGAGGGTGTGGAAGAGGTTCCACAGGTCGCGGCGGAGTACCGGGTCCAGCCCGACGGTCGGTTCGTCGAGGACCAGGAGTTCGGGGGTGCCGAGCAGGGCCACGGCGAGGGAGACACGGGTGAGCTGGCCGCCGGAGAGGGTGCCGGCCAGCGCGTCGGCGTGGCTGGTCAGATCGACCTCGGCGATCGCACGGGTGACGGCGGAGCGGCGGGCGTCCCGGTGGCGGCGGCCCGGCCGGAGGATCGCCGCGAAGTAGTCGAGGTTCTGTCGGACGGTCAGGTCGGTGTAGACGGACGGGGCCTGGGTGACGTACCCGATGCGCGGGCGGAGGGTGGGATGTCCGGCGGGGCTGCCGAGCACGTCGAGGGTGCCGGTGACCTTGGCCTGGGTGCCTACGACGGCACGCATCAGGGTGGATTTGCCGCAGCCGGAGGGGCCCAGGAGGCCGGTGATCCTGCCGGGTTCGACGGTGAAGTCGAGGTCGCGGAGGACGGTGCGGGTGCCTCGTACGACGGTGAGGCCGCGGGCCTCGATGGCGAAGCCCGGAGAATTCATCATGTGATGAATTTTGATCCTGGCGGTGGCTGTCCGTCAAGGGCGCTGTGCGGTCCGGCCTGTGGGGCGGCGGGGGTCTGTGCGGTGCGGCGAGGTGCGTGCTGTGGGCGCAGGCGGTTGGGGGCGTGATCGGACGGGAGCATTCCACCTCTTTGTGCTTCCGCGACCATCAGCCGGTTCCGGATCCGGGCCGGGCATTCAACTCCCGTAAAGGACAATGAATTTCACCGTCCCTCGGTACCCATGCATCTCCCTGTCCATGACGTGTCCGTCAGTCGATGGAGGTGCTTCTCGTGCGTGGTTTTCCGAACTTCCCTAGCATTCGGCCCTTTCCGATATCGCGAGCCGACTTCGCCGCTTCGCTCGTCGTCTTCCTGGTCGCCCTGCCGCTGTGCGTGGGGGTGGCCGTCGCCTCCGGGGTGCCGGCCGAGCTCGGACTGATCACCGGGATAGTCGGCGGGCTCGTCACGGGCCTGCTCCCGGGCAGCAGTGTGCAGGTCAGCGGGCCCGCCGCCGGACTGACCGTGCTCGTGTACGAGGCGGTGCACAGCTATGGGGTCGGCGCCCTGGGGGTGCTGGTGCTGGCCGCCGGGCTGGTCCAGGCGGGGCTGGGGGTGCTGCGGCTCGGGCGGTGGTTCCGGGCCGTGTCCGTGGCCGTGGTGCAGGGGATGCTCGCCGGGATCGGCCTGGTGCTGGTCGTGGGTCAGCTGTACGTGCTCGCCGATGCGGCGGCGCCCGGTTCCATGGGGCAGAAGCTCGGCGGGCTGCCGCGGCTGGTGCTCGGTACGGGGGTGACGGCCAGCGCGGTCGCCGTCGGGGTCGGGACGCTCCTCGTGCTCACGCTGTGGCCGAAGTGTCGGCGGGCGGCCCGGATGGTGCCCGCGCCCCTGGTGGCGGTGGGACTGGCGGCCGGGGCGACCTGGCTGTTCGACCTGCCCGTGCGGCGGGTGGCGGTGGGCGGGCTGCTGGATGCCGTACGGCCGCCGGAGCCCGGGGACTGGGCGCGGCTCACGGAAGTGGGTGTCATCGGCACCGTCCTCGCGTTCGCGCTGATCGCGTCGGCCGAATCGCTGTTCAGCGCGGCGGCCGTGGACCGGCTGCATGACGGGAAGCGGACGGACTACGACAAGGAGCTGATCGCGCAGGGGGCGGGCAACGCGGTGTGCGGACTGCTCGGCGCGCTGCCGATGACCGCGGTGATCGTGCGCAGCGCGGCCAATGTCCGGGCCGGGGCGAGGACGAAGGCGTCGCGGGTGCTGCACGGGGTGTGGCTGTTGGTCTTCGCGGCTGTGCTGCCGAGCGCCCTCGGGGTGATTCCGGTGGCGGCGCTGGCAGCGGTGCTGCTGCATGCGGGCTTCAAGCTCGTTCCCGTACGGGCGTTGATGCCGCTGTGGCGTGAGCATCGTGGGGAGGCGGTGGTGCTCGTGGTGACGGCGGGGACGATCGTGGCGACGAGTCTCTTCGAGGGGGTGCTGGTGGGTCTGCTGCTGGCCGTCGCCAAGACCGCCTGGGACATCAGTCATGTGCACGTCGAGACGCACGAGGGCGACGACGGGACGTTACGGGTACGGGTGGCGGGCCACGCCACGTTCCTGCGGCTGCCGAAGCTGCTGGACGCGCTGGACGGCCTTCCGCACGACCGGGCCGTCGTGCTGGACCTCACCGGGCTGCACCACACCGACCACGCGTGCGCCGCGGCCCTGGAGGGCTGGGCCGCGGAGCGGGAGGCGCGCGAGGCACTTCGGCGTGCGGATCAGGAGCGCGGTGGGGGTGAGGCCGGGGACGGGCCCGGACGGATCGCCACGCTCAGGTCGACCACGTAACTCTCCTCGACCGTGCCGTCCGGGAAGAGCTCCGCCAGCCGGTCGCGCTCCTCGGTGAGGAATCGGTGCGTGGGTTCCTCACCGAGGACGAGGAAGGCGGAGTGGCTGCCGAGGTTGGCGAGGTGGGTGTCGAGGGACACCCGTCGGGTCCAGGGCACCGTTCGGTTCACGAAGCCGAGCTCGGACGGCAGATGGCGGGAGCGGACGGGCGAGCCGTGGGCGCCCTCGTCGGCACCGAAGAAGCGGCGGAGGCGGGCGTCCTGCTCGGCGATCCAGGGGACGGAGTGGTCGGAGACGTTCCACCAGAGGGCGAGTGCGCCGCCGGGGCGCAGGACGCGCAGGGCCTCGGGGGTGGCGCGGCTCCGGTCGGTCCAGTGCCAGGACTGGGCATATGTGATCAGGTCGGCCGATGCGGTGGCGATGGGGAGGCGGTTGCCGTCGCCGCGCACGATCGGCACGTACGGGAGTGCCCGGTGCAGTTCTTCCGCCATGCCGGGGCCCGGTTCGACTGCGGTGACCCGGGCGCCCCGGTCGTGAAGGAGTCGGGTGGAGATACCCGTGCCCGCGCCGACGTCGATGGTGCGGGCTCCGCGCAGGGGGCGGCCGGCCAGTTCCTCGACGGTGTCGAAGAGTGCGGGCGGGTAGCCGGGGCGGGCCGCGGCGTACTGGGCGGCTGCGCGGTCGAAGGAGAGGGCGCGAGGTGGGGCCGGGGTGGCGGATGAGGAGGTGCGCGACCGGGAATCGGAGTCGGAGTCGGAGTCGGAAGGGAGCATGGGGCCATCGTGGCCCGCACGGGGGCCCTGCGCCGGTGCTCGCGGGTACTTGACCCGGCGCTTGTGGGGCCCTGCGCTCGTGGGGCCCTGCGCTCGTGGGGCCCTACTTGCGCTTGGGTCGCTTTCCCTTGGTGGTCTTGCGGGCCGCCGGGTTCCCGGTGCGGGCCGAGCGGCGCTTCTCGAAGCGGGCCAGGGCCGTCTCGTACTCCGTGCGGCGCAGTTGCTCGCCCGGTGCCTCCTTGAACGTACGGAGGAAGTACGCGATCAGCGAGCCGACGAAGCCGATGGTCTTGAGGCCGCGCAGATTGGCCTCGCGCGCCGGGTCGGCCGGGCGGCGGCTGAAGCCTTCCCACGTCTTGCGGAAGGCGATGGCGCTGCAGATGGCGAACATCAGGACGACCAGGATGCCGACGGCGTTGCCGACGTCGGCGATCTCCAGTCCCTGGAAGGCGAAGCGGAGTACGAAGCAGGCGGCGACCGCGGCCGCGAGGGAGCCGACCGCCGCCCCGACGCGTCGCAGCCCGTAGCCCCCGTCGTGGTCGACCCAGGTCGTACCGAAGAAGAGCAGGGGCTCGGGCTGCGGGCCGGGCGTGGTGGAGCCTGGCGTGGTGCCGGGGCCGGGGGCTTCGCTGTTCTCGCTCACGAGGTCGATTATCCCCGGGTGGTCACGGTCCCGGTCGTCGTCCCCGTCATCCCGGTTGCCGTCCCGTCGCCGTCCCGGTCAGTCGCAGCGCGGCGCGATGTAGCCGTCGCTGCCCGTGTGGACGTAGGCGTCCGCCACGAACTGGCCGTTGGCGATGTTGTCCCAGAGGTTCGAGGTGCCGTACGGGCCGGTGACCCGCTCCCCCGGCTTCTGGCAGTAGACCGGGACCTTCATCCCGTACGGGAGGGTCCTGACGATCCCGTACTTGGTGCCCGGTCCCGTGCGGACGTTGACGCGGTAGCCGGGCGCGATCGGATACCTGGTGACGTCGTCGTTCCCGGCGAGCGTCTCCACGTCCTCGGTGACGTCGGTGACGTCGGCTGCGGCGGTCGTGACGTCGGTGTGCTCATCCATGGCCATGAGGCCCTCCCCCGTCGAGAGATGGTGTGTACGAGGTGTACGACGCGCAGGCTACAAGCCCCGTCCGGATCGCACGCACCATCGACTAGGCTCCGTGCGTCGCGCTTGCGGACGAACACACGGGGGTGGGCGATGCCGCCGCTGCGAGGTACCGGAACCAATCCGGAAGCGGAGCATCCGGAGTACGCCGGGCAGTACCGTCTTGAGGCACGTCTCGGCGCGGGCGGCATGGGAGTCGTGCACCTGGCGCGCTCCGCCTCCGGGCTGCAGCTGGCCGTCAAGGTGGTGCACCAGCAGTACGCGGCGGACCCCGAGTTCAGGGCACGTTTCCGGCAGGAGGTCGGGGCGGCCAGGCGGGTCAGCGGCGCCTTCACCGCATCGGTCGTCGACGCCGATCCGGATGCCGTACGGCCATGGATGGCCACCCTGTACGTGCCCGGCCCCACGCTCGCCGACCAGGTGAAGCGGAACGGGCCGATGGCCCCCGCCGAACTGCGCAGGCTGACGGCGGGACTCGCCGAGGCGCTGCGCGACATCCATCGGGCCGGGGTGATCCACCGCGACCTCAAGCCGAGCAATGTGCTGCTCTCCGACTCCGGGCCCAAGGTCATCGACTTCGGGATCTCCCGGCCGTACGACAGCGATCTGCGCACCGAGACGGGCAAGTTGATCGGCTCGCCGCCGTACATGGCGCCCGAGCAGTTCCAGCGACCGCGCGAAGTCGGGCCCGCCGCCGATGTGTTCGCCCTGGGGGCCGTGCTCGTCCACGCGGCGACCGGCCGGGGGCCCTTCGACTCGGACAGCCCGTACATCGTGGCCTACCAGGTGGTGCACGACGAGGCCGATCTGGCGGGGGTGCCTGCGGACCTGGCTCCGCTGATCGGGCAGTGCCTGACGAAGGACCCCGCCGGGCGGCCCACCCCGGACGAGATCATGACGACGCTGCGCCCGCCCTCGTACGACGCCGCCGCGTTCATACCGTCGCAGCGGCGGCCGGTCACCGCTGCGACCCCCGTCCCGGAGACCGGGGCGGACGCGGGGGCGGCGGCCGACGCGGACACGCATGTGGGCGCGGGCGCGGCGGCGCGGGGCAGGAAGGCGGCCGGGGACGGCGGCGACAGGCGGCGGTGGCTGGCGGCCTCCGCGGCGCTGCTGGCCATGGGGGCCGGCGGGGTGTGGGCCGTCGGCGCGGGGTTCGGCCTCGGCGGCTCGGGCGGGGCCGGTGGGTCGGGCGGGACGAAGGATTCGGCGGAGGCGTTCGCCCCGTGGCGGACGCCGTTTCGGACCGTCGGCAAGGCGACACCGGTCTGTTCCCCGGTGGACGGCTCCGGGGAGTCCGGAAAGGAGGCGTCCGACCGGTCCGCGGCTCTGTACTGCGCGGCGGGCGGTGTCGGTGTCGCCCGGCTGGACCCGGCGGACGGCCGGGTGCTGTGGTCCCGTCGCCCGGCGGGGGGCAGCCCGTCGGTCGGCGTGGTGTCGGTCTCCGGCGGTCTGGTGCACACGGCGGTGCCGGGCGGGAAGCTCCGGGCGTACGACCCCGCCAGGGGCGAACAGGTCTGGGACGCGGACCTCTCCCCGTACCTGGGCACCCCCTTCGACGCGGGTGACACGCTGCTGCTGGTCGCCGAGGACGGCACGACCGAGGCGCTCGACTCCGCGACCGGTGTCTCCCTCTGGCGGCATCCGCTCGCCGGGCACCAGCGCCCGGACTACGCGCTGTACGACGACAGGACCGGGCTGGCCTACGCGTTCGAGCACTCGGCCTACGGGTCCACCACACTGGTCACGGCCGTCGACGCCGCGACCGGGCACACCGCGTGGCAGCGCAGGCTGGACGGGATGCTGACCCCGGTGGGGACCTCGGACGGCGCGCTCGTCCTGACGGCCATGAACGGGGACGCCCAGACCGTCGGGCTCGTCCGCTACGAACCGGGAGCGCGGCGCGTCGTACGGATGGCGCTGCCGTTCCGGATGAATGAACCGGAGGTCGTGCTGGGCGGGGACACCGCCTATCTGCTGGCGCACGGCGGGACGCTGGTCGCCCTCGACACCCGCCCGGCCGACGACGGCGGCAAGACGGTCCGCTGGCAGCTGGAGACCGCTGCCGGGCGGACGTCCGCGCCCGTCCTCGCCACCGGGAACCGGTTGTACTTCTCGACGGCGGACGGGCGGCTGCTGGCCGTGGACACCGAGCACGGGAAGCTGCTGGGGCAGACGGGCCCACGGCTGCGGAACGGGAGGCTCACGTACTCCTCGGTGCTGCCCGCCCCCGTCGCCGCCGGCCGGACCGTCTTCGGGACCGCGCCCGACGGGTCCGTGTTCGCCGTGGACGGACAGGACCCCGCTCGCTGGTGAGCGCGAGCGGGGTCCTCGTCGATCAGCGCGTCGTCCGGGTCGTCGGTCGGCGCGTCGTTCAGCCCGTCGTTCAGCCGAGCTTGGACACGTCGCGCACCGCGCCCCGGTCGGCGCTCGTCGCCATCGCCGCGTAGGCGCGCAGTGCCGCCGAGACCTTGCGCTCGCGGTTCTTCGGCGCGTAGACGCCGTTCAGTGCCTCGCGGCGGGTGGCCAGCTCGGCCTCGGGGACGAGGAGCTCGATCGAACGGTTCGGGATGTCGATCCTGATCCGGTCGCCGTCCTCGACCAGCGCGATCGTGCCGCCCGACGCGGCCTCCGGCGACGCGTGGCCGATGGACAGGCCCGACGTACCGCCGGAGAAGCGGCCGTCGGTCACCAGGGCGCAGCTCTTGCCGAGGCCGCGGCCCTTGAGGAAGGAGGTCGGGTAGAGCATCTCCTGCATGCCGGGGCCGCCGCGCGGGCCCTCGTAGCGGATGACGACGACGTCGCCCTCCTTGATCTCCTTGCGGAGGATCTTATCGACGGCCTCCTCCTGCGACTCGCAGACGACCGCCGGGCCCTCGAAGGTCCAGATCGACTCGTCGACGCCCGCCGTCTTCACGACACAGCCGTCCACGGCGAGGTTCCCCTTGAGGACCGCGAGGCCGCCGTCCTTGGAGTACGCGTGCTCCACGTCGCGGATGCAGCCGCCGGCCGCGTCCAGGTCGAGGGTCTCCCAGCGCTCGGACTGCGAGAAGGCGGTCGCGGAACGCACGCAGCCGGGGGCCGCGTGCCACATCTCGACGGCCTCCGGCGACGGCGAGCCGCCGCGGATGTCCCAGTTCTTGAGCCACTCGGCGAGGGAGTCGGAGTGGACCGAGTGCACGTCCTCGTTGAGCAGGCCGCCGCGGTGCAGTTCGCCCAGGATGGCGGGGATGCCACCGGCCCGGTGCACGTCCTCCATGTAGTACGTGCCGCCGGGGGCGACGTTGGGCGCGACCTTCGACAGGCAGGGGACGCGGCGCGAGACCTCGTCCATGTCGCCGAGGTCGTAGTCGAGCTCCGCCTCCTGGGCCGCGGCCAGCAGGTGCAGGATCGTGTTGGTGGAGCCGCCCATCGAGATGTCGAGTGCCATGGCGTTCTCGAACGCGGCACGGGTGCCGATGGAGCGGGGCAGGACCGAGGCGTCGTCCTGCTCGTAGTGGCGCCTGGTGATCTCGACGACCGTTCGGCCGGCCTCCTCGTACAGCGCCTTGCGGGCGGTGTGCGTGGCGAGGACGGAGCCGTTGCCGGGGAGGGAGAGGCCGAGGACCTCGGTCAGGCAGTTCATCGAGTTGGCGGTGAACATTCCGGAACAGCTGCCGCAGGTGGGGCAGGCGTTCTCCTCGATGCGGAGGATGTCCTCGTCGGAGATGCTCTCGTCGACCGCGTCGCTGATGGCGTTGACCAGGTCGAGCTTGCGGACCGTGCCGTCGACGAGGGTGGCCTGGCCGGCCTCCATCGGGCCGCCGGAGACGAAGACCGTCGGGATGTTGAGGCGCATCGCGGCCATCAGCATGCCGGGGGTGATCTTGTCGCAGTTGGAGATGCAGATCAGCGCGTCCGCGCAGTGCGCCTCGACCATGTACTCGACGGAGTCGGCGATCAGGTCGCGGGAGGGGAGGCTGTACAGCATCCCGGCGTGGCCCATCGCGATGCCGTCGTCGACGGCGATGGTGTTGAACTCGCGGGGCACGGCGCCCGCGGCCTTGATGGCATCGGAGACGATCCGGCCGACCGGGGCCAGGTGCGTGTGGCCGGGGACGAACTCGGTGAAGGAGTTGGCGACCGCGATGATCGGCTTGCCGATGTCCTCGCTCGCTACGCCCGAGGCCCGCATGAGGGCACGGGCGCCCGCCATGTTGCGGCCGTGAGTGACAGTGCGGGACCTCAGCTGGGGCATCGTCTCTCGCTCCTTCGACGTTAAGGACTGTCTCCGAGCGTACGCCTCCGACTCCAAGATCTGGACACAGTGTCCGAAATGCGGGACGAAATGCTCGGTGGGTGGGCGGGGCGACGGCGTGCGCGATTCCGTGGGGCTCGGGGATCCTCAGTCTTCCGTCAGGTAGCGCTGCAGGGTCGGTGCGACCATCTCGATGATCTTCTCGGGGTCCGCCGAGGCCAGCGGTTCCGCCCGGATCACATAGCGGAGCATCGCGATCCCGAGCATGTGCGAAGCCGCCAGTTCCGCGCGGAACGTGGCGTCCGGTACGTCGAGTGCCTCCGCCACGCGTTCCAGGAGCCGGCGCAGGACGAAGCCCCGGAGGACCTTCGCCGCCGCCTCGTGCGTCAGCGCGGATCGCATGATCGCCAGCAGCGGGGCCCTGGACGCCGGGTTCTCCCACACGGAAATGAAGTAGCGGGCCAGCCGCTCCCCCAGGCCGTCCGTGCCGTTGCCGAGGACGGCCGGGAGCACCAGGGCCGGCTCGAAGGAGAGCTCGATCGCGGCCGCGAAGACCTCGTCCTTCGTACCGAAGTAGTGGTGGACCAGGGCGGAGTCGACGCCCGCCGCCTTGGCGATGCCCCGGACCGACGTCTTGTCGTAGCCGCGCTCCGCGAATTCGGTGCGGGCCGCCTCCAGGATGCGGGTGCGCGCGTCGGGGCCGGTGGGGGCGGCGGTACGGGAGGGGCGGCCGCGACGCTTGGGGGCGGGGCCGCCGGTGGGGCCGGTGGGTTCCGAGTGGCCGGCGGGCTCCGTGGGGCCGCCGGTGGGGCCGGTGGGGGCGCCTGTCATGGGCGCGGCGCGCGGATCGGGGACGACGCCAGGTGGAGCCGGGTGAAGGCCAGCGCCTCCGCCAGGTCGGCCTCGCGTTCGGCGGCGGACATGGCGCGGCGGGTGTTGACCTCGATGACGACATGGCCGTCGAAGCCGGTGCGGGCCAGGTGCTCCAGGAGTTCGGCACAGGGCTGGTCGCCCCGGCCGGGCACCAGGTGCTCGTCCTTGTTGGAGCCCTTGCCGTCGGCGAGGTGGATGTGGGCGAGCCGGTCGCCCATCCGCTCGACCATCGCCATGCCGTCGGTGCGGGCCGTCGCGGTGTGCGAGAGGTCCACGGTGAAGTGGCGGTAGTCGTCGTTGGTGACGTCCCAGTCGGGGGCGTACGCGAGCATCTCGCGGTCCCGGTAGCGCCAGGGGTACATGTTCTCGACGGCGAACCGCACATCGGTCTCGTCGGCCATGCGCCAGATCCCGGTGACGAAGTCGCGCGCGTAATTGCGCTGCCAACGGAACGGCGGATGGACGACCACGGTCGTCGCCCCGAGCTTCTCCGCCGCGGCGCGGGCCCGCTGGAGCTTCACCCAGGGATCGGTGGACCAGACGCGCTGCGTGATCAGCAGACAGGGCGCGTGGACGGCGAGGATCGGCACCTGGTGGTACTCCGAGAGCCGTCGCAGCGCCTCGATGTCCTGGCTGACGGGGTCCGTCCACACCATGACCTCGACGCCGTCGTAACCGAGGCGCGCGGCGATCTCGAAGGCCGTCGCCGTCGACTCCGGGTAGACGGAAGCCGTCGACAGGGCGACCTTCGCATCCGGGATGCGCACCACTGGTTCTGCCACTGGGACAGCGTACGGGCAGTGGTACGCCGCGCCGAGGGGTCCCGGCGGAAAGTGAGCAGGGCCATGGCGGACTTCCGGCCACCCGGCGGCACTCGGCCCGGCGCACTCAGCCCAGCGCGGCCCGCTCCGCCGGCAGGTGGTCCAGGCGGCGCAGGATGACGCCCTCGCGCAGCGCCCAGGGGCAGATCTCCAGCTCCTCGACCCCGAACAGATCCATCGCCCCCTCCGCGACCAGCGCCCCGGCGAGCAGCTGCGCGGCCCGGCCCTCGGAGACGCCGGGCAGATCGCCCCGCTGCTCGACGGTCATCGCCGCCAGCTTCGGCACCCACTCCTCCAGCGCCTTGCGAGTGAGGCCGCGCTGCACGTACAGGCCGTCGGCGGAGCGCGCGGCGCCCGCGATCCTGGCGAGCTGCCTGAAGGTCTTGGACGTGGCCACGACATGGTCGGGGCGCCCGAGGCGGGTGAACTCCCCGACGCTGCGGGCGATCCTGGCCCGGACATGGCGGCGCAGTGCCTTCACCTCCGCCGGGTCCGGCGGATCGCCCGGCAGCCACCCTGCGGTGAGCCGGCCGGCCCCGAGCGGCAGCGACACCGCGGCGTCCGGCTCCTCGTCCATGCCGTACGCGATCTCCAGCGAACCGCCCCCGATGTCCAGGACCAGCAGCCGCCCCGCCGACCAGCCGAACCAGCGGCGCGCGGCGAGGAAGGTGAGCCGGGCCTCCTCGGCGCCGCTGAGGACGGCGAGGTCGATGCCCGTCTCGTCGCGCACCCGGGCCAGCACCTGGTCGGCGTTGCTCGCCTCCCGTACCGCGGACGTGGCGAACGGCAGGACGTCCTCGCACCCCTTGTCCTCGGCGGCCTGGAGCGCGTCGGTGATCGTCGCCACGAGCCGGTCCACACCGTCGGGGCCGATCGCCCCGTCCTCGTCGAGGAGTTCGGCCAGGCGGAGCTCCGCCTTGTGCGAATGCGCGGGCAGCGGGCGCGCGCCGGGGTGCGCGTCCACCACCAGCAGATGCACCGTGTTCGAACCGACGTCGAGGACTCCGAGTCTCATACCCGGAACGCTACCGGGACCGCGGACCCGGGCCGACCAGTGATCGGGACCGCGGACTCGGGGCCGGCCGCCTTACTCTTGGCGCGTGCCAAAGACGAAAAAGGCGAAGCCGGGCAAAAACACGAAGAAACAGGGAACGAAGCTGGAGATGCGGCAGCAGGAAGTGAGCGGACCGAACCGGTCCGAGGACGAGACGGGGATCGACTTCGCGCGCGCCTGGGTGGAGTTCCCGGACCCCGCGGACGAGGAGCAGATCTTCCGCTGCGACCTGACCTGGCTGACCTCCAGGTGGACCTGCATCTTCGGCAGCGGCTGCCAGGGCATCCAGGCGGGCCGTGCGGACGACGGGTGCTGCACGCTGGGCGCGCACTTCTCGGACGAGGACGACGAGAAGCGGGTGGCGAGCCATGTCGAACGGCTGACCCCCGATCTGTGGCAGTTCCACGACGTCGGCACCGGGACCGGCTGGGTCGAGGTCGACGACGACGGGGAGCGCCAGACGCGGCGCTGGAAGGGTTCGTGCATCTTCCAGAACCGGCCCGGATTCGCGGCGGGCGCGGGCTGCTCCCTGCACATCCTGGCGCTGCGGGAGGGCAAGGAGCCCCTGGAGACCAAGCCGGACGTCTGCTGGCAGCTGCCGGTCCGGCGTACGTACGACTGGATCGACCGGCCCGACGACACGCGGGTGCTCCAGGTGTCGATCGGCGAGTACGACCGCAGGGGCTGGGGCCCCGGCGGTCACGATCTGCACTGGTGGTGCACCTCGGCGACCTCGGCGCACGGGGCCGGGGAGCCGGTGTACGTCTCGTACCGGCCCGAGCTCACCGAGATGATGGGCAAGGAGGCGTACGAGCGGCTCGTCGAACTGTGCGAGGAGCGGCTGTCCTCGCTGCTGCCGATGGCACCGCACCCGGCGGATCCGGTCGATCCGGCGTGACGACCGGGGCGTGAATCCGGGGCGGGGCGCGGCGGCCGGGGCATGACGGCCGGGCTTGGCGGCCGGGCGCGAGCCCCGTACGGCCCGGTTCAGCCCGTCGTGCCCTGCCCCGGGTCGGTGGGGGTCGTGGAGTCGGACGGGTCCGGGGACGGCGACGGGTGACCGGTCGGGTCCGGGTCCGTCGGTGACGGTGTGGGGTCGCTCGGGTCGGGTGTCGGGTCGGTGGACGGTGTGGGACCCGGCGAGGACGTGGGCGGACCCGACGGGCCGGGGGTGGCGGAGGGTTCGGCCGGGTGCCCCGGGCCGCCGGGCGAGGACGGCGTCGCCCCGTGCCCCCGGATCACCACCGCCGAGCCCGACGGGGCGAGGGCGATGCGCGCGCTCCACGGGCCGGCCGGTTCCTGCCAGTGGTCCACGAGGACGCGGACCGTGATGCTCTCGCCCGCGGCGAGCGTGCCCGAGGAGCGGCTCAGCCGGACCCAGGACGCGTCCGCGCGGGCCGACCAGGCGACGGGCGCGCCGCCCGACGCGGTCAGCCGGATCAGGGTGGTGCCGCCGGACGAGCGGGCCTCGACGGTGAGCCCGCCGACGCCGTCCCGGCCCGGACCCGAGCTGATCACCTCCGCCGAGACGTCCGGGGCGCGGCCGTCCTCGAAGCGGGCGCCGGGCTCGGGTCGGGCATTGCCCGCGTTCTCGTAATGGCCGTCCGCGGTGCCGTCGGGTCCGTACCGGGCATCGGTCTCGGTGGCGGTGACCGACGAGCCCTCGTGGCCTTCGCCGGTCTGCGGGGCGCCGCGGTAGGCGGTCCACAGCGCGATCACCGGGGCGGCGACGACCGTGGCCACCACCGTCGTCGTCACGACCCTGGCCCGCAGCCGGTCCCGGCGCGCGGCGTGGTCCTTCGGGTCCATGGGGAAGCCCGCCCGGTCGAAGCGCGGGCCGCCGGAGCGGTTGCGCTGGGCGTGGACCATCGCGACGTACGCCGAGGGCCGGGGCGCCTCGACGACCGGCAGCGCGGCGGCCGGGGCGACCGCGGCGCCGGGCCACGGGCCCTCGGCCCCGGCCTGTTCGGCGGCCCTGCGGCAACGGGGGCAGTCGTCGACGTGGCGGACGAGTTCGCGGCGCAGGGCGGCGGAGAGCAGGACGCGGTGTTCGCCGGTGAGCCGGGCGACGATGGGGCAGTTGCCGGTCTCGACGACGGCGAGGGCGGCGCGGGTGCGTTCCACCTCGCAGGCCGCGGCGGCCAGGAGCTCACGGGCGGCCGCCGGGTCGAGGCCCAGGACGGAGGCGACGGCGCGCGGGGCGAGGCGGTGGCGGACCGCGAGTTCGAGTGCTTCGCGCTGCTCGGGGGTGGTGCCCGCGGCCTCGGGCCAGGCCAGCTGGGCGAGTTCACGGCGGTGCGCCTCGGCGGCGGCCTCGGTTTCGGGGGCGCGGGCGGGGCCGACGGGGGTGCCGCCCGGCGTGAACCCGGCGGTGGCAGAGGTCTTCGCCGCGACGGCGGGGGGCGTACGGCGTCCCGCGCGCGCCCCCTGGGCGGCCGTTCCGCCCGGCTGCTTGCCCGGAGGCCCGCCCGACCGCCTCGTCTCCTGCTTCGACGGCTTCGACGGTTTCAACGGCGTCGCCTGCTTCGAGGAGAGTCGCCCCGGCTGCTTCCCGGCCTTGTGCCGGTGCGACTGACGGCCCTGTTTCTGCTCGGTGAGCTTGCGCAGGCACATCCATCTGGCCAGCGCGTACAGCCAGGATTTACGTTCCTCCTCGCCCGCCGGGCACCGGCCGCCCTGCCGTTCCGCGATCGCGAGCACACCGCCCAGCGCCTCGGTGGCGGCGTCGTGGTCGCAGAGCACGGAGAGGCAGTAGGTGAACAGGCCGTCGAGATGCGGCTCGTAACGGGCGGGTGGCCGACGCGGCGAAGAGGGCGTGGAGAGGCGGGGCGCACTGCGCCGCGCCCGGTGTGCGCCGGTGATGTGCGTGGGGGGCTCCAGACCGCTGCTCGTCACCTTGCGACCGTAAGCAGCACAGGGCACACCTTTAGCTCCCCTTCAGCACTTTTAACCCTTACGGGTGAACGTATCCCTCAAAAGGGGACAGGAATTTCCGATTCCGCCGGAAGCGCCCCGGCGCTCGCCCGGAAACTCCCCGGCCTCCGGAGGGCGCGCACCCGCCGCGGGCGCCGCCGCCGGACCGCGCCGGGCGGCACTGTCGTACCCCACCTATACGGTTGCGCCATGGCTGCCCGTACGAAAACCGCGAAGGACCGGCCGTCCTACCGCTGCACCGAATGCGGCTGGACGACCGCCAAGTGGCTCGGCCGCTGCCCCGAATGCCAGGCGTGGGGGACGGTCGAGGAGTTCGGCGGCGCCCCCGCCGTGCGGACCACCGCGGCCGGCCGGGTCAGTACCGCCGCGCTCCCCATCGGCCAGGTCGACAGCCGGCAGGCCATCGCCCGGTCGACCGGCGTCGGCGAGCTGGACCGGGTGCTCGGCGGCGGTCTCGTCCCGGGCGCCGTGGTGCTCCTCGCGGGCGAGCCGGGCGTCGGCAAGTCGACGCTGCTGCTGGACGTCGCCGCCAAGGCGGCGAGCGAGGACCACCGCACGCTCTACGTCACCGCCGAGGAGTCCGCGAGCCAGGTGCGGCTGCGCGCCGACCGGATCCGGGCGATCGACGACCATCTGTACCTCGCCGCCGAGACCGACCTGTCCGCGGTCCTCGGCCATCTGGACGCCGTCAAGCCCTCGCTCCTCGTCCTCGACTCCGTGCAGACCGTCGCATCGCCCGAGATCGAGGGGGCGCCGGGCGGCATGGCGCAGGTCCGGGAGGTCGCCGGGGCCCTCATCCGGGCCTCCAAGGAGCGCGGCATGTCGACGCTCCTGGTCGGCCATGTCACCAAGGAGGGGGCGATCGCGGGGCCGCGGCTGCTGGAGCATCTCGTCGACGTGGTGCTGTCCTTCGAGGGCGACCGCCATGCCCGCCTGCGGCTCGTACGGGGCGTCAAGAACAGGTACGGCGCGACCGACGAGGTCGGCTGCTTCGAGCTGCACGACGAGGGCATCACCGGCCTCGCCGACCCCTCCGGGCTGTTCCTCACCCGGCGCGACGAGCCCGTGCCCGGCACCTGCCTGACCGTCACCCTGGAGGGCAAGCGGCCGCTCGTCGCCGAAGTGCAGGCGCTGACGGTCGATTCCCAGATCCCTTCTCCCCGGCGCACCACCTCGGGCCTGGAGACGTCCCGGGTGTCGATGATGCTCGCGGTCCTGGAGCAGCGCGGCCGGATCAGCTCGCTGGGCAAGCGGGACATCTACAGCGCGACGGTCGGCGGTGTGAAGCTCTCCGAGCCCGCCGCGGACCTCGCCGTCGCGCTGGCCCTGGCCAGTGCCGCGAGCGACACCCCCCTGCCCAAGAACCTGGTGGCGATCGGCGAAGTGGGCCTCGCGGGCGAGGTCAGAAGGGTCACGGGGGTCCAGCGCAGGCTGGCCGAGGCACACCGCCTGGGCTTCACGCACGCGCTGGTTCCGACCGACCCGGGGAAGGTCCCGGCCGGTATGAAGGTCACAGAAGTCGCCAACATGGGCGATGCGCTGAGAGTCCTCCCGCGCCGGTCTCGTGTACAGGCCCCCCAGGAGGAGAGCGCACGCCGGTAGACTTTGCCCTGGTCTCGCCCGTCCGTACGAACGGTACGAGGGACGTAAGGGCACCGCAAACCTGTGACCGGAGGAGTGCAGTGGCAGCCAACGACCGGGCAGCATCGCCCGGAAAGTCCGGCCAAGGCACCGGTAATGAGGCGCTGATGCGCGCCTCGCTGAGCGCCGTGGCACCCGGAATGGCGCTGCGGGACGGCCTGGAGCGCATCCTCCGTGGCAACACCGGCGGGCTGATCGTGCTCGGCATGGACAGGACCGTCGAGTCGATGTGCACCGGCGGATTCGTGCTGGACGTGGAGTTCACCGCGACGCGCCTGCGCGAGCTGGCCAAGCTCGACGGCGCGCTGATCCTCGACAAGGACATGACCAAGATCCTGCGCGCCGGCGTGCAGCTGGTGCCGGACGCCTCCATCCCCACCGAGGAGACCGGCACCCGCCACCGCACGGCGGACCGGGTCTCCAAGCAGTGCAACTTCCCGGTCGTCTCGGTCTCGCAGTCGATGCGCCTGATCGCGCTCTACGTGGACGGGGAGCGCCGGGTCCTGGAGGAGTCCGCCGCGATCCTCTCCCGCGCCAATCAGGCCCTCGCCACCCTGGAGCGGTACAAGCTCCGGCTCGACGAGGTCGCGGGCACGCTCTCCGCGCTGGAGATCGAGGACCTGGTGACGGTCCGGGATGTCACGGCCGTCGCACAGCGGCTGGAGATGGTCCGCCGGATCGCGACCGAGATCGCGGAGTACGTGGTCGAGCTGGGCACCGACGGCCGGCTTCTCTCCCTCCAGCTCGACGAGTTGATCGCGGGCGTCGAGCCGGAGCGCGAGCTGGTCGTGCGCGACTATGTGCCGGAGCCGACCGCGAAGCGGTCCCGTACGGTCGCCGAGGCGCTGACCGAGCTCGACGCGCTCTCCCACACCGAGCTGCTCGAACTCGCGGTCGTGGCACGGGCCCTGGGCTACAGCGGCTCGCCCGAGACGCTGGACTCGGCGGTCTCGCCGCGCGGCTTCCGGCTGCTGGCGAAGGTGCCGCGGCTGCCCGGGGCGATCATCGACCGGCTGGTGGAGCACTTCGGCGGTCTGCAGAAGCTGCTCGCCGCCAGCGTGGACGACCTCCAGACGGTGGACGGCGTCGGCGAGGCGCGGGCGCGCAGCGTGCGCGAGGGCCTGTCACGGCTGGCCGAGTCGTCGATCCTCGAACGGTACGTGTAGAGCCGGTACGCGCAGAGCCGGTACGCGCAGAGCCGGTACGCGCCGCAGCGCGCAGGACGATCGGGGCCCGGGAGACCGGGCCCCTCCGGGCCCGCCCCGGCGCTCGCGCGCTCGGTCCTTCGCGAGGACGTCAGTCCTTCGCGAGGACGAACGAGGCGCGCTGCACCGGCTCGCCCGGCGCCTTCGCCTCGACCAGATACGTACCGGGCCCCGCCGTCCCCGCGGGCGGCGTCGCGCACTGCGGGGAGCTCTTCCTGCGGTCCCACTCCACGGTGTGGACGACGGTCTCGCCCGCCGGAACCTTCAGCAGCAGAACGCTCGCGTCGCGCGGGCAGTCCTTGGAGGACCACACCTGGCTGTCGTCGCCGCCGGCCTCGGTGATGGTGAGCACCGCGTTCTTCGGCCCGAGGTCGGCCTTGCAGGTGGTGGCCGAGGTGTTCTTGACGACCAGCTTGAACTTCGGCTTCTCGCCGGGGCTGTAGTTGAGCTCGGTGCTCAGGCTCAACCGCATCGCCGCGGGGGTGCAGTCGGGGAGCGGGGAGGAGGCCGGGACCTGCTGGCCGGCCGTACCGCCGCCGCTCGCGCCGCCGGCTCCGGTGTCCGTCCCGCCGCCCGTGGCGTCACCCGAGCCCGCGCCCGTACCGCCGCCGTCACCGCCGTCACCGCCCGAGTCGCCCGACTCGTCGCGTCCGCCGGGCTGTTGGGTGATGGCCGGGCCCGATCCTCCGGGGCCCGGCGTGATCTCGTGTGCGGGGCGCGACCCGGCAGGCCGGGAGTCGTCCTTGCTCTCCTTGTCCCCGCCCGAGGTGACGACCCATACGATCAGCAGCGCGAGCAGCGCAACGAGCGTCGCCGCTACGGCCCTCCGTCGCCAGTAGATGGTGGAGGGAAGCGGACCGATCGGATTACGCAAAGATCCCACGGCTCAAACTGTACGAGAGATCGGCACCAACTCCCGCCCCACCCGCCGCCCTGGGTCTCAAGTTTTACGGATCATCATCACGGGCGGCCCGTTCCGGCCCTGCACCGCCGCCGAGTTGGCCTCCGGGCATCGCCCGGATGAACTCCCGGTTTCATTGACTACCCTCTGTCACATGGATAGTTCAGTTACGGCCCCGCTCTACCGGGACATCACCGACTTCGCACATGACATGCCGTCATGGGTGCAGCATCTGGCCGAGATATGGACGGAGCTCGGGCTCCTGGTCTTCGGTGTCCTGTTCATCACCGGGTGGTGGCGTGCCCGGAACCAGGGCGACGGCGCCCTGGCGCTGGCGGTGCTCGCGCCCGTCGCGACGGCCTTCGGCTATGTGGCCAGCGAGGTGCTCAAGTCGGTGGTGGACGAGGAGCGCCCATGCAGATCGGTCGTCGGCGCCGCGGCCTCGCTGGTGACCTGCCCGCCGACCGGCGACTGGTCGTTCCCCAGCAACCACTCCGCGATCGCCGGTGCGGCGGCGGTCGCCCTGGCGATCGCCCGGCCCCGGCTGGCCTGGCTCACGGTGCCGATGGCTCTGCTGATGGCCTTCTCCCGGGTCTTCGTCGGAGTGCACTATCCGCATGACGTGGCGGTCGGACTGCTGCTGGGCGCCGTGGTCTCGGCCGTGGTGGTCGCCGTGCTGCGCCGCCCGGCACAGTCGCTCGCCCGGACGGTACGGAGCAGCCGGGCGCCGGTGGCGGCCTGGGCCTCGGGGCCGGGCGAGGCCCCGGCCGGCCGCTCCCGGCATCGGGCCAAGCGGCACTGACGGCTCCGGCCGGGCCCGGCCGGGCCCGCTTGGGCCGGTTGCCGGACCGCCGGGGCGCGGACGGGTGGCGTTATCACCCCAAGGGCCCTCAGGAGGAGCGACACCACCGTACGCGGAACCGTCGTCCGCCCTTCCGTGCCAGGATCGGCGGTGCGATGACTGCCATGACTGCGACACAGACGCCCCCCACCTCCCTCCACTCCCCCGTGATCGGGTGGTTCGACCAGCACGCCCGCGATCTGCCCTGGCGCCGCCCCGAAGCGGGCGCCTGGGGCGTGATGGTGAGCGAGTTCATGCTGCAGCAGACCCCCGTGAACCGGGTCCTCCCGGTGTACGAGCAGTGGCTGGCCCGCTGGCCCCGTCCCGCCGACCTGGCCGCCGAACCGCCCGGCGAGGCGGTCCGCGCCTGGGGCCGGCTCGGCTATCCCCGCCGGGCGCTCCGCCTGCACGGAGCCGCGCAGGCCATAACGGAGCGGCACGGCGGCGACGTACCGAGCGAGCACGGTCAGCTGCTCGCCCTGCCCGGGATCGGCGAGTACACCGCGGCGGCCGTGGCCTCGTTCGCGTACGGGCAGCGGCATGCCGTGCTCGACACGAACGTCCGCCGGGTGTTCGCACGGGCCGCGACCGGGATCCAGTACCCGCCGAACGCGACCACCGCCGCCGAGCGCAAGCTCGCCCGTGCGCTGCTCCCCGAGGAGGACGAGCGGGCCGCCCGCTGGGCCGCCGCGACGATGGAGCTCGGGGCCCTCGTCTGCACCGCGAAGAACGAGGACTGCACCCGGTGCCCGATCGCCGAGCAGTGCGCCTGGCGGCTGGCCGGGAAGCCCGCCCACCAGGGGCCCCCGCGGCGTGGTCAGACCTACGCCGGCACCGACCGGCAGGTCCGCGGACGGCTGCTCGCCGTGTTGCGCGAGGCCATGACGCCGGTGCCGCAGTCGGCGCTGGACGCGGTGTGGGACGAGCCGGTGCAACGTGCCCGCGCGTTGGACGGCCTGGTCGCCGACGGCCTGGTCGAACCGCTGGCCGGGGGGCAGTACCGGCTGCCGCTGAGCTGAGCTCCTCGCCTGCTCCGCTCCCGCTGTTACACAACCGATGGACAGCCGTGCGTCGGCGTATGGCTGCTCCGCACAACCCCGTGACAACAGCTCCGTAGCGTCTTCGACGTCAGCCCGACCGATCGATGGCTGACGGCGGTACTACGGGGATCCACGGGGACGGAGGCGGTTGGAATGGCGCATGGCGAGGTGCTCGAATTCGAAGAGTACGTACGCACTCGGCAGGACGCGCTGCTGCGCAGTGCGCGGCGGCTGGTCCCGGACCCTGTGGACGCACAGGACCTGCTCCAGACCGCCCTGGTCCGTACGTACGGCCGCTGGGACGGCATCGCCGACAAGTCCCTCGCCGACGCCTATCTGCGCCGCGTCATGATCAACACCCGCACCGAGTGGTGGCGGGCCCGCAAGCTGGACGAGGTCCCCACCGAGCAGCTTCCCGACGCGAGTGTCGAGGACGGCACCGAGCAGCGCGCCGACCGCGCCCTGCTGATGGATGTGCTGGGCGTACTGGCTCCCAAGCAGCGCAGCGTCGTCGTGCTGCGACACTGGGAGCAGATGAGTACGGAGGAGACGGCTGCGGCGCTCGGCATGTCTGCCGGTACGGTGAAGAGCACGCTGCACCGTGCGCTGGCACGGCTGCGCCAGGAGCTGGAGAGCCGTGCGGCGGCGAGCAGGGAGGCCCGGCTCCGCGAGGAGCGGGGTCCGGCGGCCGACCACGCTCCGGTACGTGCGCGGGCGCAGGTGGGCAGGCATACGGACGAACGGGGGCGGGAGCGTTGCGCGGCCTGACAGCCAGCGGCGACGGGGACGACCGTGGCGGTGAAAGAGACGACGGTGGCCGCGCGGCCACCGTCAGACGTGGCCGGGTACTGACCGGCTGGGCGGCGAGCGCCACGACCCTGGTCGGGCTCGCCGCCTTCGGGCTGCTCACCGTCAGCTGCTCGACCGGCGGTACCGGCACCCGGGACGAGGGCCCGGCCGGCACCCAGCCCGTCGCCCAGGTCACGCCCAGCGACGAGCCTTCCTCCTCCGCGAAACCCTCCTCGCGGATCGATCCCGTGGCCCTGCTCAAGCACGACCCGAAGGTCAGCGAGCGGGTCAGAACGGATCTGAGGCCCTGCACCGGCTCCGAGTACCCGGTGGACACCTCGTACGGCACCATGACCGGCGGCCCCTCGGCCGATGTCGTGGTGAACGTGATGACCTGCGGCGATTCGGTGGGCGTCGGCACCTATGTGTACCGCCCCCGGAACAATGGCGCGTACGAGAACGTGTTCGCCATCGAGCAGCCCGCGGTCTACGGCACCATCGACCGCGGTGATCTGGTGGTGACGACCCAGGTGTACGAGAAGAAGGACTCGGTCGCGTACCCCTCCGGCGAGGAAGTGATCACCTACCGCTGGGCGGGTAGCCGCTTCAACGAGCACGACCGGGTGCACAACGACTTCAACCGAGCCGTCGGCAGCGGCGGAGCGGCTCTTCCGGGGGCCGCCGAACCGGCGGGGAACTGAGAGCAGCCTGATGGCCGAGACCCACGTCCTGTTCGTCGAGGACGACGACGTCATCCGCGAGGCCACCCAGCTGGCGCTGGAGCGCGCCGGCTTCGTGGTCACCGCCATGCCCGACGGCATGTCGGGCCTCGACGCCTTCCGGGCCGACCGCCCCGACATCGCCCTGCTGGACGTGATGGTGCCGGGGCTCGACGGGGTCAGCCTCTGCCGTCGCATCCGCGACGAGTCGACAGTGCCCGTGATCATGCTGTCCGCCCGCGCGGACTCGATCGATGTGGTGCTCGGCCTGGAGGCCGGCGCGGACGACTACGTCACCAAGCCCTTCGACGGGGCGGTCCTGGTCGCCCGGATCCGTGCCGTGCTGCGCCGTTTCGGCCATGCCTCGGGCGGTCAGCCGGGCAACGGGGAGCCGGAGCCGCAGCCCGTCGGCGGGGTGCTGGTCTTCGGCGATCTGGAGATCGACACCGAGGGCATGGCGGTCCACCGGGGCGGCGAACAGGTGGCGCTGACCCCGACCGAGATGCGGCTGCTGCTGGAGTTCTCCGCGGCGCCCGGCACGGTGCTCTCCCGCGACAAGCTCCTGGAGCGGGTCTGGGACTACGGATGGGGCGGTGACACCCGGGTCGTGGATGTCCATGTGCAGCGGCTGCGCACCAAGATCGGCCAGGACCGGATCGAGACGGTCCGCGGCTTCGGCTACAAACTCAGGCCATGAAGCGGCCGGCCCTGCGGACGGGAGTCCGCTGGAAGATCAGCATCGCGATCGCCGCGGTCTGCGCGCTGACCGCGGTCGCGCTCAGCTTCGTCGTCCACAACGCGGCCCGGGTCTCGATGCTGGAGAACGCCCGCGAGGTCCAGCTGGAGCGGCTGACGTACGCGCAGCTGCTGTACGAGGCGACGAAGACGAAGAAGGCCGACCCCCGGTTCGGCGCCAAGCTCAACGACCCGACCATGCCGCGCAGCCTGCGCGCGGAGACCGCCAGGAACCGGCGCGCCACCCATGTCGAGGAGTCCGCCAAGGGGGTGCCCGACGTGTGGGCGGCGGTGCCGGTCGGCAACGGCGACGTGCTCTCGCTGCACACCCGGTTCGCGGGCCGCAGCTCCACGATCATGCGCGATCTCGACCGGGCGCTGATCATCGGCTCGGTCTCGGTGGTGTTCGGCGGCTGTGCCCTGGGCGTGCTGATCGGCGGGCAGCTGTCGCGCCGGCTGCGCAAGGCGGCGGCCGCGGCGGGCAGGGTCGCGCAGGGCAATACGGATGAACGGGTCAGGGAGGCCGTCGGCGGTGTCGTCCAGGACGAGACCGATGAGCTGGCCGGCGCGGTGGACGCGCTGACGGACGCGTTGAACGCGCGGATCGAGGCGGAGCGCCGGGTCACCGCGGACATCGCGCACGAGCTGCGTACGCCGGTGACCGGTCTGCTGACGGCGGCCGAGCTGCTGCCGCCCGGCCGCCCCACCGAGCTGGTACGGGACCGGGCGCAGGCGATGCGCACGCTCGTCGAGGACGTGCTGGAGGTGGCCCGGCTGGACAGCGCGTCGGAGCGGGCCGAGCTCCAGGAGGTCGCGCTGGGCGAGTTCGTCAGCCGGCGGATCGCGCTGCTGGACCCGGACGTGCGGGTGCGGGTCGTGCACGAGTCCTGGGTCAGCACCGATCCGCGCCGGCTGGAGCGCATCCTCGGCAATCTGCTGGGCAACGCCGCCAAGCACGGCGCCACTCCGGTGGAGGTCACGGTCGAGGGCCGGGTGGTCCGGATCCGCGATCACGGTTCCGGGTTCCCGGCGGCGCTGCTGCGCGAGGGGCCGAGCCGGTTCCGTACCGGAAGCAGCGACCGGGCCGGGCGCGGGCACGGTCTCGGGCTGACGATCGCGGCCGGTCAGGCGCGGGTCCTCGGGGCCCGGCTGACCTTCCGCAACGCGGCGCCGGAAGGGGCGGCCCAGGGCACGGGCGGGGCCATCGCCGTGCTGTGGCTGCCCGAGCACGCGCCGACGAACACCGGCAGCTTCCCGATGCTCCAGGTGTCCGAGCAGCGGGGCCCGGACAGCGACGAGGCGCAGAGCGCGAAGTCGGGCCGCGGGCGGTCCGGCGGCTGAGCCGGATACGGCGGCGGGCTCCGGGGGCCGGATACGACGGGAGGCTCCCGGGGCGTGCGCCCCGGGAGCCTCCTCGTACACCGCGCAGGGTCAGACGGCCTCGGCCTGCTTGGTGACCGGGCCCGCTCCGCGCAGCGGTACCTCCTTGACGAAGACCGAGGCGATCAGGGCGATCAGGCCGACCGAGGCGCCCACGAGGAACGCGATGTGCGTGCCGGAGGACACCGCGAACTGGTAGGCCTCGCGCGCCGCCGTCGGCAGCTTCGCCAGGCTCGCCGCGTCCAGCTGCGCGGACTTCGCGGTGGCCGCCCCGCCGCCGCGGGCCATCATCTCGTCCTGCACCCGCCCGGTGAACAGTGCGCCCATGATCGCGACGCCGAAGGAGCTGCCGAGCGTACGGAAGAGGGTCGTCGCCGAGGAGGCGACCCCCATGTCCTTCATCTCCACGCTGTTCTGCGCGACGAGCATCGTGATCTGCATCAGGAAGCCCATGCCCGCGCCGAGCACCGCCATGTAGACGCCGGAGGTGAACCGCGTGGTGTCGACGTCCATCCGGGAGAGCAGGAAGAGGCCGGTCACCATCAGTGCGGAGCCCACCACGGGGAAGATCTTGTACTTGCCGGTGCTGGTGGTGACCCGTCCGGCGATCAGCGAGACGACCATCATCGCCAGCAGCATCGGCAGGAGCAGCAGACCTGAGTTGGTCGCCGAGGCGCCCTGGACGGACTGCTGGTACAGCGGCAGGAAGAGCACCGCGCCGAACATCACGAAGCCCGCCATGAAGCCGACGACGGACATCAGGGTGAAGTTGCGGTTGCGGAAGATGTGCAGCGGAATGATCGGTTCTGCTGCCTTCGTCTCGACGAAGAGGAAGCCGATGAGCGAGGCGACACCGATCGCGATGAGCTCCATGATCACGGCGGAGTTCCAGTCGTACTCCGTACCGCCCCAGGTGGTCACCAGCACGATCGAGGTGATGCCGAGGGTCAGCAGCCCGGCGCCGAGGTAGTCGACCTTGGCCTGGGCCGCCTTCCGCTTCGGCAGGTGCAGCACGATGGTGACCATGGCGAGGGCGACCGCGCCCAGCGGCAGGTTTATGTAGAAGCTCCAGCGCCAGCCGAGGTGGTCGGTGATGGTGCCGCCGACCAGCGGTCCGCCGATCATGGCGATGGCCATGACACCGGCCATCATGCCCTGGTACTTACCGCGTTCACGCGGCGGGACGAGGTCGCCGATGATCGCCATGACGCCGACCATCAGGCCGCCCGCGCCGAGCCCCTGGACCGCCCGGAAGCCGATCAGCTGGCCCATGTCCTGGGCCATACCGCTCAGCACCGAGCCGATCAGGAAGATCACGATGGACGTGAGGAAGATGCCCTTGCGCCCGTACATGTCGCCGAGCTTGCCCCAGATGGGGGTGGAGGCGGCGGTGGCCAGGGTGTACGCGGTGACGACCCAGGACAGGTGCTCCAGGCCGCCGAGGTCACCGACGATGGTCGGCATGGCCGTGCCGACGATCAGGTTGTCCAGCATGGCGAGCAGCATCGTGATCATCAGGGCGAGCATCACCACCCGGACGCTGCGCTGCTGCGTCTCGGGTTTCCCTGCCGGGCGGTCGACGACTGTTGCCGTCCCGCCCGCCGCCTTCTTCAGATCGGACATCGATCCCCACTCCCCTGTGATCCCCTGTGCGGGCCAGACACTTACTTGCCGCCCGGCTAGTAACTACACTGGGGAAAGTAGACCCCAACTAGCCGGGCGTCAAGTAAGTTTTTTTTAGGGAGAGCTTCATGGGGAGCACGCCGCACCAGCGCCGTGGCAACACGCGCCAGCGCATTCAGGACGTCGCCCTGGAGCTCTTCGCCGAACAGGGCTACGAGAAGACCTCGCTCCGCGAGATCTCCGAGCGGCTGGACGTCACCAAGGCCGCGCTGTACTACCACTTCAAGACCAAGGAAGACATCCTGGTCAGCATCTTCGAGGACCTCAACCGTCCGGTCGAGGAGCTGCTCGCCTGGGGCAAGGAACAGCCGCGCACCCTGGAGACGAAGAAGGAGATCCTCAGCCGCTACAGCGAGGCCCTGATCGGCGCCGCCCCGCTGTTCCGCTTCATGCAGGAGAACCAGGCGGCCGTACGGGACCTGAGCATCGGGGTGCCCATCAAGCAACGCGTCGTCGCCCTGTTCGACCTGATCCAGGAACCCGGCGCGTCACTGACCGACCAGGTGCGCTGCTCCACCGCGCTCTTCGCGACGCACGCGGGCCTGTTCGCCCTCAAGGACCTCGAAGGCGACCCCGAGGAGAAGCGCAAGGCCGTCCTCGAAGTCGCCTTCGAACTGGTCACCCGGGCACACGGCCAGGGGTCCGCGGAGCAACGCGGGCAGGGGTCCGCGGAGCAACGCGGGCAGGGGTCCGCAGAGTAACGCGGGCAGGGGCGTCCGGATCAGACGCGCACGCCCTCCTTGTGCAGGAAGCTGACCGGGTTGACCGCGGAGCCGTAGTCGGCGGTGTGCCGGATCTCGAAGTGCAGGTGCGGGCCGCTGGAGTTGCCGGTGTTGCCGGAGAGCGCGATCTTTTCGCCCGTCCTCACGGTCTCGCCGATGCGCACTTCGATCTTCGACAGGTGGGCGTACTGCGAGTACGTGCCGTTGGCGTGCTTGATCACGACGGCGTTGCCGTACGCGGGACCGTCGCCGCCGCCGTTGGGGCCGGCCTTTACGACGGTGCCGGTGTGCGCGGCCTCGACCTTGGTGCCGATCGGCACGGCGAAGTCCTGGCCGGAGTGCTTGTGCGCCCAGCGGCTGCCGTCGTTGCCGAAGCTCGCGCTCAGCTCGTAGCGGCTCACCGGGGCCTCCCAGCCGTGGGCCTTCTTCAGGGCGGCCTTCTTCGCCGCGGCTGCCTTCTTGACCGCCGCCGCCTTCTTGGCCGCGGCCTTCTCGGCGACCTTGCCCTGCACGGTCGCCTGCTCGGCGACCGATTCGGCCGCGCCGGTGTTGATCAGGTTCACGGAATCCGGGGCGCCCGCCGAGCCGGCCGCGAACGCAGCGCCCGCACCGAGAACCATCGACGTCCCCAGGCCGGCTGCCACGACGGCGCCACGGACACGGGACAGGGACGGGCGGCGGGAGTGCTGGAACGAAACGCGCTTCGACATAAGCGGAGAACCTCCGGAGATGACTGGACCCGGCGCTCCGGCCGGGCTGGCCATTCCTTGGTAACCCGCACCCCGGCCATTGCTCAAACACCCCATCTACGAACAAAAGCCGTATCCGGAGCCCCGGGAATTCGCCGCAGCAGGTTTCGCGCGACGCGCGCCCGAACCCGTCGAAACTCTTGTTTCCGGCCAGGTTTAACCTCAGTTCCAAACCGCTCGAATCGGACAGATCCCAGCGATCCGGGCCCCTGGGTGTCCGGCACCGAAAGCCCCCTCCACCGCAGGGCCGAAGGTCCCCGCGGCGGTCACGGCACCCTCCCCTACCGCGCCTAGTAGGCCCGGAACGGGCTGTGCGCCTTGTCACCGCCGGCGGGCCCGAAGGTTGTCCGTTTCGGGACCTTCGGCCCGTGCGCGGGACAGCCCTTAGGCTGACCCGACGACCAGGCCGACTCCGGGGGACATGCCATGGCCAGTGACGCCGCAGGCACCAGCGACATGGACGGCATCGAACTCGCCGATGCCGTCGAGTCGATCCGCAACCAGCTCATCGACGCCGCGGGCCGCGCCACCGGCCGCCCCGTGGCCTTCGAGGTCGGCGACATCCAGATGGAGTTCACCCTCGAACTCCGCAAGGAGATCAAGGGCGGCGGCAAGGTCAAGGCCTGGGTGGTCGAGGCGGGCGCCGACGCCTCCCGCGCGACCGGCCGCACGCACAAGGTCGCGTTCACCCTGAAGCCGCGCGACGCCGCGACCGGCGGGCCCTGGCAGATCGGCCACGGCAACCAGGGCAGCACCGCCCACTTCGGCGGCGGGGCGGCACGGCCGTGACCACCGCGCCGCCCACCGCGCCCGCGGCGCGCACGGTCGTCGTCCTCGGCGCCGGAACCGTCCAGGGCAGCGGCGCCCTGCTCACCGACCGGCTCGTGCTGACCTGTGCCCATGTGGTCCGGGGCGGCAGCCGGGCCACCGTCGCCCACCCCGGGCGGGCGGACCACGCGACGGCAACGGTCGCCTGGGTCGACCACGACCTCGACGCCGCCCTCCTGCTGACCGCCGACCCGGTGCTCCCGGTCTCCGCGGTGCGGCTCGGCGTCCTCCACTCCGAGCAGGCCGTCTCCGGATGCGAGATCACCGGCTTCCCCGACATCCAGCGGTACGGCCCCGAGCGGCATCTGGAGGCCGACCAGTACACGGCCACCGCCCTGCCGATGGCCGGACACCTGCGCGGACTGCTGGTCTGCGAGCTGGACGGCCCGCCGCCCCCGGGAAACGACTCGGAGCCCCCGTCGCTGCGCGGCATGTCCGGCGGACCGGTCTTCGCCGGGAACGTCCTCATCGGCATCGCCCGGCAGATCCCCCGGCAGCGCGGCGGCCGGCGTGTGGAGTGCGTACCGCTCGCCCCGCTCATCGCCTCGCAGCCCTTCGAGCTCGTCTACCGGCAGACCGGCACGGCACTGCGCCACGAGCAGGTCCACGGCCGCTTCCCCAGGGACGCGCGGTACGAGGAGGAGTACGCGGCGGCGCTCGGGGCCGCGTACCGCCGTACGAAGATCTTCGGCCTCGACGAGCTGGGCCGGCGCGACTCCGAGTGGGATCTGGACACCGCGTACCTGAGCCTGGAGGCCCAGCAGACCTCCGGGCGCGCGGGGCCGTCGCCCATGCGGATCGACACACTGCTCCCGGACCGCCCCCGGGTCCTGCTGCGCGGCGACGCGGGCGCCGGCAAGACCACGCTGCTCTGGTGGCTGGCGGCGCACGCCTCGGCCGGCACGCTGGGCCCGGAGCTGGCCGCGCTCAACGGCCTGGTCCCGTTCGTCGTACCGCTGCGCACCCTGCGCGCCCAGGGCGGTACGTTCCCCGCCCCCGCGCAGCTCCCCGACGCGGCCCGGCTGGTGATCGACGAGGCCCCCGGGGGCTGGGTCGGCCGGGTACTGGAGTCGGGCCGGGCGCTGCTGCTGGTCGACGGTCTGGACGAGGTCCCGCGCGACGACCGCGAGCAGGCGCACGAGTGGCTGTCCCGTCTCCTCGACCGGTACCCGGACATCCGCTGTGTGGCCACGGTGCGCCCGCTGGCCGTCGAGCCGGGCTGGCTGATGTCCCAGGACTTCGACGAGCTGCGGCTGCTGCCGATGCGGGACGAGGACATCGAGGCCTTCGTCGCCGCCTGGCACCGGGCCGCCCGGCTGGACGAGGAGGACCACGAGACGCTCGGCAGGCTGGAACGGGACCTGATCCAGCAGTTCGCCCAGAACCGGACCCTGCGCGATCTGGCCCGTACGCCACTGCTCTGCGCGGTGATCTGCGCCCTGCACCGACGCCGCCAGGGCATCCTGCCGGAGACCCGCTGGAGCCTGTACGACTCGGCCCTCACCATGCTGCTCGGCGACCGCGACAAGCAGCGCAGGATCGATGCCCCCGAGGGCATCACGATGAACGTGGCGGAACAGGCCCAGCTGCTCCAGCGCATCGCGATCTGGCTGGTGCGGGGCGGCCAGTCTGAGCTCCACCGCTCCGCGGCGCTGCACCAGCTGGAACGCGCCCTGCCGGGCATGGAACGGCTGCGCGGCCAGGGCTCGGCCGAGGAGATCCTGACCCATCTGCTGAACCGCAGCGGAGTCCTCCAGGAGCGTACCGACGACGTCTACCAGTTCGCCCACCGCACCTTCCAGGACTTCCTCGCCGCGAAGGAGTTCGTCGAGGGCGACCAGCTGAACGAACTGCTCGGCCGGGCGGGCGCACAGCACTGGTACGACGTCATCCTGCTCTCGGCCGGCCACTGCGGCCGCCGTGAACACCCGCTACTGGTCAACGGACTGCTGGACGCGCGGCCCGGCCCCGCCGACACCGTGACCCGGGACGAAGTCGTCGTCCTGGCCGCGCTCTGCGCGCAGCACGCGACCTGGCTGGACGAGACGACACGGGACAGGGTCCGCACGGCCGTCGGGGCGCTGTTCCCGCCGAAGGACGACGGGGACGTACACCTGCTCGCCCGGCTCGGTCCGGCTGCTCTGGACTTCCTGCCCGACCCGGACCACGTATCCGGCATGAAGCAGGCCGGCCTGTTCATCGACCTGATCAGTGAAATCGGCGGGGCGGAGGCCGTACCGCACGCCCGCCGCTGGGCACTCGCCCACCCGGAACACAGCCACCTGTTCGAGGTGTACTGGAACAGGTATCCGGTACGGGCATACGCCCAGCAGGTCCTTGCCATCTGCGATCTGACGCACGACGCCCTGCAGATCGACGCCCCGGAGAAGCTGGCAGCACTGCGCGACCTGCCGTCCGCCACGAACCTGGAGATCGCCGGGGCCCTCACCGCCGCCGAACTCCACGCCACCCTGCGCGACGGCCCGTGGATCGGACTGGCCTTCCTGCGGAACCCCTGCCTGACCGACCTCTCGTTCCTGACGGACTGCGTCGAGCAGCTCGAGTCCCTGTCACTGAACGACTGTCCCGGCGTACGGGACCTCGGCCCGCTCACCGGGCTCCCCGCGCTGAAGGCGGTCGAGCTCGACATGAGCCATCTCCCCGGCAGTGCACTGGCCGCCACGGCTTCGGGAGCACTGCACTCCCTGTGGCTCAGCCGCCTGACGGCCGAACGGCTCTCCCAGCTGCCCGCCCACCCTGAGCTGAGCACACTGACCATCGAGCAGGCAGCCTCGCTGGAGGTGGACTCGCTCGACGGCTGGACCAACCTGCGCCGGCTCGGACTGGGAACCCGCACCCCGGTCCGACCGCTGCTCGCCGCTCTCCGGCGGGCTCCGCAGGTGATCCACCTCACCCTGCCCCTGTCGTCCGCGACGGAGTTCGCCGGGGAACAGCCCGTGCCTTCCCTCGGCAGCCTGGACCTCTACCTCGACACCGATGTGCTCGAAATGGAACAGATCCCCCGGGTCTTCCCCGCTCTGAAGCGGGTGGTGATCGTTTCGCCCAGGCATGTCGACCACATCGACATTTCCCCGATCCGGGCGATGCCCAACTGCGAGGTGGGGGCCGGCCCCGCAACGATCGTGGGCGACGACCCACCCCGCTGACCCCTCGGCAAAGGGGCTGCCCCGGACCGTTCGCACGGTCCGGGGCAGCCCCTTCTGCTTCTGCTCAGGCGCTCGGGGGCGTCCTCACACGTCCTTCGACATGTTCGGGCCCGCGCCGCCTGCCGCCTGCTCGATCGGGGGGACGTCGGGCAGCGCCGACTTCTCCTCGCCGCGGAAGGTGAAGGTCTTCTCCTCGCCCTCGCCCTCGGTGCCGACGACCACGATGTGACCGGGGCGCAGCTCACCGAAGAGGATCTTCTCGGAGAGGATGTCCTCGATCTCGCGCTGGATCGTCCGGCGCAGCGGCCGGGCGCCCATCACGGGGTCGTACCCCTTCTTCGCCAGGAGCGACTTGGCTTCCGAGCTCAGCTCGATGCCCATGTCGCGGTCCTTCAGGCGCTCGTCCACCTTGGCGAGCATGAGGTCGACGATCTGGATGATGTCTTCCTCGGTGAGCTGGTGGAAGACGACCGTGTCGTCGACACGGTTGAGGAACTCGGGGCGGAAGTGCTGCTTGAGCTCTTCGTTGACCTTGTTCTTCATCCGCTCGTAGCCGGTCTTGACATCACCCTGGGCGGCGAAGCCCAGGTTGAAGCCCTTGGAGATGTCCCGGGTCCCGAGGTTGGTCGTCATGATGATGACCGTGTTCTTGAAGTCCACGACCCGGCCCTGGGAGTCGGTCAGGCGACCGTCTTCCAGAATCTGGAGCAGGGAATTGAAGATATCGGGGTGGGCCTTCTCGACCTCGTCGAAGAGGACGACGGAGAACGGCTTGCGGCGCACCTTCTCGGTGAGCTGGCCGCCCTCTTCGTAACCCACGTAACCGGGGGGAGAGCCGAAGAGGCGGGAAACCGTGTGCTTCTCGCTGAACTCCGACATGTCGAGGGCGATCAGCGCGTCCTCGTCACCGAAGAGGAATTCGGCGAGCGTCTTGGAGAGCTCCGTCTTACCGACACCGGACGGGCCGGCGAAGATGAACGAGCCACCGGGGCGCTTCGGGTCCTTCAGACCGGCTCGCGTACGGCGGATCGCCTGCGAGAGGGCCTTGATGGCGTCCTTCTGCCCGATGACGCGCTTGTGGAGCTCGTCCTCCATCCGCAGCAGACGGGAGGACTCCTCCTCCGTCAGCTTGAAGACCGGGATGCCGGTCGCGGTGGCCAGGACCTCGGCGATCAGCTCGCCGTCGACCTCGGCCACGACGTCCATGTCGCCGGCCTTCCACTCCTTCTCGCGCTTGGTCTTCGCCGCCAGCAGCTGCTTCTCCTTGTCACGGAGGGAAGCCGCCTTCTCGAAGTCCTGGGAGTCGATGGCCGACTCCTTGTCGCGGCGGACGCCCGCGATCTTCTCGTCGAACTCGCGGAGGTCCGGCGGCGCGGTCATCCGGCGGATGCGCATCCGGGAACCGGCCTCGTCGATCAGGTCAATCGCCTTGTCCGGCAGGAAGCGGTCCGAGATGTACCGGTCGGCCAGCGTCGCGGCCTGGACCAGCGCCTCGTCCGTGATGGAGACGCGGTGGTGGGCCTCGTAGCGGTCGCGCAGACCCTTGAGGATCTCGATGGTGTGCGGCAGCGACGGCTCCGCGACCTGGATGGGCTGGAAGCGGCGCTCGAGAGCGGCGTCCTTCTCCAGGTGCTTGCGGTACTCGTCGAGCGTGGTGGCACCGATGGTCTGAAGCTCGCCGCGGGCCAGCATCGGCTTGAGGATGCTGGCGGCGTCGATCGCGCCCTCGGCGGCACCCGCACCCACGAGGGTGTGGAGCTCGTCGATGAACAGGATGATGTCGCCGCGGGTGCGGATCTCCTTGAGGACCTTCTTCAGGCGCTCCTCGAAGTCACCGCGGTAGCGGGAGCCGGCGACCAGCGCGCCGAGGTCGAGGGTGTAGAGGTGCTTGTCCTTGAGGGTCTCGGGCACCTCGCCCTTGACGATGGCCTGCGCCAGTCCCTCGACGACCGCCGTCTTGCCGACGCCGGGCTCGCCGATGAGAACCGGGTTGTTCTTGGTGCGGCGGGACAGCACCTGCATGACCCGCTCGATCTCCTTCTCGCGCCCGATGACCGGGTCGAGCTTGGATTCGCGAGCGGCCTGGGTGAGATTCCGGCCGAACTGGTCGAGCACCAGGGAGGTGGAGGGCGTGCCTTCCGCGGGGCCGCCCGCCGTCGCCGCCTCCTTGCTGCCCGAGTACCCGGAGAGCAGCTGGATGACCTGCTGCCGCACCCGGTTCAGGTCGGCGCCCAGCTTCACGAGGACCTGGGCGGCGACGCCCTCGCCCTCGCGGATCAGGCCGAGCAGGATGTGCTCGGTGCCGATGTAGTTGTGGCCGAGCTGAAGGGCCTCGCGGAGCGAGAGCTCCAGGACCTTCTTGGCCCGGGGCGTGAAGGGGATGTGCCCGGACGGGGCCTGCTGGCCCTGGCCGATGATCTCCTCCACCTGCTGGCGGACCGCCTCGAGCGAAATCCCGAGGCTCTCCAGGGCCTTAGCGGCGACACCCTCACCCTCGTGGATAAGGCCCAGGAGGATGTGCTCGGTGCCGATGTAGTTGTGGTTGAGCATCCGGGCTTCTTCCTGAGCCAGGACGACAACCCGCCGCGCGCGGTCGGTGAACCTCTCGAACATCGTTAATCGCTCCTCAGAGCGGTCAGGCAGTAAGGGGTCGGTCCCCTCCCTGTCCTTCCGCAGCTTAGTCCCGCAAGCGGGGACCGCTCATTCCAACTGCCGACACCGTCCTTGGCCTCCTGCCCCGAACGCTGACAACTTCTCCAACCCGATGGTGCGAGACGATGTTCCCGCAGGCCAGGCAGATACCCCTTTCGCCAGTACGCCGATGGCGAACGTGAGATGCCCGAACCTGCGTGTCGCCCCTCCCCACTAGGGATGTCTTACCCGCAATTACAGACAGTCCATGCGGTGCACGCCGGTTCCCTCCGCTACGGGCGAACATATTGGCGCTCCCGAATGCGTCCCTACGCACCCATCCCGGACACATTGCGCGCCCGCTCGGGGACTCTGCGTAACCCCGGGGCTCTCCGGGCCGTTCTTCCGGCATGGCCATCACCGTCCCGCGTCCCGTGCCGTCGGTCACCGGCGAGCGGGAGAGCGGCGACTGCGCCCGGTGGGCGCAGTGGTACGAACGCGAACTCGGCTGGGCGACGGCGGGCACCGCGCCGGTGCGCTTGCTGACCGGGCTGCGGTTCGATGTGCTCCAGGTTCCCGCGGCCGCCGGTCAGGCGGCGCTGCGGCGGCTGGACCGCACCGGGCCCGTGGCGCTGTCGGGCGCGCGGATGAGCCTGCTGGTGGCGGTGGGAAGCGCCGACGAGCTGCCCGGACTGCTCGACTGGCTGGAGTGGGGAGGCGTCGCCCTCTCCCTGACCGCCATCGGTGCGGGCGGCCGGATCACGGCGCCGGTGCCGCCCGGACGGATGGCGGGCCGGCCGGGGGCCGCCGCATGGCTGCGACCCCCCGGGCCACGACACGAGGAAGGGTCGGAGTTCCCGGCCCTCGCCGGCCTCGGGAGCAGGGGTGGGGGTGCTCCCGATCTCGTACGGCTGGTGGACGCGGTGGCGACGGAATGCCACCGGGCCCGGTTGATGCTTGCCCGGACAGGGCCGTCGACCGTCGGGTCGACAGCTCAGCCGTTGGCCTTCTCGTAAGCTTCGCGGATCTCCGCGGGAACACGGCCACGGTCATTCACATTGTGGCCGTTCTCGCGGGCCCACTTACGGATCTCGGCGGTGTCCTTGTTGCCACCCGTAACGGCGCGGCCCTTGCCACGGCCGGCCGACGCGCGGCCACCCGTACGCCGACCACCCTTGGTGTACGGCTCAAGAAGACCACGGAGCTTGTCCGCGTTGCTCGTCGTGAGGTCAATCTCGTACGTCTTGCCATCGAGAGCGAACGTGACCGTCTCGTCCGCCTCGCCGCCGTCGAGGTCATCGACAAGAAGGACCTGAACCTTCTGTGCCACTGGATTCCCTTTCATCGAAAATGCAGTACGCGGAAAGGAAACCGCTTTTCCCCGGAAAACACAAACCCCCGGGAGAGGTTCTGGATCACGAGAAGACGGGAAACATGCGCGATTCGGACATAGGGTTCCAGCTTCTTGTGGCGGTCGCAGTTGGCGGTCACAGATGCAGAAGCATCCGGCTGTTGCCCAAGGTGTTCGGCTTCACTCGTTCGAGACCCAGGAACTCTGCTACACCCTCGTCGTAGGAACGCAGCAGCTCGCTGTAGACATCTCCGTCGACCGGCGTCTCTCCGATCTCCACGAAGCCGTGCTTCGCGAAGAAGTCCACTTCGAAGGTGAGACAGAAAACCCGCCGCACGCCCAGCCAGCGGGCGGTCTGCAACAACTTGTCCAGCACTTGATGACCGACTCCGGCACCCCTGATGCTGTGATCGACGGCGAGAGTACGCACTTCGGCGAGGTCTTCCCACATCACGTGCAGTGCGCCGCAGCCGATGACACGGGCGTCCTCGTCGCGTTCCGCGATCCAGAACTCCTGGATGTCCTCGTAAAGCGTCACGGTCGCTTTGTCGAGCAGGATGCCTTCGCGTACGTACCCGTCGAGGAGACGGCGGACCGATGCCACATCGCTGGTCCTGGCACGTCGGACTGTGATGGCCGTGTTTATGACCGACGGTTCGGTACGGGAATCGGCGTGCGGAAGCTCTGAGGACATACCCCGACGCTATCGCCCGGCCTCCGGGCCCGCCCCATCGGCCGGATCTCCGGCCGCTTCTCCCACTGGTTCATCGGCCGGTTCACCTGTCGCCGCCTCGGCCGGTTCGCCGGGCGTGGGCCCGGGGGCTCCGGACAGGTTGGGCAGAACGATCCGCATGGCGTCCTGGAGGGCCTCGCGCTGCTCGGCGGACATCATGCCGAAGAAGGCGACAAGAGCGGCCGCGGGGTTGTCGCTGCGCGACCATGCTTCGTTCATCAGTGCGGCCGAGTAGGCGGCGCGGGTGGAGACCGCCGTATATCTATATGCGCGGCCGTCGACTTCCCTGCGCACCCAGCCCTTCTGATGGAGATTGTCCATTACCGTCATGACGGTGGTGTAGGCGATGGAGCGTTCCTGCTGAAGGTCCTCAAGGACTTCCCGCACGGTGACCGGGCGGTTCCATTGCCAGACCCGTGTCATCACGGCGTCTTCCAGATCTCCCAATTGGCGGGGCACAATGTCACTTTAGTGCCAGATGCCTGGAATGACCGGTTTATTTGAGCAGCAAAAGGGCGCACGGCTTCTGGTGAGCCGTGCGCCCTTCGTGTGCTGCGGAGCGCCGGCGTCAGGCGCCGTCGGTCCGCGGTGTCTGCTGGACGGACTCGGCGCGGCCGATCGCCAGGTCCACGGCCGCGTCCTCCTTGGCCTTGTTGGGACCGCCCTGGCTCTTGACGATCGTCACGACGAGGCCGATGAAGAAGGCGGCCATCACCACGGGGGGCACGAGCGCGGATACGTAGTCCATGGCGTCCAGAGTAGCGAGGCCGGTACGGACTTCCGCGCCGCCCCTCCGCTACCCCGCGGCGCGCTCCTCCTGCGGCGGCGCCGGGCGGCGGCGGGGCGGAAAGACCTCCGAGGGCTTCGGCGCGGGGCGCCCGGACGGCCGGGTGGGCCGGGCGGGTGCCGCCGGGGCCTTGGGCCGTTCGGGTTCGGCGTCGGCCGCCCGGCCACCGGGCAGGGCCAGGAGCCGGCTGCGCGGCGCGGGAGTCTTCGCCGACGCGACGCGTCCGGCGAGGCGGGCCTGCACCGACCGCTCCGCCAGCACCTGACAGCGCTCCAGGAGCGCCGCAGCCACCGGCCTGTGGCGCAGGGCGCGCAGCGCGGCGAGGTCGTCGGGGCCGGGGTCGTACCCGCCCGCCAGGGCGTCCTGGAGCAGCTCCAGGTAGCCGCCGACCGAGCCGGGGAGGGCGTTGCGATAGCGGACGAGGTCGGCGAGGAGGAACGTGCGCAGCCGTCCCGCCTCGCCGACCGCCTCGTCCACGGCACCGGCCAGCCGCAGGCAGTCCTGGACGTCCTCGTGCGGCAGGGGCATGGGGTGAAGGGCGATGGCGAGGGCGCGTCGGAGCACACGCAGCTCGTCCGCGCTGAACGCCATGCCGCCGCGTGATCCGTAAGGCGTGGGCATGGAGTGACAATACGCGCTAAATGGACAAAATCGGCTTAACTGGCCGTCGGTGGCGCGGCGGCGGCCCCGCTCCCCGCGAGCCGTTCCCGCAGGTGCGCCGCCTGCCCGCTACAGCCGGGACACGTTCCGCTCGTACACCAGGCGCAGGCCGATGAGGGTCAGCCAGGGCTCGTGCTCGTCGATGACGGAGGACTCGCCCAAAACCATCGGCGCAAGGCCGCCCGTCGCGATGACGGTGACATCCTCGGGGTCGGCAGCCAACTCCTTCTTCATCCGTGCGACGACGCCGTCGACCTGGCCGGCGAAGCCGTAGATGATGCCCGACTGCATCGCCTCGACCGTGTTCTTGCCGATCACGCTGCGCGGCCGGGCCAGCTCGATCTTGCGGAGCTGGGCGCCCTTGACGCCGAGCGCCTCGACCGAGATCTCGATGCCGGGGGCGATGACACCGCCGGTGTACTCGCCCCGGGCGGAGACCGCGTCGAAGGTGGTGGCCGTGCCGAAGTCGACGACGATCGCCGGACCGCCGTACAGGTCGACGGCGGCGACCGCGTTGATGATGCGGTCCGCGCCGACCTCCTTCGGGTTGTCCATCAGGATCGGCACCCCGGTCTTGATGCCCGGCTCGACGAGGACGGCGGGGACATCGCCGTAGTAGCGGCGGGTCACCTCGCGCAGCTCGTGCAGGACGGCCGGGACCGTGGAGCAGATCGCGATGCCCTCGATGCCGTCGCCCAACTCCATGCCGAGCAGCGGGTGCATGCCCATCAGGCCCTGGAGCAGCACGGCGAGCTCGTCGGCGGTGCGGCGGGCGTCGGTGGAGATCCGCCAGTGCTCGACGATCTCCTCGCCGTCGAACAGGCCGAGGACGGTGTGGGTGTTGCCGACATCGATGGTGAGCAGCATCAGACGACGGCCCCGTCGGTGGCGCGGAAGTCCAGGCCGATGTCGAGGATCGGCGAGGAGTGGGTGAGCGCGCCGACGGCCAGGTAGTCGACGCCCGCCTCGGCGTAGGCGCGGGCGGTGTCGAGGGAGAGCCGGCCGGAGGACTCCAGGACCGCGCGGCCGCCGACCAGGGCGACCGCCTCGGCCGTCTGCAGCGGGGTGAAGTTGTCCAGCAGGATCAGGTCGGCACCCGCGTCGAGCACCTCGCGGACCTGCTGCAGGGTGTCGACCTCGACCTCGATCGGTACGTCCGGGAACTCGTCCCGTACCCGCTTGAAGGCCTCGGCCACGCCGCCCGCCGCGATGACGTGGTTGTCCTTGACCAGCGCCGCGTCCGACAGCGACATGCGGTGGTTGACGCCGCCGCCGCAGCGCACCGCGTACTTCTCCATGGCGCGCAGGCCCGGGGTGGTCTTGCGGGTGTCGCGGACCCTGGCCTTCGTGCCTTCGAGCACATCGGCCCAGGCGCGGGTGGCGGTCGCGATGCCGGAGAGCCTGCACAGCAGGTTGAGCGCGCTGCGCTCGCCGGTGAGCAGGTCGCGGGTGCGGGTGGTGACGGTCAGCAGCTTCTGGCCGGGGGCGACCCGGTCGCCGTCCTCGACGTGGCGCTCGACCGCGAACTCGTCCGTGCAGACGATGGACAGGACGGCCTCGGCGACGCGCAGACCGGCCACGACGCCCGCCTCGCGGGCGGTGAAGTCACCAGTGGCCACGGCGTCCTCGGCGACGGTCGCGACGGTGGTGACGTCCACACCGCCGTCGAGGTCCTCCTCGATGGCGACGTGCGCGACGTCCTCGACCTGGACCGGGTCCAGGCCCGCGTCGGCGAGGAGCTGGGCGAGGGCGGGGTCGAGGCCGCACTCCAGCGGGTCGAGCTCGTAGAACTCGTCCCCGCCGCAGCCGCAGCCGTCCCCGCAGCCGCCCGCGGACGGTGCGGGCGCGCCGATCTGGATCAGCGGTACGTCCACGGGTGTGGGGCGCGGATTCTCTTCGGGCGTGCTCACGGTTACGGCTCCTCGGTGACGTCGGCGGGGTGGGTCAGGGGTGCTGCTGCGCAGTCTGGTGCCTGCGTGTGGCGTACGGGCCCGAATGCCTCGGTCTCCGTCCGACGGAGGACCGGTTGACGCTCCGGGGTGAGCCGGACGACGAGGTGGCGGCGCCAGTTCTCGTCGTCGCGCTCGGGCCGGTCCTCGCGCCAGTGGCAGCCGCGGGTCTCCTCGCGCCGCCGGGCGGCGGCGACCAGGACGCGCGAGACGAGCAGCAGGTTGGTGGCCTCCCACGCCTCGACGCCGGGCACCGCGACCTTGGGCTCGTCCGCCTCCACGGCCAGCGCGGCGCTGTCGTGGAGGGCCTCCAGCTCGTCGGCGGCGGTGGCCAGGCTCTCGGCGGAGCGGAGCACTCCGGCGCCCCGGGTCATGATGCGCTGGATCGTGCGCCGGGCCTCCGGGGCGATCAGCGGGGAGGGCGCGCGGTCGTCGCCGGTTTCCGCGGCGCCCGCGCGGGGCCGGTCCTCGACGATGTCCGCCGCGATGCGCTCGGCGAAGACGAGGCCCTCCAGGAGGGAGTTGGACGCCAGCCGGTTCGCGCCGTGCACGCCGGTGCAGGCGACCTCGCCGCAGGCGTACAGGCCGGGCACCGTGGTACGTCCCCGCAGGTCGGTGCGGATGCCGCCGGAGGCGTAGTGCGCGGCGGGGGCGACCGGGATCGGTTCGGTGACCGGGTCGATGCCGTGGGCGCGGCAGGCCGCCAGGATCGTGGGGAAGCGCTGCTCCCACATCTCGGCGCCGAAGTGGCGGGCGTCGAGGTACATGTGCTCGGTGCCGTGCAGTTCCATCCGGCGGGTGATGGCCTTGGCGACGATGTCGCGCGGGGCCAGCTCCGCCAGTTCGTGCTGTCCGTGCATGAAGCGCGTACCGGACGCGTCGACGAGATGGGCGCCCTCGCCCCGTACCGCTTCCGACACCAGCGGCTGCTGGCCCTCGGAGCCAGCGCCGAGGAAGAGGACCGTCGGGTGGAACTGGACGAATTCGAGGTCGGAGACCTCCGCACCGGCCCGCAGCGCCAACGCCACGCCGTCGCCGGTGGAGACCGCCGGGTTGGTGGTGGCGGAGAAGACCTGGCCCATGCCGCCGGTGGCGAGGACCACCGCGGGGGCGTGGACCGCGCCGACGCCGTCGTGCTGGCCCTCGCCCATGACGTGCAGCGTGACGCCCGCGGTACGCCCTTCGGCGTCGGTGAGGAGGTCCAGGACGAGCGCGTTCTCCACGGTGTGCAGGGCGGCTTCGCGGACCGCCTCGACCAGGGCGCGGGAGATCTCGGCGCCCGTCGCGTCGCCGCCCGCGTGGGCGATGCGGCGGCGGTGGTGGCCGCCCTCACGGGTCAGCGCGATGTCGCCGCTCTCCGTGGTGTCGAAGTGGGCGCCGGTCCCGATCAGCCGGCGCACGGCGTCCGGGCCCTCGGTGACCAGGGTCCGGACCGCCGCCTCGTCGCACAGACCGGCGCCCGCGACCAGGGTGTCGTCGAGATGCTGCTCGGGGGTGTCGCCCTCGCCGAGGGCGGCCGCGATACCACCCTGCGCCCAGCGGGTGGAGCCGTCGTCGAGGCGGGCCTTGGTGACGACGACGGTGGCGAGGCCCGCGGCGGCGCAGCGCAGCGCGGTGGTGAGACCGGCCACGCCGGAGCCGACCACCACGACGTCGGCGTCGATGGACCAGCCGGGGGCGGGGGCGGTCAGCCGTATTCCGGTCACGTGGTGGCTCCGAAGGTCAGCGGGATGTTGTCGATGAGGCGGGTCTTGCCGACCCGCGCGGCGATGGCGAGGATCGCCTCACCGGAGGTGCGGTCGTCGGGGATCTCGGTGAAGTCCGCCGGGTCCACGAGCGCCAGGTAGTCCAGGGCGAGCGGGGGCTGCGCGGCTGCCGCGTCGTCGAGGATCAGGAGCGCCGCGGCCCGTACCGCCGAGGGGCCGTCGACCGGGCGGGCCAGGGCCACCGCCTGGGTGTCGGCGGCCGCGCGGGCCTCGCCGAGCGCGGTGAGCGCGGCGGCCCGGCCGGTGGTGGCCGCGGTGGTCTGCGCGCGGGCGTGCAGCGCCTGCTGGGCGGCGAGCCGGTCGCGGGCGGCGAACAGGGCCCGGGACAGGGCGAGGGCGGTGTGCCGTTCCTCCGCGTCCAGGAAGCGGTTGCGGCTGGAGAGCGCGAGGCCGTCCGGCTCGCGGACCGTCTCCACGCCGACGATCTCCACCGGGAAGTTCAGATCGCGCACCATGCGACGGATCAGCGCCAGCTGCTGGGCGTCCTTCTGCCCGAAGAGCGCGACATCGGGGCGGGTGAGGTGGAGGAGCTTGGCGACGACCGTGAGCATGCCGTCGAAGTGCCCGGGGCGCGAGGCGCCTTCGAGCCGCTCGCCCATCGGGCCCGCGGAGATCCGGACCTGCGGTTCGCCGCCGGGGTAGACCTCGTCGACGGACGGCGCGAAGACCGCGTCCGCCCCGGCGGCGCCCGCCACGGCGAGGTCGGCGTCGAGCGTACGGGGGTAGCGGTCCAGATCGGCGGCCTCGCCGAACTGGAGCGGGTTGACGAAGACGGTGGCGACCACCTGGCCGTCGGGGCCCGCCGCCGCGCGTGCGGCGCGGATCAGGGTCGCGTGGCCCTCGTGCAGGGCGCCCATGGTCATGACGACGGCCCGCGGCCCCTTGAGGGGGGCGAACGCGCCGAGCTCGGCCGCGGTACGGAGCAGGGTGGCGGCGGGACCGTGGGACGTGAGCGGTGCGACGGGGCGGGGGGTGCCGGGCCTGCCGGTCGTGTCGGTCATCGGGGCTCCTGTGATCCGGTGCCGCCCGTGGTGCCGGTGCCCGTGCCGTCGGCCAGGACCCCGAGCAGGTCCTCGGCCAGCTCCGGCTTGAGCATGCCGTGGGCGAGCGCGCGGTCCGCGGTGGCGCGGGCCATCGCGACGTATCCGGCCACGGCCTGCGGGGCGTGCCTGCGCAGCTCGCCGATGTGCGCGGCGACCGTACCGGCGTCGCCGCGGGCCACGGGGCCGGTCAGCGCGGCGTCGCCGGAGCGCAGGGCGTTGTCGAGCGCGGCGCCGAGGAGGGGGCCGAGCATCCGGTCGGGGGCGGCGACCCCGGCCGTACGCAGCAGCTCCATCGACTGGGCGACCAGGGTGACCAGGTGGTTCGCGCCGAGGGCGAGCGCCGCGTGGTAGAGCGGACGGGACTCCTCGGCGATCCATTCGGGCTCGCCGCCCATCTCGATGACCAGCGCCTCGGCGGCGAGCCGCAGCTCCTCGGGGGCGGTCACGCCGAAGGAGCAGCCGGCCAGCCGCTGGACGTCGACGGAGGTGCCGGTGAACGTCATCGCCGGGTGCAGGGCGAGCGGCAGGGCGCCGACCCGCAGCGCCGGGTCCAGGACCTTCGTCCCGTACCGCCCCGAGGTGTGGACGATCAGCTGTCCCGGCCGCACCGCACCGGTCTCGGCGAGGCCTTCGACCAGGCCGGGCAGGGCGTCGTCGGGGACGGTCAGCAGCACCAGCTCGGCGCGCGCGAGGACCTCGGCGGGCGGCACCAGCGGTACGTCGGGCAGCAGGGCGGCCGCCCTGCGCACGGACGCGTCGGAGACGCCCGACACGGCGACCGGCCGGTGCCCGGCGAGCTGCAGGGACGCGGCGAGAGCGGGGCCGACACGGCCCGCGCCCACGACGCCGACCGTGAGGCGGGCGGGGCGGTCCCTCGCGTCGAGGGGTTCATGGGGGGCTGTTGCATTCACGCGGCGGGGCCTTCCGTTCCAGTCCGCGGGGGGTACCGGACGATTTCTCTGCATGCTACGCCAGCGTTTCGCCCGGACTCCTGGCCGTCCACAGCCTGTGGGTAAAGTCCGGGCGGGGGCGCGGCCCGGGAGCCGGGCGACCGGAAAACCGTGCGGGCCCGAGCTGCGCGCTGCGTGATGATCGTCCCATGACAGACACAGCAGACCTGGACGGGCAGCCGCGGCCGGAAGCGCGGGAGGAATCCCAGGAGGAAGCGCAGCGGCTGCGCAGGATCAACGCCTGGCACGCGGCCGAACGAGTCCTGATCAGGCCGCCCATGAACCTCTCGCTCGGCGAACGGCTGGCCGCGCTGACGGCCGGGGCCGGGACCGTCACCGATCTCGACCGCCCCGCGGACATCTACGGCAACGGCGTCGTCGCTGAACTGGAGGAGCGGATCGCGGGCCTGCTGGGCATGGAGGCCGCCGCGTTCTTCCCGACCGGGACGATGGCGCAGCAGGTCGCGCTGCGGTGCTGGGCCGGGCGGACCGGCAATTCCACGGTGGCGCTGCATCCCCTCGCCCACCCCGAGGTGCACGAACGCGGCGCGCTGGGGGCGGTGAGCGGGCTGCGTACCGTCCATCCGACGTCCGGGCCCCGGCTGCCCACGGCCCAGGAGATCCGCGACTTCGACGAGCCGTTCGGCACGCTGATGCTGGAGCTGCCGTTGCGCGACGCCGGTTTCGTCCTGCCGACGTGGGAGGAGCTGGAGGCCGTGGTGGCGGCCGCGCGGGAACGCGATGCGGTGGTGCACATCGACGGCGCGCGGCTGTGGGAGTGCGCCCCCCACTTCGGGCGGGAGCTGCCGGAGATCGCGGCGCTCGCGGACAGCGTGTACGTGTCCTTCTACAAGACCCTCGGCGGAATCTCCGGGGCCGCGCTGGTCGGTCCCGGGTCGCTGATCGAGGAGGCCCGCACCTGGCGCCACCGGTACGGCGGGCAGCTCTTCCAGCAGTTCCCCGCGGCGCTCGCCGCCCTGATCGGCCTCGATCAGGAGCTGCCGCAGCTGCCTTCGTACGTGGCGCAGGCGAAGGTGGTGGCCGGGGCGCTGGCCGAGGGCTTCTCGGCGGCCGGCACCGGGTGGTTCCGGGTGCATCCGGAGCCGCCGCACACGCATCAGTTCCAGGTCTGGCTGCCGTACGGGGAGGATGTCCTGACGGAGGCGGGGGTGCGGCAGGCGGAGGAGACGGGCGTGTCCCTCTTCCGTAAGTGGTACCCCGCGGCCGCCGGGCCGCCCGGACTGTCGTTCACCGAGGTGACGGTGGGGCGCGAAGGGCTGGAATGGACGGCTGAGGATGTACGGGACGCGGTGCGGGAGTTCGTGGCGCGGCTGGCCTAGCAGGGGCCTGCCGGGCCGACCGGGGAAGGGCCGGGAGCACCGGAACCGTCGGCTCCGCGGTTTCGGGCGGACCCGGCTCCGCGGCTTCGGGTGAACAGGGACCGCAGCGCCGCCCGTCGGCGACCGCGCGCCGGACGGCCCGCGATCACCGCGTCGAAACGGCGCCGGTCGCGTGCCTCGCGCACCACTTCCCAGTCGTACCGGCCCGGCAGCGGCGGCGGGAGTTCGCCCCGCTGGGCCGCGCGATAGCTGTCGATCATGTGCTGCTGAATGGCGTCCATGGGCCTCAGCGTGGGCCGGTCCCGGCCCGTCCGGCCCGCCGATTGACGACCACCGTCAAATGGCGCGATGCCTTTCGCGGGCACCCCGCACTATGGGGGGGTGAGCGTGCACATCGACATCGCCGGGCTGGCGCCCGACCGCATCGTCTTCGAGACCTCCCCCCTCGCCGAGCTGGGGCTGGCCCTGCATGCCCTCTCCGAGCCGGGGCACCACCCGGGCCTGCACGGCTGGGCGACGGCGACCTCCAGCGCGCTGGACCCCGACCTCGCCGACCGGCTGCACGAGGCCGATTTCCTGTGGCGCCACACGTTCTCGGACATCTTCATGCCGTTCGCCGGGATCCGCGGCGGCAACGGCAGGGCGGGCGCCAACCTCGCCGAGGACCTCGACATCCTCGACCGGCTGGACGACGAACGGTTCGTCGCCGCCGCCCTGGAGTTCACCTGCACCAGCCTGTACGGGCTCGGCGCGCCCTCCCCGCTCAACGACCCGACGATGCGTACCCGCGCCCTGGACATGGCGGCGGCGCGCGGCCCCCGGCAGGTGGAGTTCGCCCAGCAGCTGCTGAGCGATCCGGCCCCGGTGCGCGCCTGGGTGCGGCGCCTGTTCGAGGACTGCGACCGGGCGTTCTTCGCGGACACCTGGTGCCGGGTGCGGGTCCAGCTGGTCGCCGACGCCCGGCACAAGACCGATCTGCTGCGGCGCAAGGGGATCGGCGAGGCGATGGGCGCGGTGTCCACGGCGCTGACCGTCGACGAGGCCGGGACCCGGATCAGCGCCGACAAACTGACCGAGGGCCGCACCAGCGCCGTCGGCCCCGGGCTCACCCTCATCCCGTCCACCTTCGGCTGGCCGCACCTCAACCTGCTGCACGCGCCGGGCTGGCGCCCGGTGATCCACTACCCGGTGCACCAGCCCGAGCTGCCCTCCCCCTCCTCCGTGGAGCTGCTGCAGCTGCGCATGGAGGCGCTGGCCCACCCGATGCGGATGCGCCTCTGCCGCCACCTCGCCCGCTCCCCGCACACGACCGGCCAGCTCGCCGATACGCACGGCATCACGGCCCCCGAGGTCTCCCGGCACCTCTCGGTACTGAAGAAGGCGGGCCTGGTCACCACCCGCCGGCGCGGCCGGTACGTGCTGCACCAGCTGGACCTGACCTCGGTGGCACGGCTCGGCAGCGACTTCCTGGAAGGCATCCTGCGCTGACCGGAAGGCGCCCCGGGCCGAGCCCCGGCTCGGGGCGTCGACCCGGATCAGCGGGCCCGCAGGTCAGACCGCCCCGCCACCGGCCCGGACCAGCCCGGTCTCGTACGCGAGGACCACGACCTGCACCCGGTCGCGCAGGTTCAACTTGGTGAGGATGCGGCCCACGTGCGTCTTCACGGTCGCCTCGGAGAGCACCAGGCGCGCCGCGATCTCGCCGTTCGACAGGCCCTGCGCGACCAGCAGCATCACTTCGCGTTCGCGCTCGGTGAGCTTGGCGATGTCCTTGTGCTGCGGTTCGCTGGTGCCGCTCGGCAGCATCGGGGAGAACCGGTCGAGCAGCCGACGGGTGGTGGACGGGGCGACGACGGCGTCGCCGCTGTGCACGGAGCGGATCGCGGCCAGCAGTTCGGCGGGCGGCACGTCCTTGAGCATGAAGCCGCTGGCCCCGGCCTTCAGCCCGGAGAAGGCGTACTCGTCGAGGTCGAACGTGGTCAGGATGAGCACCTTCGGCGCGTCCGGCTGCGCACAGATGCGCCGGGTGGCCTCGACACCGTCCAGCCTCGGCATCCGCACATCCATCAGCACCACATCGACGGCGGTGGCACGAAGGTTCTCGATCGCCTCCGCGCCGTCGCCGGCCTCGGCCACGACCTCCATGTCCGGCTGGGCGGCGAGCACCATCCGGAAGCCGGTGCGCAGCAGCACCTGGTCGTCGACGAGCATCACGCGGATCGCCATGAGGGGTCCTGTCTCCTGTCCTACGTCTGGTGGGCCCGGTACAACCTCAGGTGGGCCCGGTCCTGCGTCTAGTGGGCCGGCTTGAGCGGCAGCAGCGCGCTGATCCGGAAGCCGCCGCCGGGCCGCGGCCCGGCGTCCAGCGTGCCGCCGACCATGCCGACCCGCTCGCGCATCCCGATCATCCCGTGGCCCGCGCCGTCGGCGCCGCCGTCCTCGTACAGTTCGTGCGCCGCGCCCCGCCCGTCGTCCTCGACCAGCAGTCCGAGCCCGTCGTCGAAGTAGACCAGACGCACGCTGGCCCCCGCGTCCGGGCCGCCGTGCTTGCGGGTGTTGGTCAGGGCCTCCTGCACGATGCGGTACGCGGTCAGCTCGACGCCGCTGGGCAGCGGGCGGGGGGTTCCCTCGATCTTGAAGTCGACGGCCAGGCCGGTCTGTCTGACCTGTTCGATCAGATCCTCGATCTGGTCCACATCGGGCTGCGGGACGTACTCCCCGCTCTCCTGGGCATCGCCCGTCCGCAGCACCCCGAGCAGCCGCCGCATCTCCGCGAGCGCCTGCCTGCCGGTGCTGGAGATGGTCTCCAGGGCCTGCTTGGCCTGGTCGGGGGCCGCGTCCATGACGTACGCCGCACCGTCGGCCTGCACCACCATCACCGACACGTTGTGCGCGACGACATCGTGGAGTTCACGGGCGATACGGGCCCGCTCGGCCGCCACCGCGACCTTCGACTGCGCCTCGCGCTCCCGCTCCAGCCGGGCGGCGCGCTCCTCCAGCTGGCTGAAGTAGGCGCGCCTGGTCCGCATCGAGTCGCCGAGCACCCAGGCGAGCACGAACGGCACGGTCAGCACGACGACGATGAAGATCTCCTCGGCCCAGCCGGTCCGCGGCCCCTCGCCCGGCCAGCGCAGCTTGGACAGACCCGCCGCGCACAGGCTGCAGACCAGCGCGAGCCGGGACGCCCAGCGCTCCCCGACGGTGGCCACGGTGAAGACGATCATCAGCATCGCGAAGTTCATGACACCGGGGCCCACCCCGGTGACCAGCTGCACCACCCCCATCGCGATGGCGAGCAGCAGCATCTTCTCCGGCGCGCGCCTGCGCAACGCGACAACGGCGCAGAGCCCGAGAATGACCGGAACGGCAGCGACGCGCTCCCCCGTGCTTCTCCCCACACCCACAATGGACAGGCCGGAGAGCCCGAGGAGGACGACGGCCCAGAAGCTGTCGACGCCCGTCGGGTGTCTGCGGAGGAAGTCGTAGAGGCGCTGCACGTAACCCAGCGTAGGGACAGGCAAGGGGCGCACGGGTCAGCCGAAGGGCCGATCCGGTTTCTGGGACCGTACTCCCCAAGGTGGAGACTTGGATACGTGACGGATGAGTGGCGTGGGTGGCAGGAGGCGGCAGCGACCGCTTTGTACGGGGACGGGGGGTTCTACCGGAGCCCCGAAGGGCCGGCGGGCCACTTCCGTACCTCCGTCCATGCCTCCCCGCTCTTCGCCTCCGCCGTCGCCCGGCTGCTGGTCGCGACAGCACGGGAACTGGGCACCGGATCGGTCGACCTGGTGGACCTGGGCGCCGGGCGGGGCGAGCTGCTGACGGGGGTGCTCGCGGCGCTCCCGGCCGCGGGCGCCGACGGCCTCGCCGTACGGGCGTACGCCGTGGAGCTCGCCGACCGTCCGCCCGGACTGGATCCCCGGATCGAGTGGTGCGCCGAACCGCCGCCGCGGACGTACGGCCTGCTCTTCGCCAACGAGTGGCTGGACAACGTCCCGACCGAGGTCGCCGAGACCGACGCGGACGGCGTCGACCGGTACGTCCTCGTCCGGACCGAGGACGGTACGGAACGGCTGGGCGAGCCGGTGGCCGGGGCGGACGCCGAGTGGCTGCGCCGCTGGTGGCCGTCGGCCGGACCGGGCGGCCGCGCGGAGATCGGCCGCCCCCGCGACGAGGCCTGGGCACGGGCGGTGGCCACCCTGGCCGGGGGGCTCGCCGTGGCTGTGGACTACGCCCATGCGCGGGAGGCGCGGCCCCCGTTCGGCACCCTGACCGGCTTCCGGGCCGGCCGCGAGGTCCGGCCGGTGCCGGACGGCAGCTGCGACCTCACCTCGCACGTGGCACTGGACGCCTGCGCGGCGGCCGGGGCCGGGGCCGGGACGCCGCCCGAACTGCTGAGCCAGCGCGAGGCGCTGCACCGCCTCGGCGTCAGCGGCGGACGCCCGCCCCTGGCCCTGGCGTCGTCCGACCCGGCCGGCTACGTACGGGCGCTCGCCTCGGCGGGCGAGGCCGCGGAGCTGACGGCCCGGGGCGGCCTCGGCGACTTCGGCTGGCTGATGCAGCGCGGGGGCCGGGAAGCCGCCCCGTCGGCGGACCCGGGCCGGGGCCCGGGACCGGGCCCTCACGCGTTCACGTAATACTGGCCGCATGACGGAGACGACAGTCGGCATCGGCGGCGCGGCGGAGAGCACCGACATGGTGCTCAACATCGGCCCCCAGCACCCCTCCACCCACGGCGTGCTCCGTCTGCGCATCGTCCTGGACGGCGAGCGCATCCAGCACGCCGAGCCGGTCATCGGCTACATGCACCGCGGCGCGGAGAAGCTGTTCGAGGCCCGCGACTACCGGCAGATCGTGATGCTCGCCAACCGCCACGACTGGCTGTCGGCGTTCTCCAACGAGCTGGGCGTCGTGATGGCCGTGGAGCGCATGCTCGGCATGGAGGTGCCGGAGCGCGCGGTCTGGACCCGCACCCTGCTCGCCGAGCTGAACCGGGTCCTGAACCATCTGATGTTCCTCGGTTCGTACCCGCTCGAACTCGGCGGGATCACCCCGGTGTTCTACGCCTTCCGCGAGCGCGAGGAGCTCCAGGCCGTGATGGAGGAGGTCTCCGGCGGCCGGATGCACTACATGTTCAACCGCGTCGGCGGCCTCAAGGAGGACCTCCCGGCCGGGTGGCTCGGCCGGGCCCGGGACGCGGTCGCCTCGGTCCGGTCCCGGATGGACGTCTACGACGACCTGGTGCTCGGCAACGAGATCTTCCGGGGCCGCACCCGCGACGTGGGCGTGCTCTCCGCCGGGACCGTGCACGCGTACGGGGTGTCCGGGCCGATCGCCCGCGCCTCGGGCGTCGATTTCGATCTGCGGCGCGACGAGCCGTATCTCGCGTACGGGGAGCTCCAGGACACCCTGAAGGTGGTCACCCGCACCGAGGGCGACTGTCTGGCCCGCTTCGAGTGCCTGCTGGAGCAGACGCGCAACGCCCTGGACCTCGCGGACGCCTGCCTGGACCGGATGGCCGCCCTGGCGCCCGGACCGATCAACCAGCGGCTGCCCAAGGTGCTGAAGGCCCCCGAGGGCCACACCTACGCCTGGACCGAGAACCCGCTCGGCATCAACGGCTACTACCTGGTGTCCAAGGGCGAGAAGACCCCGTACCGGCTGAAGCTCCGCTCCGCCTCGTACAACAACATCCAGGCGCTCACCGAGCTGCTGCCGGGCACGCTGGTCGCCGACATGGTGGCGATCCTGGGCTCGCTCTTCTTCGTCGTCGGCGACATCGACAAGTGATCGACACGTAGCGGCCGCCGTCCCGGGGCCCGGGACGGCGGCCGCTGCTTCTGCTTCTGCTCCTGCTCCTGCTCCTGCTCCTGCTTCTGCTTCTGCTTCTGCTTCTGCGGAGATCGCGCCGCTCTACGAGATCGCGCTGCGCAGCTCCGCCACGTCCAGCTGCTCGGTCTCGTCGTGCGCGGTCAGGTCGATGACCTCGCCGACGAACCGGTTCCCGGCCGTGCCCGTACGGTGCGCGGCCAGCGCCTCCTCGCCCACCACGTCGGCGAGGTCCTCGTCCTGCACGGACTCGATCGCGGCGCGGGCCTTCTGCGTACCGAAGAAGTCGAAGCTGCCCTGCGGCACCAGGTGGCGGCGGGAAGCCGCGTACGGGGCGACGGCGGTGGCCGGGGCGGTGCGCGCCGGGGGCAGCGCGGCGGACGGCCGGGGCGCGGGCAGGGCGGCCGGCGGGCGCAGGTGCTGCGCGCCGGTCCGGTCCTCGTCCGCGGCGTGCCTGCCCTGCCGCTCCTCCGCCTGCCGGGAGCGCTCCGCGAGATCACGCTTCCTGGCCTGCTCGGCGGTACGGCGCGCCTCCTGGAGCGCCCCGTTGCGCGAGAGGTCCTCCAGCGCCTGGGCGGCCCGCAGATAGGCGGCCGGCGTCGGGGTGCTGCGCGCGGCGGGCAGCTCCCGGGGCGCGGCGGCGGCGGCCTCGATGGCGAGCTGCCTGCGGCCCTCCAGCGCGCTGGCCCGCTCGGTCTCGGCGTTGGCGTACCGGCGCAGCAGTGCGGCGTGCTCCCCGCGCAGGTTGGCGAGCTCCACGCGCTTGCGGCGCAGCTTCGTCTCCAGCCGGGCGCGCAGCTCCCGCGACTCCTCCAGGTCGGCCTCCAGCTCGGCGAGCCGCTCCTCGGCCCGCCACTCGTCACCGGCGCGGGCCCGCGTCAGCTCCGCGACCCGGCGGCCGGCTTCCTGGTCCCAGCTGCGCATCAGATACGCGCCGGTCACGGCGGCCGCCGCCGAGGCGGCCACCAGACCGCGCAGGACCAGGGGCTCGGCGAGCAGCCAGGCGCCTCCGGCACAGAGGACCGAGACTCCGACGACTGCCGACGGCGGAAGGATTCTGTGCAGAGGTGGCGAATGGCGATGACGTCCACGTGGCATGGCCTGAAATTTACCGTGTGTACGGGGCACTTGGGGGGCCGCCCGTCAATCTGTTCCCTGCCGGTTACCTGACGGCCCCCATTCCCCCCGATTCCTACTTCTCGACGAGGCCCTTGGACCGCAGATAGTCCTTGGCGACATCGGCGGGCTTTGCGCGCTCGGCGTCGACCTTGCGGTTCAGTTCCGCGAGATCCTCGGTGGTGAGCGCCTTGGTGAGCTTGCCGAGTGCGTCGGCAATGTCCTGGGAACCGGCGTCCTTGGCATTGAGGACCGGCAGTACGTTGTCGGCGTTCTGGAGCTTCTTGTCGTCCTCCAGGAACACCAGGTCGTAGCTGTCCAGCACCGCGTCCGTGGTGGTGGTGAGGACCAACTGGTCCTTGCCGTCCTTGACTGCCTGCTTGGACTGCGGCGTACCGACTCCCTTGGGGTCTATACCGGTGACATTGATGCCGTACGTCTTCTTCAGACCCGGTGCGCAGAACGGCCGCACCTCGCACTCGTCACCCGCCGCGATCTTCACTTCGGCCTTCGACCTGCCGAGGTCCGAAAGGGTCTTGAGCTTGTTCTTCGCGGCGAATTCCTTGGTCACCGCGAAGGCGTTCTGGTCCACGGCCGCACCGGCCGGGAGCACCTTCAGTCCGCGCGGGGTGGCGAGCTTCTCCAGCGCGGCGACCGTGGCCGCCGTGTCACCGGAGGCTACCGGCGCCTTCTCGGCCTTCTTCGAACCGTTCACCTTGGCATTGAGGAATTCGGCGATCGTCGCGGCGTATTCGGGGACGACATCGATCTCGCCCTTCTCCAGGGACGGCTCGTACAGTTCCCGGTTCGCCACCGTGGTGACCGAGGTGCTGTATCCGGCGTCGCCCAGGATCTGCGCGTACAGCTCCGCGAGCACCTTGGACTCGGTGAAGGAGGCCGCGCCGACGACCAGCGAACCCTTCTTGCCGGAGCCCGCGGCGCCGCCGGAGGATGCCGGGCCCGCCTTGTCCTTCTCCAGGCTGTCGCCGCCGCAGGCGGCCAGCGAGCCGGCCAGCGCCACCATGCCGATGACCGCGCCGGCTATGCGCGAGGTCTTGCTCATTGTCGTTCTCCGTCCACGGCCACGAGGGGCCGTATGAGTCCACAGCAACAGGGTCTGTACGAGATCGGGGTCCGGGGATGGCGGATCGGGTTTCATGTGGCTGTCACGCCGCCGTCATGCCGTCCGGCGGCGGCGCAGCGGTGACAGCAGCCGGTCCAAGCCCACCAGCACCGCCTCCACCAGCAGCGCGAGCACGGCGACCAGCACCGCCCCGGCGACCACCTGCGGGGTGTTGTACGTGTTGAACCCGGCGGTGATGATCCGGCCGAGACCGCCCTGGCCGACCATCGCGGCGATCGTGGCCGTGGCGACCACCTGGACCGCGGCGGAGCGCAGCCCGGTCATGATCATCGGGTAGGCCAGCGGGAGCTCGACCCGGACGAAGAGCTGCCACCCGGACATCCCCATGCCGCGTGCCGCCTCCGTCACCGACCGGTCGACCTCCGTCATCCCGACGTAGGCGTTGGTCAGCAGCGGCGGCACGGCGAACAGCACCAGCGCGATGACCGTCGGCACATATCCGGCGTTGCGCAGCGGCGAGACCATGAAGAGGGCCAGCACCGCGAAGACCGGGATCGCCCGCCCCACGTTGGAGAGGTTGACGGCCAGCGTGCCGCCCTTCCCGATGTGCCCGAGGTACAGCGCGACCGGCAGCGCTGTCGCGCACGCCAGGGCGAGCGCGACGCCGCTGACGTACAGATGCTCACCGAGCCGGTGGGCCGCCCCGCTCTCCCCCGACCAGTTGGCGCCGGTGGTGAGCCAGGTCCAGGCCTCGCCGAGAACTCCCATGGGATCAGACCGCCTTTGCCACGGTGCCCGCGTCCGCGGCACGTATTCGGGTCCAGGGGGTCAGCAGCCGCTGCACACCGAGCAGCAGCAGATCCGCGACGACCGCGAGCAGTACGCACAGGACCGAGGCGGTGAGCACCTGGGCCTTGAAGAAGCTGGGGAGCGCGTCCCCTATGAGATTGCCGAGGCCGCCTCTGCCGATGATCGACCCGACCGTCGTCAGCGCGATCGTCGAGACCGTGGCGATCCGCACCCCCGCCATCAACGCGGGCATGGCCAGCGGCAGTTCGACCTCCCACAGCAGCCGGACCGGCCCGTAGCCCATTCCCTTCGCGGCTTCCTTCGCCTCCTGGGGAACGGCTTCGAGGCCCGCCAGGATGTTCCGCACGAGAATGGTCAGCGAATACAGCACCAGGCCGGTGACCACCAGCGCGGCGGAAAGCCCGAACAGTGGCAGCAGCAGCGAGAACATGGCGAGCGAGGGCACGGTGTAGAGGACCGTCGTCAGTCCGAGCACCGGTCCGGCGAAACGGCGGCTGCGGCGCGCGAACAGCGCCAGCGGAAAGGCCACCAGGAGTCCGATCGCCACCGAGACCGCGGTGATCCAGATGTGCTGGACCGTCGCATCGGTCAACTCCTGGCTGCGGGAACGGAGATACTCCCCGCAGATCCAGTCGTTCGTCACCAGGCAGTTCTGTCCCGCGGCCATCCTTCCCCACCTCCCGGTCACCGCTTCGTACGTATGTCTGGCGAGCCTATCCTCGACCACTGACAATCGCCGGAGCCGTTGTATTTCAGCAACATGTCCTTCACAGAACACGCGCCACAATGGGGAACCATGATCCGTTTCGAGCACGTCACCAAGCGGTACGCGGACGGCACCACCGCCGTCGACGACCTTTCCTTCGAGGTCGCCGAGGGTGAACTGGTCACGCTCGTCGGACCGTCGGGGTGTGGCAAGACGACCACGATGAAGATGGTGAACCGGCTGATCGAACCGACCGAGGGCCGGATATTCGTCGACGGGGACGACATATCCGCCATCGACCCCGTCCGGCTGCGCCGCCGTATCGGTTATGTGATCCAGCAGGTGGGGCTCTTCCCGCACCGTACGATCCTGGAGAACACCGCGACCGTCCCGCATCTCCTGGGCTGGAAACGGGGAAAGGGCCGGGAACGCGCGGCCGAACTCCTCGACCTTGTCGGACTTGATCCTTCCGTTTATGGCGACCGGTATCCGGAACAGCTCTCCGGCGGTCAGCGCCAACGCGTCGGTGTGGCCCGGGCACTGGCCGCGGACCCGCCGGTGCTGCTGATGGACGAGCCTTTCGGCGCGGTCGACCCGGTCGTGCGGGAACGGCTGCAGAACGAATTCCTGAAACTTCAGGAACAGGTCCGTAAAACCGTCCTGTTCGTCACGCACGACATCGAGGAAGCGGTCCGGCTCGGCGACCGGATCGCCGTCTACGGGCAGGGCTCCATCGAGCAGTTCGACTCCCCCGCCACCGTGCTCGGCGCCCCCGCCACCCCCTATGTCGCGGACTTCGTCGGCGCCGACCGCGGCCTCAAGCGGCTCTCCGTGACCCCCATCGAGGAGGGCGACCTCGACCAGCCGCCGGTCGTCCACCTCGACGACTCGCTGGCGCGGGCGACCGAGCGGCTGCGGGCCGAGGGCGCGCGCTGGGCCGTCGTACTGGACGGCCAGGACAATCTGCACGGCTGGATCCCGGCCGACGGCTCCGCCGCCGGGGCCGGGGGCACGGTGCGCGCGCACGCCCGCAGGATGGAGGCGTGGCTGCCCGTCGGCGCCCCGCTCAAGCAGGCGTTCGCCACCATGCTCCAGCACGACGCGGGCTGGATCGCCGTCATCGACGCGGAGAGCACCGGCCGGTTCCTGGGCGTGCTCACCCCGGCCCGGCTGCACGAGGCACTGCGCCGCTCGATCGACGCGGACGCCCAGGACGTCCCGCGCGCCGAGGTGGCGGTCGAGAGCGTGGAGAGCGTCACCAAGGCCGCCACGCGGTGAACCGGGGGCGCCCGGTTCACCGCGTGGCGGCCCGTGTCAGTTCTCGCTGAGCCGGCTGCTCAGCCAGTCCAGCGCCGAAGGGATCTCCCGCCGCCAGGTGTTGAAGTTGTGCCCGCCGCTGTCGAGCACGATCGACGAGACCTGGGCGGGCGACTTCACCTTGGCCATGAACTGCAGCGTGGTGCGGTAGTTCCCCTCGCCATGCTTGGAGGTCGTGACGAGGAAGGACGAATCGGGCTGCTTCGGCATGTGGTCCAGGGTCCACATCAGATCGGCGCGGTCCCGCGCGCTCTGGTCGCCCTGGAAGAGATCGCCGGTCGTCGGGTCCTCGGCCGCCTTGTAGTACGCGGAGAGCCCGACGCTCGCCCCGAACCGGTCCGGGTGGTGGAGCCCGATCTTCAGGGCGCAGTAACCACCGGTCGAATTGCCGATGACGCCCCAGTTACGGGCCAGCTTGCCGACCCGGTACGACTCCGAGATCACCCGCGGCAGGTCCTCGGCGAGGTAGGTCTCGGTCTGCGGCCCGCCCTTCACGTCCACGCACTCGGTGTCCCGCGGCGGCGCGACCGTCGGCCGGAGCATCACCAGGATCATCGGCTGGGCCCGGCCGGCCTTCACCCGTTCGTGTGCCGTACGCGGGTACCGAAGGCTCTTCAGGAGGTTCTCCGAGACGCCCGGGTAGCCGGTGAGCACGACGACCGCCGGGAACTTGCGGTGGGCGAAGGCCGGCTGGAAGTACTCGGGCGGCAGGTACACGTACGCCGAACTCTCGATCTTCGACTGCCGGCCCGCGATCACGACCTTGTCGATCCGCCCGCCCATCGTGGGCCGCGAACCGCCGGGCACGTCCGGCCGCTGGATCCCGACCCGGACGATGTTCTTGGAGGCCAGCGTTCCGGCCGCGTGGTCCGTGACGACACCCAGATCCTGCTTCTGGCCGAACAGGTCGGCCCACGATCCGTAGAAGAGGAAGGAGTTGTTCGCCACCAGGGCCACCGTGACGAAGATCGTCACCTGGGTCGCCAGCAGCAGGCCGACCCTGCCGAACACCGCGGGCACGCTGCGACGGGCCAGCCGGGGCCAGAGCCAGACCGTGACGGCGAAGAACACCACGGCCAGCGCGATGGCCAGAACCAGAAATGTCTTGCTGGTAAGACCCATGGGGTTGAGCTTTCTTGTCTGGAAATTTCCGGCCGGCGGGTGAACCCACGGCCCGGAAGCCTCGTCCTACAGGTCGCACATCGTCCGGAGGGCTACGACCGAAGGACTCAAGAATCTCTCGCGGAACCACGGGAAGCGATGTCTGTCACGCTAGATGGGGATAAATCGGGATCGGTTCCGAGTCCCGTACGCAAGTTCGTACGCGGCCCGCGCCCCGAGTCCGTACCGACGCTGGTCGGTACCGCCTGCACCGCCGTCGGCCTGATCGATGTCGCCGCGGGTGTCTTCCCGCGCTTCCGGCACAGCCGGATGCACACGCTCGCCGAAGTGCTGCCCGGCGCCCTCGGGCCGTTCGCCGCCGCGCTCTCGCTGAGCGCGGGCGTCCTGCTGCTGCTGCTCGCCCACGGCCTCAAGCGGCGCAAGCGGCGGGCCTGGCGGGCCGCCGTCGTGCTGCTGCCGGCCGGTGCGCTGGCGCAGTTCACCTACCGGCACTCGGTCATCGGCACACTCGTCTCGCTGACGCTCTGCCTGCTGCTCATCCGCAACCGCGGCGAGTTCGCCGCGCTCCCCGACCCCAGGAGCCGCTGGCGGGCCCTGGCCAACTTCGTGCTCCTCGGCGCGGGTTCGCTGGCCCTCGGACTGGTCGTCGTCAGCGCGCACCCCGGCCGGGTCGTGGGCAGCCCCAGCGTCGCCGACCGGCTCCAGCACGTGCTGTACGGAATGCTCGGCTTCGAGGGGCCGGTCGAGTACGCCGGCGACACCTCCTGGACCGTGGCGTACTCCCTCGGCGCCCTCGGTCTGCTGACCGCCGTCACCACCATCTACTTCGCCTTCCGCCCCGAGCACCCGGCCGCCGGCCTCACCGAGGACGACGAGGCCCGGCTGCGCGTCCTGCTGGAGAAGCACGGCGGCCGCGACTCGCTCGGCCACTTCGCGCTCCGCCGCGACAAGGCCGTCGTCTTCTCCCCCAGCGGCAAGGCCGCCGTCTGCTACCGGGTCGTGTCCGGGGTGATGCTGGCCAGCGGCGACCCGATCGGCGACGTGGAGGCCTGGCCCGGCGCCATCGAACGGTTCATGGACGAGGCCAGGGCCCACTCCTGGACCCCGGCCGTGATGGGCTGCAGCGAGACCGGCGGCGAGGTCTGGACCCGCGAGACCGGCCTCGACGCCCTGGAACTCGGTGACGAGGCGGTGGTGGACGTCGCGGATTTCTCGCTCGCCGGGCGCGCGATGCGCAACGTACGCCAGATGGTGAAGCGCATTGAACGCCTCGGCTACGAGACCCGGGTCCGGCGCGTGAGCGACATCGGCGAGGCCGAACTGGCCCGCATCCGGCGCGCCGCCGCCGACTGGCGCGGCACCGACAACGAGCGCGGCTTCTCCATGGCGCTCGGCCGGATCGGCGACGCGGCCGACGGGGACTGCGTCATCGCCACCGCGCACAAGACCGACGAGCACACCGCCGACTCCCCCTACGGCGACCTGAAGGCCGTACTCCACTTCGTCCCGTGGGGCCGCGACGGCATGTCCCTCGACCTGATGCGCCGCGACCGCTCCGCCGACCCCGGCATGAACGAGCTGCTGATCGTCGCCGCCCTGCAGGCCTCCGCCCGGCTGGAGGTCCAGCGCGTCTCGCTGAACTTCGCGATGTTCCGCTCGGCGCTCGCCCGGGGTGAGAAACTGGGCGCGGGACCGGTGCTGCGGACCTGGCGCGGACTGCTGATCTTCCTCTCGCGCTGGTTCCAGATCGAGTCGCTGTACAAGTTCAACGCCAAGTTCCGGCCCCGCTGGGAGCCGCGCTTCGTCGTCTACCGCGCCGCCCGCGACCTGCCCCGCATCTCGCTGGCGGCCATGCAGGCGGAGGGCTTCGTGAACCTCGCCCTCCCCCGCCCCTTCGCCCGCCGCTTCCCGGCCCGCCGGCCCCGCCCCTGCGCCCACACCCGGGCGCCGGGCCAGGAAGGGCACGCGCGCGCGGCGTAGCGCCGCTCCGTACGGGGCCTACGCTGGTCGCATGAGTACGTTGCGTGGACGAGGCACGGTCCAGGGCCTGCCGGAGTGGGACCGCTGCGCGGTCATGGGTGTCGTGAACGTGACCCCGGACTCCTTCTCCGACGGAGGCCGCTGGTTCGACACCACGGCCGCGGTCAAACACGGCCTCGACCTGGTCGCCGAGGGCGCCGACCTGATCGATGTCGGCGGCGAGTCGACCCGCCCCGGCGCCAGCCGGGTGGACGCGTCGGAGGAGCTGCGGCGCGTGGTCCCGGTGGTCAGGGGCCTGGCGTCCGAAGGGGTCATGGTCTCCGTGGACACCATGCGGGCCCGGGTCGCCGAGGAGGCGGTCGCGGCCGGGGCCGCCCTGGTCAACGATGTGAGCGGCGGCCTCGCCGACGCCGACATGGTCCGGGTCGTCGCCGCGGCCGGCGCCCCCTTCGTCGTGATGCACTGGCGCGGCTTCAGCGAGTCCATGAACAGCCGCGCGGTGTACGGGGACGTCGTCGCCGAGGTCGCCCGTGAGCTGCGGGAGCGGATGGACGCCGTGATCGCGGGCGGCGTCGCCCCGGAACGGATCGTGATCGACCCCGGTCTCGGCTTCGCCAAGGACGCCTGCCACGACCTCTCCCTGGTCGCCCACCTCGACGAGCTGCGCGCCCTGGGCCGTCCGCTGCTGGTCGCCGCCTCCCGCAAACGTTTCCTCGGCCATGTGCTGGCCGGCGACGGCGCCGCACCGCCGCCCGCCCGCGAACGCGACGCCGCCACCGCGGCGATCTCCGCGCTCTCCGCCCACGCCGGCGCCTGGGCCGTCCGGGTCCACGAGGTACGGGCCACGGCCGACGCCGTACGGGTCGCCCGCGCCGTCGAGGGAGCCGCGTGACCGGGCCCCGCGACGAGCACGCGGAAGCGGCCGCCGACATCGCGGCCGTCGAGCAGGCCAACACCGCCTTCTACGAGGCGATGGAGCGCGGCGACCTCGAGGAGCTCTCCGGGCTCTGGCTGCCGGGCGAGGACCTCACCGTCTCCTGCGTCCACCCGGGCTGGCCGGTGCTGACCGGGCGCGGCGAGGTGCTGCGCAGCTATGCGCTGATCATGGCGAACACCGAGTACATCCAGTTCTTCCTGACCGACGTCGGAGTCTCGATGACCGGCGACACCGCCCTGGTGACCTGCACGGAGAACATCCTCAGCGGCGGCCCCGCGGAGGACGGCAACGCGCTCGGACCGCTGGTCGGCCAACTCGTCGTGGCCACCAATGTGTTCCGGCGCACACCCGATGGCTGGAAGCTCTGGTCGCACCACGGCTCGCCCGTACTGACCGAAACCGGTGAGGAAGAGGACGAAGAGACACCCTCCTGACCGGGTGGTCGAGCGGCTGCACCCCGGAAGGGGATTGGATCCGGGCAGTACGGGTATACGCGGCTACCAGTCCCGTGAGGCCGCGTCCACGGCCCCCACGGGCGAGCACTGTTGGTGCTCGCAGGTAGATTCGAAAGAGGGCACCTTGCCGTCCGCACGCGGCCCCGTGTCTCTACGACCAACGACAGCAGGAGTGATTCGCGTGGATCGTGTCGCGCTGCGCGGCCTCAAGGCCCGTGGGCACCATGGCGTCTTCCCCAAGGAACGGGAAGAGGGCCAGACGTTCATCGTGGACCTGGTGCTCGGCCTCGACACCCGCCCCGCGGCGGCCGCCGACGACCTGACGAAGACCGTGCACTACGGCGTCGTCGCGGAGGAGGTCGTCGAGGTGGTGCAGGGTGAGCCCGTCGATCTGATCGAAACGCTCGCGGAGCGCATCGCCCAGAAGTGCCTCAAGCACGAAGGAGTCGAGGAGGTGGAGGTCGTGGTGCACAAGCCGGATGCGCCGATCACCGTCCCCTTCGACGATGTGACCATCACCATCACCCGGAGCCGAGTATGACTGCGTTTTCCACCGAAGGGCAGAGCGACCCGACCGTACAGCCGGTGCCCGCCTCCGTGGTCGAGCAGGTGGACGCGGCGGACATCACCCTCTCCAACCCCAAGCGTGCCGTGATCTCCCTGGGCTCCAACCTCGGCAACCGCCTGGACACCCTCCAGGGCGCCATCGACGCCCTGGAGGACACCCCGGGCCTGCGGGTCAAGGCCGTCTCCCCGGTGTACGAGACGGAGCCCTGGGGCGTCGCCCCCGGCTCCCAGCCCTCGTACTTCAACGCGGTGATCGTCGTGAAGACGACGCTCCCCCCGTCCTCCCTCCTGGAGCGCGGCCAGGCCGTCGAGGAGGCCTTCGACCGGGTCCGCGAGGAGCGCTGGGGTCCGCGCACCATCGACGTCGACATCGTGGCGTACGCGGACGTCGTCTCCGACGACCCGGCGCTCACCCTCCCCCACCCCAGGGCCCATGAGCGGGCCTTCGTCCTCGCCCCGTGGCACGACATCGACCCCGAGGCCCAGTTGCCCGGCGCCGGCCCCGTCGCGGAGCTGCTGGCCGGGGTCGGCCGGGACGGCGTGCTGCCCCGGGCCGATCTGGAACTCCGTCTGCCCGAGTAGTCGTTAGGCTCAACGGAAACGGATCACCGGCGCCGCGGAACACCGGGCGACGGTGACCACGGCGACATGGATCACTGGCGGCGAAGGGCGGACCACTCGGTGAAGCAACTCAGGCTCGGGGTACTGGCCGGCCTCTTCGCCGCGGCCGTGGTGCTGTCCTGGGCCGGCGCCCGCCTCTGGGACTCCCTGGGCAACCTGCCGGGCGTTCCCCTCGCCGCGCCGGTCGTGCTCGCGGTGATCGCCGTCATCCTGCTGGCGACGGCGCTCTCCATCCGGTCCCGGCTGCGCGCCCAGCGCGAGCGCCGGCCGGGGGCCAAGGGCGTCGAGCCACTGATGGTGGCCCGAGCGGTGGTCTTCGGCCAGGCCAGCGCCCTGGTCGTCTCCCTGGTCTCCGGCATGTACGGCGGCGCCGGTTTCTTCCTGCTCGGCTCCCTCGACATCCCGGCCCGCCGCGACCAGGCGATCTACGCGGGCTTCGCAGTCCTGGCGGGCATCGCGGTGGTCGCCGCGGCCCTCTGGCTGGAGCGCATCTGCAAGCTCCCGGAGGACGAGGACAAGGACAAGAGCTCGGCGCCCGCGTAGGGTCTTTCGTCCGGATCGGGCCGGATCCGGACGAACGGCCCTGGGGCACCGAGCTCTGTCACACGGCTGCGCGGGCGTTCAGCGCGCCATGATCAGGCTCATGGCCTCGGCGCGCGTCGCGGGGTCGCGGAGCTGTCCGCGCACCGCCGAGGTCAGCGTCTTCGCCCCGGGCTTGCGGATACCGCGCATCGACATGCACATGTGCTCGCACTCGACGACGACGATGACCCCGCGCGGCTCCAGGATCTCCATCAGGGACTCGGCGATCTGCGTGGTGAGCCGCTCCTGGACCTGCGGGCGCCGGGCGTAGACGTCGACCAGCCGGGCCAGCTTGGAGAGGCCGGTGATCTTGCCGCTGGTCGCCGGGATGTACCCGACATGCGCGACTCCCCGGAACGGCACCAGATGGTGTTCGCAGGTGCTGAACACTTCGATGTCCTTGACCAGCACCATCTCGTCGTGACCGAGGTCGAACGTGGTCGTCAGGACGTCCTCGGGCTCCTGGTGGAGGCCCGCGAATATCTCCTTGTACGCCCGTGCCACCCGCCCCGGCGTCTCGCGCAGACCCTCACGGTCCGGGTCCTCGCCCACCGCGATGAGGAGTTCACGAACGGCGGCCTCGGCCCTCTTCTCGTCGAACTCGCCGATCGAACCCTGGCCGTCCAGCGTCACCGGGTCGGTCATCTGTGCCTCGTTCCTCTGAGCTGTCACCTGCGCATACCTCCGCACGGGCGTACGAAAAAGCCGCGCCCCCACAGGCTAGAACCTGTGGGGGCGCGGCTTCCATTCCGGGCCCGGTGCGACTCCCGTGAAAGGGGCCACACGGGGGAACGGGGCTCAGCTCTCGGGCCGGTCCTCCGGGACGACCTCGGTGGCCGGGACGGTGTCCGTGGGGACGGCCGTTCCGTTCGCCGTGGTGGCGCCGTTGGTGAGGGCGAGCTCCTTGGGCGAGAGCACCGGGGGCCGCGTCGACGGGGTACGCCGGGCGGAACCGGTCCACGCCGGACGGGCCGGGCGCTTCACGATCGGGGCGAAGATCTCGGCGATCTCCTCCTTGCCGAGCGTCTCCTTCTCCAGGAGCTGGAGAACGAGGTTGTCGAGCACGTCGCGGTTCTCGACGAGGATCTCCCACGCGTCGTTGTGGGCGGTCTCGATGAGCTTCTTGACCTCTTCGTCGACGAGGGCCGCGACCTCTTCCGAGTAGTCGCGCTGGTGGCCCATCTCCCGGCCCACGAAGGGCTCGGTGTTGTCACCGCCGAACTTGATCGCGCCGAGCCGCTCCGTCATGCCGTACTGCGTGACCATCGCGCGGGCCGTTGCGGTGGCCTTCTCGATGTCGTTCGCAGCGCCGGTGGTCGGGTCGTGGAAGACCAGCTCCTCGGCCGCGCGCCCGCCCAGCATGTAGGCCAGCTGGTCGAGCATCTCGTTGCGCGTCGTGGAGTACTTGTCCTCCTCCGGGAGCACCATCGTGTAACCGAGGGCACGGCCGCGGGAGAGGATCGTGATCTTGTGGACCGGGTCCGCCTGGGGGGAAGCCGCCGCGACCAGGGCGTGTCCGCCCTCGTGGTACGCGGTGATCTTCTTCTCCTTCTCGGACATGATCCGGGTCCGCTTCTGCGGGCCCGCCACGACGCGGTCGATGGCCTCGTCGAGCATCTTGTTGTCGATCAGCTTCAGATTGCCGCGCGCCGTGAGGAGCGCCGCTTCGTTCAGCACGTTCGCCAGGTCGGCACCAGTGAAGCCGGGCGTACGACGGGCGACGGCGCCGAGGTCGACGTCCTTCGCGACCGGCTTGCCCTTCTGGTGCACCTTGAGGATCTCCAGACGGCCCAGCATGTCCGGCCGGTCGACCGCGATCTGCCGGTCGAAACGCCCCGGGCGCAGCAGCGCCGGGTCGAGGATGTCCGGCCGGTTCGTGGCGGCGATCAGGATGACGCCGCCCTTCACGTCGAAGCCGTCCATCTCGACGAGCAGCTGGTTCAGCGTCTGCTCGCGCTCGTCGTGCCCGCCGCCCATACCGGCACCGCGGTGCCGGCCGACGGCGTCGATCTCGTCGACGAAGACGATCGCCGGGGCGTTCGCCTTGGCCTGCTCGAAGAGGTCACGGACCCGGCTGGCACCGACACCGACGAACATCTCGACGAAGTCGGAACCGGAGATCGAGTAGAACGGGACGCCCGCCTCGCCCGCGACGGCGCGTGCGAGCAGCGTCTTGCCCGTACCGGGAGGCCCGTACAGCAGGACACCCTTGGGAATCTTGGCGCCGACGGCCTGGAACTTCGCCGGCTCCTGGAGGAACTCCTTGATCTCCTGGAGCTCCTCGACGGCCTCGTCCGACCCCGCCACATCGGCGAACGTCGTCTTCGGGGTGTCCTTGGTGATCAGCTTGGCCTTGGACTTCCCGAACTGCATGACCCGGGAGCCGCCGCCCTGCATCTGATTCATCAGGAACAGGAAGACGACCACGATCAGGACGAAGGGCAGCAGCGAGAGGAGGATCGAGATGAACGGGGACTGCTTCGACGGCGAGACCGTGTAGCCCTTGTCGATCTTGCCGCTCTCGAACTTCTTCTGCAGCGTGTCGGCGAGCTGGACACCCTGGTCGCCGATGTAGCTCGCCTGGAACTTGGTGCCGGACTCGCCCGAGAGCTTCTGGTCCTTCTTCAACTCGATCTTGATGATCTGATCGTCACCGGTGGTCAGCTTGGCCTGCGCCACCTGGTCCTTGCTGATCGCCTGGATCACCTTGCCGGTGTCCACCGATTTGTAGCCGCCCGACGAGCCGACGACTGTCATCAACACGACCACGGCGAGGACGGCCAGCACGATCCACATGACCGGCCCACGGAAGTATCGCTTCACGTCCATCCATACGGGGCGAAGCCGCCCCGTCCCTCCTGCCCGTAGGTAAATGCTGCTGTGAGAAAAGACTGTTCTTCGGACGGTACCCCAGCATTGTCACCCGCGACCGCCGGGGACGTCTGTCAAAGCCCACCTTCGAAGGCTCAACGGCGGGAATCCGGTGAAAGGTTCCCCACTGTCGCCCCCGGTCCGGTCCGGGCACCCCGGGGGCCGGGCGAAGGGCTCCGGGAGGAGGTCAGCCCCCGTAGACGTGCGGGGCGAGCGTGCCGACGAAGGGGAGGTTGCGGTACTTCTCGGCGTAGTCGAGCCCGTAGCCGACGACGAATTCGTTGGGGATGTCGAAACCGACCCACTTGCAGTCGAGCGCGACCTTGGCCGCGTCCGGCTTGCGCAGCAGGGTGCAGATCTCCAGGGAGGCGGGCTCGCGCGAGCCGAGGTTCGACATCAGCCACGACAGGGTCAGGCCCGAGTCGATGATGTCCTCGACGATCAGGACGTGCTTGCCCTTGATGTCGGTGTCCAGGTCCTTGAGGATCCGGACCACTCCGGAGGACTGGGTGCCCGCGCCGTACGACGAGACGGCCATCCAGTCCATGGTGACGGGGGTGGACAGCGCGCGCGCCAGGTCCGCCATCACCATCACTGCGCCCTTGAGGACGCCGACGATGAGCAGGTCCTTGCCCGCGTACTCCGCGTCGATCTTCGCGGCCAGCTCGACGAGCTTCGCGTCGATCTCTTCCTTGGTGAGGAGCACCGACTGAAGGTCGGTGCCCATGTCCTTCTCGTTCACCCGCGTCTCTTTCCTGCCTGCCGGGTCCGGGCTGTTGCCCCGCACCCGTGCGGCCGCTCGCCTGCGTGTCGGCCGCTCATGCTTCAGCTCTGCCGAATGACCAGTCTGCCACCCTGGCGCATGGCTTCGACCCGTCCGGGCAGGTTGATGGCCCGCTGGCCGCGCCAGCCGGTGATCAGACGGTCGACTTCCTCGATGTGCCGGGCGAAGAGCGAACCGGCCGGGGAACCCGCCTCCATGGCTGCCCGGCGCAGGACCCGGCGGCGTACGGCGGGCGGCAGCGCGTACAGCTTGGCGCACTCCAGACGGCCCGCGTCGTCCCGCACGGCGCGGTCGGCCTCGGCGGCCCAGGTGTCCAGCGCGTCGGCGTCGTCGCGGGAGAGCTGGGCGGTACGGGCCAGGGCCTCGACGACCCCTTTGCCCAGCGCCTTCTCCAGAGCCGGCAGGCCCTCGTGGCGCAGTCGGGAGCGGGTGTAGGCGGGGTCGATGTTGTGCGGGTCGTCCCAGACGGGCAGGGACTGGACGAGGCAGGCCTTGCGGGCGGTCTGCCGGTCGAGCTGGAGGAAGGGGCGGCGGTAGCGGCCGGCCGGTCCGGACGCGGCGGCCATGCCGGAGAGCGAGCGGATCCCGGAGCCGCGGGCGAGGCCGAGCAGCACCGTCTCCGCCTGGTCGTCACGGGTGTGTCCGAGCAGGACGGCGGCGGCGCCGTGCCGCTCGGCCGCCGCGTCCAGGGCGGCGTAGCGGGCGTCACGGGCCGCGGCCTCGGGGCCGCCGTCGTGGCCGACCTGCACGGCGACGGACTCGACCGGGTCGAGACACATGTCGGTGAGGCGGTCGACGACCTCGGCGGCGCGGGTGTCGGAGCCGTCCTGGAGGCCGTGGTCGACGGTGATCCCTCCGGCCCGGACGGCGAGTTTGGGGGCCTCGAAGGCGAGGGCGGAGGCGAGGGCCATGGAGTCGGCGCCGCCGGAGCAGGCCACCAGCACCAGCGGGGTGTCGGGGCGTTCGGGGAGTGCGGCGCGCTGCCTGCCCGCACCGGCTTCGGCGAACTCGGGGTGCGGGGTGCGCCGGGTGTGTTCGGCGCTTCGGGTGTGTTCGGTGAGTACGTCGTGGAGTACGCGGCGGACCGCCAGGCGTATCGCCGCGACCGCAGGATGGGGACCCATGTCCGGTGCCCTTCGTGAAGTTCGGGGAGGTGGCTCGAAGTGCCGGACGGGAAGTATGCCGTCACTCAGAGTGCGTCGATGGTGACAGAGACAAGTCGTCCATCGAGCATTGCACGCCTTCCCATGCCCCTACGGTCCCTCGGATGGGTGATTACCGGCGCGTTCTCATCCTGTCGTCCGCCGTCGGAGCGGTCGCGATCAGGACTCTGCCTTACGGTGCACCCTCGCGATCCAGTCCGCCGGCTTCGCGATCTCCGCCTTGGTGGGCAGGGTGTTCGGCGAGGTCCAGACCCGGTTGAAGCCGTCCATGCCGACCTCGTCGACCACGGCCCGGACGAATCGTTCGCCGTCGCGGTACTGGCGCAGCTTGGCGTCGAGGCCGAGGAGCTTGCGCAGCGCCTGGTCGAGTCGGCCGGCTCCGCGCGCCCGGCGCTGCTGGAACTTCTCCCGGATCTCGCCGACGGAGGAGACGACCTCGGGGCCGACGCCGTCCATCACGTAGTCGGCGTGGCCTTCGAGCAGGGACATCACGGCGGTGAGCCGGCCGAGGATCTCGCGCTGGGAGGGCGTCTGGACGAGCTCGACCAGGCTGCGGCCGCCGTCCTCGCCGTCCTCGCCCTCGGGACGGCCCCCGGCCAGGGACTGGGCGGCCTCGCGGAGCCGTTCCAGCACGGTCATCGGGTCGATGTCGGTCTCGTCGAGGAATGACTGGATCTCGCCCTGCAGATGGTCGCGGAGCCAGGGCACTCCGGTGAACTGGGTGCGGTGGGTCTCCTCGTGGAGCGCGACCCAGAGCCGGAAGTCGTGCGGGTCGACCTCCAGTTCGCGCTCGACGTGCACGATGTTCGGGGCGACGAGCAGCAGCCTGCCACCCCCGTCGGCCGAGGCCGGGAACTCGCGGGTGGCCGGGGCGAACGTCTCGTACTGGCCGAGGACCCGGGAGGCCAGGAACGACAGCAGCATCCCCACCTCGACGCCGGTCACCTTGCCGCCGACCGCGCCGAGCACGGCGCCGCCGGGGCCGCCCGCGCGCCGGTCCTGCATCTTGCCCAGCAGCGGGCGGAGCAGTTCGCGGAAGCCTGCGACATTGGCCTTGACCCAGCCGGCCCGGTCCACGACCAGGACCGGGGTGTCCTCCGGTTCGGTCCCCTCCGGGATCATCCGGGTGAAGGAACGGACGTGCTCCTCCGCGGCCTTGGCATGCCGGCGCAGCTCCGCGACGACCTCGCGGGCCTCCTCGCGGCTGATCTCCGGCCCCGGCCGCACAAGTCGGGTCGCGGTCGCGACCGCGAGATTCCAGTCGACCATCTCGGCACCACCGATGCTCGTCATGCGTCAACCGTACGTGCTCGGGTCCGTCCGCGGTGCGGTGTCGACCGGCTCAATGGGTGCGGGCGGCGAGGGCTGTCCGGTGCTCCCCGGCGGATCGGCGCGCGGCGTCGGACGCGGTGCGTCGCAGGGCGGAGGAGCACCCGCGTACCGGGCGTATGCGGGGCGTTCCGACAACGCGGCGAGGCGCCGTGGCCTCGTCGCGCGCCCGCCGGGAATCACCGGACGGCACTCAGGGCGGTGGCGAGGGCGTCGAGGGCGGACTGGGCGTCGGAGGGGGAGGTCGTGCCGGAGGCCAGGAAGGCGAAGGCGAGCAGTCGGCCCTGCCGGTCGACGACCGTCCCCGCGAGGGTGTTCACCCCGGTGAGGGTGCCGGTCTTGGCGCGGATCAGGCCGGTGCCCGCGGACTTGCCGGTGTAGCGGTCGCTGAGCGTGCCGCTGAAACCGGCCACGGGCAGGCCGGTGAGGACGGGGCGCAGTTCGGGGTGGTCCGGGTCGGCCGCGCGGGCGAGGAGGCCGGCCAGCAGTCCGGCGGTGACCTTGTCCTTGCGGTTGAGTCCGCTGCCGTCGGCGAGGTCCGCGCCCTTCAGCGGCAGGCCGAGCTTCTTGAGCTGTGCGGTGACGGCCCGTCGGCCGCCGTCGAAGTCGGCCGGTTCGCCCGCGGCGAGGGCGGTCTGCCGGGCGAGTGCTTCGGCGATGTCGTTGTCACTGTTGGTCAGGGCCCGTTCGACCAGGGCGGAGAGCGGGACCGAGCGGTGTTCGGCGACCTTCCGGGACCCGGCGGCCGGGCGGCCGGGCTTCGGGTCGGCCCCGGTGGCGATCCCGGCGTCGTCGAGGAGCTCCGCGAAGGTACGGGCGGTGTCGCCGGCCGGGTCGTCGCTGCGCGGGGCGGGTCCGCTGTCGGTGCTGTCGAGCCTGCCCTCGTCGGTCATCAGTGCGCTGACGGGCGCGATGTTCTCGTTGGGGCCGATCGGGTGCCGGGCGGGCCCGGAGTAGCGGGAGGTGTCGTACCCGAGGCGGACCTTCTCGACGCCGTGGTCCTTCAGGGCGCGGGCGGTGTCGGTGGCCAGCCTGCGCAGGGCGGCCTTGTCGAGGGTGGGGTCGCCGCCGCCGACCAGGGTGAGGCCGCGGAAGTCCGCGGACGCCCGGACCGTCGTGGCGATGCGGTGGTCGGGGCCGAGGGCGCTCAGGGCGGCGACCGTGGTGGCGATCTTGACGGTGGAGGCGGGCGTCATGGGAGTGCCGGCGCCCTGGCCGTACAACTGCTCGCCGCCGGCGGTGTCGATGACGACGGCGGCGTGCCGGGTGCCCAGGGCGGGGTCCTTCAGCAGCGGGCCGAGAACGGCGCGGAGGGCGTCGGCCGCGCCGTTCGGGCTGGTGCGGGCGTCCGGGGCGGAGTTGTCGACGGCGGAGGAGAGCGCCGCGAGGACGGCCGGGGCGCTGGGTGCGGGCTCCGGTCCGGACGGTGCGGTGGAGTCGTGATGTGCGCCACCTGTACGGTTCCGGGCGGCGGCCCAGTCCGTCTCGGCCTTACGCTGACCCGAGTCCCAGGGGCCGGCGGCAAGGACGACGCCGGCTGCGAGCGCCAGGCCGAGGCCGGCGGAGACGGCGGTGAACTGCCGGTCGTTCAGTCCCTTCGACCTGATCATGGCGGCCCGACGGGTGAGCCTGCTCAGTTTGTCCAGCGGGTTGACCGACGGTCTTTTCACCGGCTCGTCCACCGTTGACCAGCCCCTTTCGCGAGCACACATCTGCGTGGGGGACACTTAATCACCAGTCGTATGTGTTGATCATGGAGGAGCCACCCGTGGAGTTCGACGTCGTTATCGAGATCCCGAAGGGTTCGCGGAACAAGTACGAGGTGGACCACGAGACCGGTCGGATCCGCCTGGACCGTCGACTCTTCACCTCGACCAGCTACCCGGCGGACTACGGCTTCGTCGAGAACACCCTCGGCGAGGACGGCGACCCGCTGGACGCGCTGGTCATCCTGGAGGAGCCGACCTTCCCCGGCTGCCTCATCAAGTGCCGCGCCATCGGCATGTTCCGGATGACGGACGAGGCCGGCGGCGACGACAAGCTGCTGTGCGTGCCGGCCTCCGACCCCCGGGTGGAGCACCTGCGCGACATCCACCACGTGTCGGAGTTCGACCGCCTGGAGATCCAGCACTTCTTCGAGGTCTACAAGGACCTGGAGCCCGGCAAGTCCGTCGAGGGCGCCGACTGGGTCGGCCGCGCCGAGGCCGAGGCCGAGATCGAGGCCTCCTACAAGCGCCTTGAGGCGCAGGGCGGCGCGCACTGACCCGAGGGTCGTGATCCGGTTCCGTTTCCACGGTTCCGGACCTGGAACGGGCGGTACTCCTTCCGAAGGAGTGCCGCCCGTTCCGCATGCCCGCCCGGTCCGCGGGCAGGCCTCTTCGTACCCGTGTCCCGGCCCGTGGCCATACTGGGCACAAGGGCAGCCGACGAGGAGCGAGATCTGGTGGTGGCGGAAAAGGGCGGTCCGGAGGACCAGAAGCCCCAGTCCGACGAGGCGCGCAGCGCCTTCGTCCCGCCGACCGGGGTGGGCAGGCGCGCGTCCGCATCCGAGGACGACCAGCCGACATCGGAATTTGCCATTCCGGCCGGTCTGGCGAACGAACCCCCGGGGCCGGGAACAGGTTCCGCTTCGGGTTCCGGCCCGGGGCCGGGAACGGGTTCGGACACGGCCGGCTCCGCCTTCGCCCCGCCGCGCACCTACAGCGCCCAGCACTCGCCGCCCGCCTTCACCCCGGCACACGGCAGCCCGATGATCCGGCTGACCAAGGAGGCGCCCTGGCAGGACCGGATGCGCACGATGCTGCGGATGCCGGTCGCCGAGCGCCCGGCGCCCGAGACGGTGCAGAAGCCCGACGAGACGGGGCCCGCGGTGCCGCGCGTGCTCGACCTGACGCTGCGTATCGGGGAGTTGCTGCTGGCCGGCGGCGAGGGCGCCGAGGACGTCGAGGCGGCCATGTTCGCGGTGACCCGCAGCTACGGCCTGGACCGCTGCGAACCCACGGTCACCTTCACCCTGCTGTCGATCTCGCACCAGCCTTCGCTGGTCGACGACCCGGTCACGGCGAGTCGTACCGTACGCCGCCGCGCCACCGACTACACCCGGCTGGCCGCCGTCTTCCGGCTGATCGACGACATCACCACCGAGGACGCCGAGGTCTCGCTGGAGGATGCCTACCGGCGGCTGGCGGAGATCCGGCGCAACCGGCATCCGTACTCCGGCTGGGTGCTGACACTGGCCGCCGGCGGTCTCGCGGGGGCGGCGTCGGTGCTGCTCGGCGGTGGTCCGCTGGTGTTCCTGGTGGCGGCGGTCGGCGCGATGCTCGGCGACCGGCTCGCCTGGCTGTGTGCCGGGCGCGGGCTGCCGGAGTTCTACCAGTTCGTGGTGGCGGCGATGCCGCCGGCCGCACTGGGGGTGGCGCTGACCCTCACCCACTGGTCGGACGTACGGCCGTCCGCGGTCATCACCGGTGGGCTGTTCGCGCTGCTGCCGGGGCGGGCCCTGGTGGCGGGTGTGCAGGACGGGCTGACCGGTTTCTACATCACCGCGGCCGCGCGTCTGCTCGAAGTCATGTACTTGTTCATCGGCATCGTCGTCGGCGTGCTGCTGGTGCTGTATCTGGGGCTTCAGCTGGGCGCCCAGCTGAACCCCGAGGCCAGATTCATCGGCCAGGACCGGCCGGTGGTGCAGATCCTGGCGTCGATGGCGCTCTGTTTCGCCTTCGCGATCCTGCTCCAGCAGGACCGGTCCACGGTGCTGGCGGTGACCCTCAACGGCGGTGTGGCCTGGGTGATCTACGGGGCGATGGCCCGCACCGGCAATATCTCGCCGGTGGCGGCGACGGCGACGGCGGCCGGTCTGGTGGGGCTGTTCGGGCAGTTGTTCTCGCGCTACCGGTACACCTCGTCGCTGCCGTTCATCACGGCGGCGATCGGCCCGCTGCTGCCCGGTTCGGCCACGTACTTCGGTCTGCTGGCCGTGGCGCAGGGAAGGGTGAACGCCGGGCTCGCCTCGCTGTCGACCGCGGTGGCCACGGCGCTGGCCATCGCGATCGGGGTGAATCTGGGGAGCGAGATCTCCCGGCTCTTCATGCGGGTGCCGGGAGCGGTCGGCGGGGCGAACCGCCGCGCGGCCAAGCGGACGCGCGGCTTCTGAGAGCCTGTCGGGCGACCTTCGATCGCCCGATCAGAGGTCACCCGACAGGCTCTGCGGCCCGCGGCGGCCGGAGCGTACGTCAGCGCTTGGCGTGCCGGCCGCGCTGGCCGGAGGCCGGGCTGCCCCCGGCGGACGGGCCGGGGCCCTCACCGTGGGACGCCGCTTCCTTCTTCGACTTGGAGCGGGCCCGCAGGAACTCGATCCCGATCGGCACCACCGAGATGAGCACGATCAGGATGAGCATCGCCTCGATGTTCTCGTGGACGAAGTCGATCTTGCCGAGGGCCGAGCCGAGCAGCGTGACGCCGACGCCCCAGAGCACCCCGCCGATGATGTTGAACACGATGAACGAGCGGTAGTTCATCCGGCTCACACCGGCGATGATCGGGGTGAACGTACGCACCACGGGCACGAAGCGGGCCAGGATCAGCGACTTCGGTCCGTACTTCTCGAAGAATTCGTGCGCCTTCTCGACGTTCTCCTGCTTGAAGAGGCGGGAGTCCGGGCGCTTGAAGAGCGATGGGCCGACCTTGCGGCCGAAGAGATAGCCCACCTGGTCACCGATGATCGCCGCCAGTGCCACCAGGAGGCAGACCAGCCAGAGCGGGGTGTCCAGCTGCTTCGTGGTCACCAGCAGACCCGTGGTGAACAGGAGCGAGTCGCCGGGGAGGAAGAAGCCGATCAGCAGTCCGGACTCGGCGAACACGATGAGGAGGACGCCGGGAAGTCCGAAGGTGTTGATCAGATAGTCCGGGTCCAGCCAGCTCGGTCCGAGCGCAAGCGTATTCAAGGGTCCGGGGCTCCTGGATCGATCGATGGCGGCTGCGTGGCCGCCCAAAGCTATCAACGCAGGATGACACCCCCGGGTTCCAGATGGCCCACGCGAGGACGCACACTGGGCCGGCCGGGGATGCACTCCGGATCAACCGGGACAAAGCTGTCCCCAGGAGGTGCCACACGATGGGCATTGAGGATTACGGCGGCGGGCAGACGGCCCAGTCGGACGTCCTGGTCGTCACCACGAACGACGTACCGGGCTACCAGGTGACCCAGGTGATCGGGGAGGTGTTCGGCCTGACCGTGCGCTCCCGCCATCTGGGCAGCCAGATCGGCGCCGGGCTGAAGTCCATGATCGGCGGCGAGCTGAAAGGGCTGACCAAGACCCTCGTCGAGACCCGGAACCAGGCGATGGAACGGCTCGTCGAGCAGGCGAAGGCCCGGGGCGCCAACGCGGTGCTGATGATGCGCTTCGACGTGACCGAGGCGGCCGACGTGGGCACGGAGGTGTGCGCGTACGGCACCGCGGCCGTGATCAGCCGGAGCTGAGCGGGCGCGGCCACGGGGGTGGGGGCGCCCCCACCCCCGTGGCGGTCACGCCAGGCGCCGGGCGTTGGCGTCGATCGCGTCCCGCAGATGCTCGGCCAGGCCCGGCCGCATCGACTCGTAGAACGCGCGGAACCGCGGGTCGGACACGTACATCTCGCCGAGCCCGCGGTGCATCTCGGCGGTGCACTCGTAGAACCACTTGCCGATGTGGAGCCGGTGGGCCTCGGCCAGCTCCATCGCCCGCTCGCCGGTGGCCGGCTCCCCGGCCGCCATCAACGCGTCGTAGGCGGCGCCCCATTCGGCGACCTCCGCCTGCATCCGCTTCCAGTCGTCCTTGGTGTACCCGGCGGCCCGGCGCTGCGACTCGGCGTACGCGGCCGTGCCGCCCCAGCGCCGTTCGGCCTCCTCCGCGTGCTCCTCGGGGTCCTTGCCCCCGAAGACCTCGAACTTCTCCTCGGGCGTGAGGTTGATGCCCATCTTCCGTGCCTCCATGGCTGTTTCGACGGCGTCGGCCATCCTTCGCAGTTCGGCGATCCGGTCGGACAGCAGCCGGTGCTGGCGCCGCAGATGCTCCTGCGGGTCCGCCCGCGGATCGTCGAGCAGTACCGCGATCTCGTCGAGCGGGAAGCCGAGCTCCCGGTAGAACAGGATCTGCTGGAGCCGGTCGAGATCACCGTCGTCGTAGCGGCGGTGCCCGGCCCGGCTGCGCCCGCTGGGCGAGAGCAGTCCGATGCCGTCGTAGTGGTGCAGGGTGCGCACCGTGACTCCGGCGAATCCGGCGACCTGTCCCACGGGGTACTCCATGACTCCCCCGCCCCCTTCTCCGATCGGGTACGTCCCAAGCCTGGGTCCTGACGTGACGTGAGGTGCAAGCCCGAATTGCCGCCGCTCCCGGCGCCATTCGAGGGATTATGTTCCTTTTAGGCCGTTATGGTGAGCCGGTGGCCACCGATTCCTCCGCTCTCGCCGGACCCGCTCCCGAAACCGCGCCCGTGCGCCGGCTACTGCCCGTCATCGTGCCCGCCCTGACCGTCGGGATCCTCTGCGCGCTCGTCCTGCTCGGCATCAGCCTGCTCGCGGAGAAGCTCCAGAACGTGCTCTGGGAGACGCTCCTCGACGCGCTCTCCGTCGGCCGCTACTCCGCGCTCTGGATGATCGTGACGCTCACCGCGAGCGGGCTGGTGGTCGGGCTGCTCATCCGGGCGGTGCCCGGTCACGCGGGCCCCGATCCGGCGACCACCGGGCTGGTCGATCCGCCGCTGCCGCCGGGCGTGGTCCCGGGGCTGCTGCTCGTCACGGTCCTCACCCTGGCGGGCGGGGTCAGCCTCGGTCCGGAGAACCCGATCACGGCCGCCAATATCGCGCTGGCCTTCTGACTGGGCCGCCGCTTCGCGCCCGGCACACCGGCGGCGCTCCGGCTCTCCCTCGCCGCGGCCGGCACCATCGGAGCCCTCTTCGGCACCCCGGTGGCCGCCGCGTTGATCCTCTCCGAAACCCTCGCCTCCCGCGCCGGACCGGGCGCGCTCTGGGACCGTCTCTTCGGCCCGCTCGCGGCGGGCACCGCGGGTGCGCTCACCATGACCCTGCTGGCCCATCCCAGCTTCGACCTGTCGCTGCCGGCCTACACCCGCCCGCACTGGGGCGACCTCCTCTCCTCGGTCGTCATCGCACTGGCCGGGGCGGTGCTCGGCATGCTGGCGGTGTACGCGTTCCCGTACGTGCACCGGCTCTTCCGGGCCCTGAAGCACCCGGTCCTGGCGCTGACCGCGGGCGGGCTGCTGCTCGGTCTGCTGGGGGCGCTGGGCGGCCGTCTCACCCTGTTCAAGGGGCTCGACGAGGTGAAGGAACTCGCCGCCGACCCGAGCGGCTGGTCGGCCGGGCAGTTCGCGGTCATGGCCGTGGTGAAGACGGCCGCGCTGGTGATCGCGGCGAGCTGCGGCTTCCGGGGCGGACGGATCTTCCCCGCCGTCTTCGTGGGTGTCGCGCTGGGGCTCTGCGCCCATGCCCTGGTCCCGTCGGTGCCGGTGGCGCTCGCGGTGACCTGCGGGGTGCTGGGCATTCTGCTGGCCATCACCCGGCAGGGCTGGCTGAGCCCGTTCACCGCGGCGGTGCTGGTCGGCGACGCGACCGTGCTCCCGATGCTGTGCGTCGCCTCGCTGCCCGCCTGGCTGCTGGTGACCGGGCGGCCGCAGATGCAACTGCGCGAGGACGGCGAGCCGCTGCGCTGAGAGGCTGTCGGGACTCCCGCCCGACGCGCCGGATGCCCGACCCTTCCGTATCGTCGCATCCGTATGGATTCGTCCTATCAGGTCCGTCGGAGGTCTCCGCGATGCCCACGCCCGTCAACGTCGCCGTCATCTACTACTCGTCGACCGGAACCATCGCCACGATCGCCAAGGCCATGGCGCAGTACGCCGAGAAGGCCGGTGCCGAGGTGCGGCTGCGCAAGGCCGGTGAGCTCGCCCCGCAAGCGGCCATCGACTCCAACCCGGCCTGGGCCGCCAACGCGAAGGCCACCGCCGACATCACCGAGGCCTCGCCCGACGACATGATCTGGGCGGACGCCGTGATCCTCGGCACGCCGACCCGGTTCGGCAACGTCACCGCCCAGCTCAAGCAGTTCCTCGACACCCTCGGCGGCCTCTGGCAGGCGGGCCACCTCGCGGACAAGGTCTACAGCGGCTTCACCTCCACCAGCACCGCGCACGGCGGCCAGGAGTCCACGCTGCTCGCGCTCTACAACACGGTCCACCACTTCGGCGGAATCCTGGTCGCCCCCGGCTACACGGACCCGTCGAAGTTCGTGGACGGCAATCCGTACGGCACCTCGCACGTGGCCGGTCAGGGCGACATCCCGGTCGGCGAGCAGACCCTGACCGCCACCCGGGTCCAGGCCGAGCGGGTCGTGAAGTTCACCCGGGCCATCAAGGACGGCCTCGCCGCCGGAAGCTGACGGCACCACACACACCGACCGGACCGTCACGCGTCACGAAAGCCGCCGAGAACCGAGAAGGGCTGCCCGCCGATGCCTCTCCACAAGGGTTCGTCCCAGAGCAGGGAACCGTCCGAAGGCCGCCGCAAGCTCGCCTTCAACCCGTTCTACGGGGAGGCCAACCCGGCCGCCGGCATGGAGTCGGCGCCGCCCCGGCACCGGCTGCCCGACGGGCCGATGCCGCCGTCGACCGCGTACGGCCTTGTCCACGACGAGCTGATGCTCGACGGCAACTCACGGCTCAACCTCGCCACCTTCGTCACCACCTGGATGGAACCCCAGGCCGGGGTGCTGATGGGCGAGTGCCGCGACAAGAACATGATCGACAAGGACGAGTACCCGCGCACGGCCGAGCTGGAGCGGCGCTGTGTGGCGATGCTCGCCGACCTCTGGAACGCCCCCGATCCCTCGGCGGTCGTGGGCTGTTCGACGACCGGATCCAGCGAGGCCTGCATGCTCGCGGGACTGGCACTGAAACGCCGCTGGGCGGCCAGGAACGCCGACCGCTATCCGGCGACCGCCCGGCCGAACCTGGTCATGGGCATCAACGTGCAGGTCTGCTGGGACAAGTTCTGCGCCTTCTGGGAGGTCGAACCACGGACGGTCCCGATGGAGGGCGACCGCTTCCACCTCGACCCGCAGGCCGCGGCCGACCTCTGCGACGAGAACACCATCGGCGTCGTCGGCATCCTCGGCTCCACCTTCGACGGTTCGTACGAGCCGGTCGCGGAACTGTGCGCGGCGCTGGACGCCCTTCAGGAACGCACCGGTCTCGACATCCCCGTCCATGTGGACGGCGCCTCCGGGGCGATGGTGGCGCCGTTCCTGGACGAGGACCTGGTGTGGGACTTCCGGCTGCCGAGGGTGTCCTCCATCAACACCTCCGGGCACAAGTACGGCCTGGTCTACCCGGGCGTCGGCTGGGTGCTGTGGCGCTCGCCCGCCGAGCTGCCCGAGGAGCTGGTGTTCCGGGTCAACTACCTGGGCGGCGACATGCCGACCTTCGCGCTGAACTTCTCCCGGCCCGGCGCACAGGTGGTCGCGCAGTACTACACCTTCCTGCGACTGGGCCGGGACGGCTACCGGGCCGTGCAGCAGGCGTCCCGGGACGTGGCCCACGGACTCGCGGAGCGGATCGAGGCGATCGGCGACTTCCGGCTCCTCACCCGGGGCGACCAGCTGCCCGTCTTCGCGCTGACGACCGCGCCGGAGGTGGACGCGTACGACGTCTTCGACGTGTCGCTGCGGCTGCGCGAACAGGGCTGGCGCGTGCCGGCTTACACCTTCCCGGCCAACCGGCAGGACCTGGCGGTGCTGCGGGTGGTGTGCCGCAACGGCTTCTCGTCGGACCTCGCCGAACTGCTGCTGGAGGACATCGGGCTGATCCTTCCCGACCTGCGCCGCCAGCCGCACCCGCTGAGCCGCGACCGGCAGGTGGCGACGGCGTTCCACCACTGAGCGCGATCGGCGCCCGGTCACTCGTCGTCGCCGGGATCCGGGACCCCCGTCGCGTACGGATTGCGCTGCCCGTCGGCGAGCACCCCGACGAAGGGCTCGCCCTCCCCCGCGAAGGTGTACGCCCCGCCCTCGATGCGGGCGATCAGCCCGCGCGTCCACTCGGCCCCGGCATCCGCCGAGTGGACCCACAGCTTCATGATCTCGCCGATGTGGCCGAGCGATTCGGGCCCCGCCTCCGGCACATAGTGCTCGGTGACCGTGGCCCGCCAGGCCGCGAGACCGGCGACCCGCTCCCGGAGCAGCGCGACCGCCTCGGACCGCTCCAGGTCGACGATGCCGCCGAGGGCCGCCGACAGCAGGTCCGGTTTCTGGTCGTACGAGGTGAGCGCCGCGCGCAGCAGCGTGAAGTACTCCGCGTCGCCCCGCTCGGTGATCTCGTACTCGGTACGGGGCGGGCCGCCCGCCGTGCTCGGGGCGGTCTCGTGGACGAGCAGCAGGCCTTGCTTCGCCATCTGCTTCAGCGCGTGATAGACCGACCCGGGCTTGGCGTTGGACCACTCGTGCGCACCCCAGTACTCCAGGTCGTTGCGGACCTGATAGCCGTGCGCCCGGCCGTGCTGGCGCACGGCGCAGAGGACCAGCAGCCGGATCGCGGACATGTCACGCACCCTTTCTATTCAACTTTGATTAGAGTAGCCCCCCGCCTCGGCGACCAGCTCGAACGCGGTACGGCCGTCCAGGGACTCCCGGATGATGTCGGCGTGCCCGGCGTGCCGGGCGATCTCCTCGACGAGATGGGCCAGCAGCCACCTCATCGAGACCCGCCCGTCCTTCGGGAACCAGGGCGTTTCCGGCAGCGGGAAGGTGTCGTCCAGGCTGGGCACCGAGCGGATGAACTCCTCCTCCTCGGCCACGACGCCGTCCCAGAACTTCAGCACCTGCTCCACCGTCTCGTCGCCGACGAGCCGGAAGCCGTCCGCCCAGGTGCTTTCGTTGCGGACGGTCTCGTTCAACCGCTGCTGGGCCATCCGCAGCCAGTTCAGCTCGACCTCGGCGACATGCTTGGCCAGTCCGGAGAGGGAGAGCTCGCTGGCGCTGGGGCGGCTCGCCGCCTGCTCCTCGGTCAGCCCGATCAGGGAGCGCCGGATCGCACCGCGCTGGGCCTCGATGAAGGAGAGGAACATGCCGCGCTCGTCGCCGGGGGCTTCCGAGGGAACGTGAGTGACCATGGTGTCCGCCTTGATGATCCGTGCCGGTTCTTCCTGACACCGACCAAGCTACGGTCCCTTGAGGTCAGCCTCTGTCCTCAACAAGGAAAGGGGCGGTCAGAACGGGAAAGCCGCCCGGCCGTGCTGAATGGAGATCCACTTCTGGGTGGTGAAGGCGTCGACGGTCGCCTCACCGTTCAGCCGGCCGGTCCCGGAGGACTTCTCGCCGCCGAAGGCCACCAGCGGATCGTCCTGGACGGTGGAGTCGTTGACGTGGAACATCCCGCTGACCACGCGCCGCGCGAACCGCACCCCGCGTTCGGCGCTGCGGGTGTGCACGGCGCCGCTCAGCCCGTACGGGGTGTCGTTGGCGATCCGTACGGCGTCGTCCTCGCCGTCGAACGTCACCAGCAGCGCCACCGGGCCGAATATCTCCTGGGACAGCAGCGGGGAGTCCTCGGGGAGCCCGGCGAGCACGGTCGGCTCCACGAGGTTGCCGCGGGTCCGGCCGCGGACGAGCGCGGTGGCCCCGTCGGCGACCGCCTGGTCGACCAGGGCGGTCAGCGCGTCGGCCTGGAAGGTGTTGATGACCGGGCCGATCCGGGTCTCCGGGTCGCGCGGGTCACCGGTCTTCAGCGCGGCCACCCTGGCGGTGAACTTCTCGGTGAACTCCCGCTCGACACGGCGGTCCACCAGGATGCGATTGGCGGCCATGCAGACCTGCCCCTGGTACACGAAGCGGCTGAAGACGGCCGCGTCGACCGCGTAGTCGATGTCCGCGTCCTCCAGCACCACCAGGGCGCTGTTTCCGCTGAGTTCGAGGATGGTCCGCTTGAAGTGCCCGGCCGCGACCGCGCCGACATGGCGGCCGACCCGGTCCGAGCCCGCGAACGAGATCACCTTGGGTACCGGGTGCTCGATGAACGCGTCCCCGATCTCGGCGACATCGGTGATCAGGATGTTGAGCAGCCCGGCGGGCAGTCCGGCGTCCTCGAAGATCTTCGCGATCAGCGCGCCGCCGACGACCGGGGCGTTCTGGTTGGGCTTGACGACGACCGCGTTGCCGAGCGCGAGGGCCGGTGCGACGGACTTCATCGCCACCAGGAAGGGGAAGTTGAAGGGGCTGATCACCCCGATGACGCCGACGGGCCGGCGGTAGAGGCGGTTCTCCTTGCCGTCCGCCAGGGAGGACAGGATGCTGCCCGGCGGGCGCAGCGCCCGATGGATCGCGTCGCGCAGGAATTCCTCGGCGACACGGACCTCGTACTCCGCCTTGACCCGGGTGCCGCCCAGTTCGTCGATGATCGCGTCGACTATGTCGTCGTGCAGTTCCCCGGTGATGCGCAGTGCGCGTTCCAGGACCTCGCGGCGCTCGTACGGTCCGGTGGCGGCCCAGGAGCGCTGGGCGCGCTCGGCGGCGCGGTAGGCCAGGTCGACCTCCTGCGCGGTCGCGATGGTGATCGCGGCGAGTTTCTCCCCGTTGTAGGGGTTGAAATCGATGATGTCCCACGAGCCGGTTCCGGTCCGCCACTCACCGTCGATGTATTGGTCGGCCAGCTCGTAGAAGAAGGACATGCGATCCCTTAACTCAGGTGCAGACTCCGTCGAACCGTCATCGTACTGACGAATCAGGTGAGTTGGAGCAGACCACGGAGCAGATCGCGGCTCTCCTCGGGCCCCGGGCTGTCCTCGTGCAGTCGCGTCATGGCCTTTTCGTACTGAGCGACTTCTTCGGCCTTGTCCAGATAGAGCGCACTTGTCAGCTGCTCCAAATAGACGATGTCCGACAGATCGGATTCCGGGAATCGCAGCATCGTAAAAGAACCGCCCTCTCCGGCATGCCCGCCAAAACTGAAGGGCATGACCTGGAGAGTGATGTTGGGCTGTTCCGACATTTCGATCAGATGCCGCAATTGTGCGCGCATCACTTCACGGTCGCCGTACGGACGGCGCAGCGCCGCCTCGTCCAGCACGGCATGGAAGTGAGGTGCGCGTTCGGAGACGAGGGCCTTCTGGCGCTCCAGTCGCAGCGCCACGCGGCGGTCGATCTCGACGGCGGGCGCGGCACCCATGCCCCGGGCGACGACCGCGTGCGCATAGGCCTCGGTCTGCAACAGGCCGTGGATGAACTGGACTTCGTACACTCGAATGAGCGACGCCGCCCCCTCCAGACCGATGTACGTCTGGAACCAGCCGGGCAGTACATCTCCGTAACTGTGCCACCAGCCCGCCACGTTGGCCTCACGGGCCAGGCCGAGCAGAGCGTCCCGCTCCGCTTCGTCCGTGACTCCGTAGAGCGTGAGCAGGTCCTCGACGTCCCTGGCCTTGAAGCTCACCCGTCCCAACTCCATGCGGCTGATCTTCGATTCGGAGGCCCGGATGGAGTAGCCGGCCGCCTCACGGGTGATGCCGCGCGAGTCGCGCAGCCGCCTGAGCTGCGAGCCCAGCAGGATGCGCCGCACCACCGATCCACTCGACTCGCCTGCCGCCACTGGTCCGGTCCTCCCCATCGCTTCCTGGGCACCGGGGCTCCCCCCTGAACCCCAAGTGCCGGATTCTGCCATCAAAACGCTTCAGCCCGTACTCATTCGATTACGGAAATGAGAAGCCTTCCAGAAGGCTGCGAAAATACACACAGGAAGAAATGACCAAGAACCGGCACGGGTTCGGACAGGTCAGGCGCGTGCACGTGCATCTGCCCTTGCATCTGCCCAACGCATTGGGAACCATGGGGCTCGCGCACCTGCGTGCTCGTTCGTGTTGTGCCGCTGTACCCCCCGCAGTACCGATACAGCCGCGAATCCCGGGAGTGCCTCGCATGGGGACGAATGGATCGACGATGCTCGAGCCGTTACGGCAGGGGCTTCCCCCCATCGATCCCTCAGCCGTCTCCGGATCGGCCACCTGCACACTGCCCGCCCGCTACGAAGCCGTGGGCGGAGCGAGGCGGTTCACCCGGACGACGCTGAACGCATGGGGCCTGGCCGAGCGCTTCGACGATGTCGCGCTGGTGGTCTCCGAACTCGTCACCAACGCCCTGCGGCACGCCCTGCCCTCGGACAGCACCGCACCCGACTCCCAGGACCCGCCCGTACGGCTGCACTTGATGCGATGGAGTTCACGCCTGGTGTGCGCCGTGCGCGACCCCAGCCAGGAGAGCCCGATCGCCTCCGCGGCACCGGACTGCGCCGAATCCGGCCGCGGCCTCTTCCTCGTGGAGTCCTTCAGCGACTCCTGGGGCTGGCACCCTTCCCCGGAGCCGGAGAAACCGAACGCCCCGTCGGCGTCGCGCGGCAAGGTGGTCTGGGCGCTGTTCCGGCTCTCCGACGGCGTGTGACCCGCACGGCTGCGGCTAGGACCTGTCCGACCCTGATCCGCCGGACAGGCCCTAGGCCTCTCGTTCGGATCTGGCCGGACGAGAGGGACTCGGGCCGACGATCCGGGCCGGGCGAAAGGGACTTGGGCCAGCGGCCCAGGCCGGGCGAAAGAGACTTGGGCCGGCGGTCCGGGCCGGACACCGGCTCGCGGGATGCGGTCAGCCGCCCGCTATGAGGTGGTCGAACTCCCCGTCCTTCACCCCGAGCAGCAACGCCTCTATCTCGGCCGGCGTATAGACCAGCGCCGGCCCGTCGGGGTGGCGCGAATTCCGCATCGCCACATCCCCGTCGGGCAGTTTCGCGAACTCCACACAGGAACCCTGGGAGTTGCTGTGTCTGCTCTTCTGCCAGACGACTCCGCGAAGCTCTGTGGCCGCCATGCCGTTGTACACGTGGTGCACAGGACGCTCCCCGAGTTGCAAGGTGCAAGTGTCAACTGTCTCGGATCATAGCTCTGTTCAAATTTCCCTGCATGCGCAGATGCATGCGCGGATGCACGTGCACGCGGGGTGTTCTCGCGATTACAGCTTTACTCCGTATGGAGAGACGCACCGGATGCCGTTTTGGCTCCGTCTACCCCCGGTCGAGCTCCTCATCCCGTCGTATCGCGCTGATAACTTGGCTCGGTCTTTCGTCGACAAGGGGGAATTACAGATGCACGGAGTCATACGCACGGGTGCCGTGATCGCCGCCGGAATCCTCACCGCGGTCGCGCTGAGCGGCTGCAGCAGCGACAGCAAGAAGAGCGACGACCCGGGCGGCGGCTCCGGCGCGGAACAGTCCAGCCCGGCTCACGGCGGTGACGACGGCGGATCCGAGACCAGTACCGCGGCGCTGGAGGGCGGCTGGGCCGGCAAGACCGACGGCAAGGCGGTCGTCCTGTCGGTGGCGTCGGGGAAGGCCGTGCTCGTCACCGAGAAGCACGCCTGCACGGGCACCGTGCAGAACGCGGACAAGGTGACGCTCACGCTGAAGTGCGTCGACGGCGGCGACGACCGCACCACGGGGTCCGTCGAGTCCAACGACGGCAAGACCATCGTGGTGTCCTGGGACAGCGGGGTCGAGGACACCCTGGCCAAGACCGCCCCGGGCGCCCTGCCGTCCGGCCTGCCGGACCTGGAGGGTCTGCCGACCCCCTGACGGCCGCCGCACGGTCCGTCAACCCGCTTGATCCCCGGGCGGGTTCGGGTCCGACTTCTGCTCGGGCTTCTGCTCAGGCTTCGGGTCCGACTTCGACTTCGGCTCCGGCTCCGGCTCCGGCTCCGGCTCCGACTTGGGCTTCCCGTCCAGCCCCCGGGAGAACTCCTCCAGGGCTTCGAGGAGGAGGTGGGCCCCTTCCCGTACGAAGGGGTCCGCCTCGCCCTCGTCCGCGCGCTGCCGTTCGTCCCACTCGGCCAGTGCCTCACGCACCTCGGTCCAGTCCGGAACGCGCCGCTCCCGCACCGCCTTCGCGCCCTGTTCGGTGGCCCGGCGCAGCGCCTCGGCCAGGCGCGCCGCGTCCGGTACGGGGGTGGCGCCGCCGCCCGGCAGGTGGGCCTCCAGCAGCATCGCGGCCCGGCCGAGCTGGGCGAGCGCGTGCTGGGTGTCGTCGGCGGCGGCGCGGGAGAGGCCGCGGTTGCGCACCGGTTCGTGCTGGGCGGTGGCCAGCGCCTCCTGCCAGGCGACGCGGGCCTCGCGGGTGTCGAGCAGCGCGGAACGCACGTCGTCGTGGCCGCGCTCGGCCGGTTCGGCGTACTGGTCGACGACCGAGGCGGCGTACCGCCCGTCCGCCTTCAGCCAGTCGCCGAGCCTGCCGCGGAGCCGCGGGGTCTCCCAGGCCGGGTAGAGGGCGTACGAGATCATCGCGAGGAGGCCGCCCACGAGGGTGAGGACGACCCGTTCGAGCACGGTCTGCGACCAGTTGTCGCCCGCCATACCGAGCAGGAAGACGACATACGCCGAGACGCAGGCCTGGCCGACCACGTACCCGGCGCGCATCAGCAGGTACATCAGCAGGGCGCAGAGCACGGAGAGCATCGCGGCCAGGGCCACACCGGGGTGGGTGGCCTGGACGATCGCAGTGGCGAGCGAGACGCCGACGATCGTGCCGCCGAACCGGGCCACGGAACGCGCGTACGTCTGGGAGAACTCCGGCCGCATCACCATGACGGCGGCCATGGGCGCCCAGTAGCCGTGACCGAACGGCAGCGCGGTGCCGATGAGATAGCCGACGGCCGCGACGACGGACAGCCGGACGGCGTGCCGCAGGATCGGTGACCCCGGGCGCAGCTCCGCGCGCATCGCCTTCGCGATGAGGGGGACCAGCCGCAGCAGGGTGGGGCGGCGGCGGTGCGGGGCGGCGGGTGTCCCGTCCGCGGTGGCCTTGATGGTCTCGGCGGCCTCGGCGGCCCTGGCGTCCTGCTCCTTCGTTCCCTCGCCCTCGGCCGTCTCGATGACGTCGGAGAGCAGGGCGCCGAGCCGGTCGGCGGCGCGCAGCGGCGGGCCGGTGAGGAGCGTTCCGGTGTCCGGGGTCTTCAGCACGGCCACGGCGGACGGGGCGAGCTCGACCGGGTCGCCGTGCCGGATCGCGCGGGCCGCCGAGTCGAGCACCGATCCGGCGGCGGCGAGCAGCTCGCGGACCCGTGCCCGCTCCGGCCCTTCGGACGGCACCCCCAGCGACGGGTCGGCGAGCGAGGCGAGCACCGGTCTGATCCGTTCGGCGATCCTTCGGGAGCCCCGCAGCTCGGGCGGCCGGCGGCGGGCCTGGCGCGGGGTGACCGCGGCCGCGCTGCGGGCCGTCATCAGCGGCACCGGGTCGAAGGGGGCGACCGGGTCGTGGCGCAGCCGGCGGGCGTAGTCGGCCTCGGCGGCCAGCGCGTCGGCGAGCGCGTCGCGCTGGGCGCCCCATCTCCGTACCGGGAACAGGACGATCAGCGCCGCCTGCACCACTCCGCCGAACAGGATCATCGCGGCGTGCACGGCCGAGTTGGCGACGGAGGTGGGCAGGGTGACCGTGACCAGCATGATCGCCACGTTCGACGCCGCGATGATGCCGGCGGTCGGCCCCGCCGCCCAGGCCAGGCCCGCGACGAACGTCCAGAGCACCAGCAGGGCGAGGAACAGCGGCAGCCGGGAGCCGGTGAGATAGCCGAGGAACGTCGACACGGCGAGACTCGCCCCGGAGACCAGGGCGAGCACGGGCCGGGGGCGCCAGCTGCGCTGGAAGGTGGCGATGGCCGCCTGGAACGCGCCGAACGCGGAGCTCGCCGCGACCACGGGCCCGAGGAACGCGAGGCTGATCCCGAGGACGAGAGCGAGACCGGCCGCACCGCGGATCGCGATGAGCGGTTCGAGACGTCGCCGCTCGATCGACAGCCCCGAGCGGGCGGTCTCCTTCAGCGCCCGGAGCCAGCTCATGCCGAGAGCCTAACCGGAATTACCGATTGGCCCGAGTTGTCGTAAATCGGCTCACCGGGCGGTCCCCAGGAACGCCCGGCGGAACACGACCGAACGACAGGGCCTCAGGGCTGTCCCGTAATCCCTGGTGGATCGGCGTGCGGCGTCGGATGCGGTGCATCGCAAGGCGGAGGGACGCCCGAATACTGGATGCATCCGGGCGTTCCGACAACGCGGCAAGGTGCCGTAGCTGTCGTCGCACGCCCGCCAGGGATTACGGGACACCCCTTAGCGGTTCCCGCGTCCGCCGCGGAGCTCCGGACCGTTCCCGCCCATCCGCGCCCGGTCCGCCGCGGCCGTTCCATGGGTCCAGCCGTCCAGGTCCGTGGCGCCCCGGACCCGGGTGGTCGTGGTCTCGGGGAACATCCGCTCGGCGGTGTCCGTGACGGCCATGTCGCGGGCGGCGAGGACCGGGAGCAGATGAGGGGCGCCGTACCCGGCCGATCCGGCCCCGCCCTCCGTCTCGGCCTCGGCGGCCGCGGTGACCCGGGCGGTGTCGGCGGCGAGTCGGCTGCCCAGCCGCTGGGCGTACGCCATCAGGAACGACTGCCGGAATGTCTTGGTCCGCTTGCGTCCGCCGGCCCGCTGGCCCGCCTCCGCCTTCGTCATCGCCACCGTGCCCTGGACCAGCAGGGAGGTGTACAGCAGCTCCACGGCGTCCAGGTCCGCCTCGAAGCCGACCACCGTGGAGAAGCCGAGGTCGCTGTTCCACACCGCACGGCAGCGGTTCGCGGCGGCGACCGCGTCGAGCAGGATCGCCTTCGCCGTCTCGTACGGCGCGTCGACCCCGATCCGGCACGCCCCCGGCGCCTCCTTGCTGTGGGTACGGGCGGCGAGCAGGGCCTCGTCGATGGAGTGCCGGGCCATCAGCTCCTGCGCCTTGGTGGTGAGGGCCTCCGCCTCCTCGGGGAAGCCGGTCGCCTCCGCCTTGGCGAGCAGGGCGCGGATCCGGGTCAGCATCCGGGGCTCGTCGTGCGCGGGCGGCAGCCGGAGCCCGTGCGCGGGGGCGCCCGGCGGGGGCCCGACCGGTTCGATGGCGGGGAGCCGGAGCAGCAGCCGGTACAGGCCGAGGACGGCGGAGGCGTAGGAGAAGCGGTCCGGCCGGTTCCGGGGCGGTGCGGCGGGGAGCCCGTCGAGCTGGGACCGCCAGCGGGGCGGAAGCCGCTCGTACCGCGCGGTCTCCGAGGCGATCAGCCCGGCGGCGAGGCAGGCCGCGGTCTCGTCGAGCTCGCGGCGGACGAGGCGTACGACGTCGGAGGGCTGCCAGCCGCGCTCCCAGGCCCGGCGGACGAACTCCTCGCCGCGCCGGAACAGTTCCGCGTCGGCCGTCGGGTCGGCGGCGAGGAGGGAGGCCCCGGTGTCGAGACCGGCGTCGCCGTCCGAGTAGAGGGCTGCCGCGAATGCCTGGTCGGTCACCGGTTCCATGAGGTCAGGGTAGGCAGGGCGGTGCGCCGGGGTAGGGCTGGCCCTACCTCCCGGACGGGCTCTGGTGGTCGTGATCGCGGAGCGCGGAAACGCTTCGATCGAGGCATGACTTCCTCCCGCGCATCCGTTGCGCCGACGAGTGCCGCCGACGCCGTACGGCTTCGCTCCGTGCGCCGTGCCTACGGCGGGGTCGACGCCCTCGGCGGCATCGACCTCACCGTCCGGGCCGGCACCTTCACCGCCGTCATGGGCCCGTCCGGGTCCGGCAAGTCCACGCTGCTGCACTGCGCGGCCGGGCTCGACCGGCCGACCTCCGGCACCGTCGAGGTCGGCGGGGTGCGGCTGACCGGGCTGAGCGAGCGCCGGCTGACGCTGCTGCGCCGGGACCGGATCGGTTTCGTCTTCCAGGCGTTCAACCTGCTCCCCTCGCTGACGGCCGCCCAGAACGTCGCGCTGCCGCTGCGGCTCGCGGGCCGCCGCCCGTCCCGTACCGAGGTACGGGACGCCCTGGCCCGGGTCGGTCTCGCGGACCGGGCGGGGCACCGGCCCGCCGAACTGTCCGGGGGCCAGCAGCAGCGGGTGGCGCTGGCGCGGGCCCTGATCACCCGGCCCGCGGTGCTCTTCGGCGACGAGCCGACCGGCGCGCTGGACACCGCGACGAGCCAGGGGGTGATGGAGATGCTGCGGGAGCTGGTGGACCTGGAGGGGCAGACGATCGTGATGGTCACCCATGACCCGGTGGCCGCGGCGTACGCGGACCGGGTGGTCTTCCTGGTCGACGGGCAGGTGGCGGACGATCTGACCGGACTCGGCGCCGAGCGGATCGCGGCCTGGATGGCGGCGGGCCGCACCGGCGGACGCGGGAGGGCCGGGGAGCTCGGCGCCACCGGGGGACACGGCGTCACCGACGGACACGATGCCGCCGGAGAACACGGCGTCGCCGGGACCGTCGCGGATCCTGCGTGGGAGGCGTCGTGCTGACCGTCGCCCTGGCTTCCCTGCGCACCCGCTGGACCGCGCTCATCGGCACCTTCGTCGCGCTCGCGCTGGGCGTGGGCCTGATCGCGACCATGGGTCTCGGCCTCGCCTCGACCTTCGACGCCCCGGACCGGGCACCGCTGCGCTTCGCCGCGTCGCCGGTGGTGGTGATGGGCGACGACGCCCTGACCGTGCGGGTGCGGCGCGGGCCGTCCACAACGGAGGTCAGTCGCAGGCTCACTCATCCACACCCTGTGGATATCGAACTCCTGCGCGACCTCCGGGCGCTCGGCCCGGTGACGCGGGACGACGGCGAGGACGCCGTACGCGTTCGGCACGAACCCGACGCCGTGGGTGTGGACGCGCCCGTCGCCGAGGTGCGCCGGGTGGTCGGCGACCGCGCCCTGGTCCTCACCGGGGACGACCGCCGCCGGGCCGACCCGGCCACCGAGCGGGACGCCGAGGGACTGCTGACCGCGAACGTCCTGCTCGGCACCGCGGGCGGCCTCACCGCCTTCGTCTCGGTCTTCGTCGTCGCGTCGACGTTCGCTTTCGCCGTGGCGCTGCGCCGGCGCGAATTCGGACTGCTGCGCACGGCGGGCGCCACGCCGGGCCAGTTGCGGCGGCTGCTGCTGACGGAGGCCGCCGCGGTCGGCACCCTCGCCTCCGCCGCCGGGTGCGTACTGGGCCACCTGGGTGCACCGCTGCTCGCCGGACTGCTCGTCGACCAGGGGATGGCACCGTCCTGGTTCACCATCCGTCCGACCGCCTGGCCGCTCCACGCCGCCTTCTGGTCCGGCCTGGCCGTGGCCTTCGCGGGGGTCTGGGTGGCCTCGCGGCGGGCGGGCAGGACCGGCCCCGCCGAGGCGCTGCGCGAGGCCGATGTCGATACGGGCGTGCTCCCGCCGGTCCGCCGACTGCTGGGCTTCGCCCTGCTCGCGGGGGCCGCGTTCCTGATGGCGAAGTCCCTCGCCACCGACCCGTCCGCACTGCTGAAGCGGAAGACGTACATGACGCAGCCGATGGCCCTGATCACGGCCGTCGCCCTGCTCGCACCGCTGCTCGTGCGCCCGTTGGCCCGGATGGTCCGGCTGCCGGGAGCGACCGGGACGCTGGTGGCCGCGAACACCTCGGCGGCGCTGCGGCGTACGGTCGCGGTGGCCGCTCCGGTGCTGATCACCGTGGCGCTGGCGGGTTCGGTGGCCGGCTCCGCGATGACCGTGTCGGCGGCGAAGGCGGCGGAGGCGCGCGGGCACACCGGGGCCGATCTGGTCGTGACGGGCGAGGAGTTGAGGGTCCGGCCGGTGCCCGGCGCCACGCTGTCCGCCTCCGCGCCGACCGCCGTCCACGTACGCGAGGAGGGCTCCGCCCTCATCACCTCCGAGGCCCGCGCGGTGGACGACACGAAGGCCCTGGCACGGGTCGGGCGGCTGCCGGTGGTGGCGGGCGACATCGGGGACCTGGACGACCGCTCGATCGTGGTGAACGAGGAGTGGGAGCAGCACACGGTGGGCTCGACGGTACGGGTGTGGCTCGGCGACGGGCGGCCGGTCTCCTTGCGGATCGTGGCGGTGCTGGCGCTCGGCACGGGGAACAACGGGGCCTATGTGACCAGGGCGAACGCCCCGGCGGCGGCCGTGGACCGGATCGACGTACGCCTCGCGCCGGGCGCCGACCGCGCTTCGGTCACGGAGCGGCTGCGCGAAACCGGCGGCACGGTGCGGTCGGCGGAGCAGTGGCTGGCCGCGACGTACCCGCGCACGAGTCCGCAGACCCGGACCGGTCTGGCCGTGATCCTGGGGATCGCCCTGGTCTACACCGTGATCGCGCTGGCCAACACGATGCTGATGGCGGGGTCCGTACGCTCCGCGGAGCTGGACGCGCTCCGGCTGGCCGGCGCCACCCGGCCGCGGGTCCTCGCGGTGGTGGCCGGGGAGACCCTGTTCGCGGTCGGGCTCGGGGCGCTGCTCGGCCTGACCGTGGCCGGGGTGCATCTGGCGGGCCTGGCCGCCGCGCTGGCCTCGGTGTCGGCGCCGGTCGTGGTGTCGGTGCAGTGGGCGCTGATGGGCGGTGCGGCGGGGGTGTGCGCGCTGGTCGCGGTGGGGGCGGCGGTGCCGCCGGGGGCGGTGCGCCGTCGCTCGGTGCCGGCGGGCTGAGAGCCTGTCGGGTGACCTCTGATCGGGCGGCCACGCCCTGGCACGCACGCTTCCCGATCGAAGGTCACCCGACAGGCTCCGAGGCACGGCGGCCAGGTGTGGCGGGCGGGGCCGGACGGGAGAACCGGACGGCAGGTCCCGGCGCGACCGTACGGGACCCGGTCGGACAACGCGTTTAGTCCATCCAGCCCCACCCGCTGACGGTGTATCCGCTTTCATTCTTTTGTCAGGATTTCACATGGTTTCATCTCGCCATGGAGGCGATCACATGGTGACCGAGAACCGACAACAGGACACGAGCGCACAGGCGATCACATCACGGCGGCGCGTACTGGCCGCCGCCGCGCTCGCGCCGGTACTGACCGCGGCGGGCCCCGCCGCGGCCCGCACCCTGCCCACCGGGACGACCGGGGCGGGGCACGGGAAGCGGATCAAGCCGGTGCCGACCGGTCTGGACGACTGGGCGGACGTGGCGAAGGCGCTGGGCCGCCGCGGCAACATGCTGCGCGGCACGACCTACCACATGGGCTTTCCCCGGCGGGATCTCCAGGTGGTCTCCGAGGGCGTCGTCGTCACACCGGGGCTCGCGCTGGGCACGCATGTGGCCTTCGTCCGCTACGCCGACGGCTCCACGATGATCATGGGCGACGTGGTGGTCACCGAGCGCGAGCTCCAGCGGGTGACCGACGCCTGGCAGGCGAACGGAATCGAGCAGACCGCGCTCCACAAGCACCTACTCTCCCAGACCCCGGACATCTGGTGGACCCATGTCCACGGACACGGCCACGACGCCGTGGCCCTGGCCCGCGGGCTGCGGGCGGGATTCGACCGCACCGGCACCCCGCCGGCCGTGCCGCCGATGCGGTCGGCCCCGGTCGACCTGGACATCGCCGGGATGGAGGCGGCGCTGGGCACCGCGGGAACCATCGAGGACGGGCTCTACAAGGTCATCTTCGTCCGCCGCGAGACCATCGCGGACGGCCATCTGGTCCTGCCTCCCGGCCTCGGGTCGAGCAGTGCGTTCAACTTCCAGCCGCTGGGCGGCGGCCGGGCCGCGCTCAGCGGCGACTGCGCCATGCTCGCCGACGAGGTCCCGCATGTGCTGAGGGCCCTGCGGCGCGGCGGGATCAAGCTCGTCGAGCTGCACAACCACCATCTGTCGGAGGACCCCCGCCTGTTCTTCACCCACTTCTGGGCGGTGGGCGACGGCGTCGCGCTCGCCCGCGCGCTGCGACCCGCGGTGGACGCCACCGACGTCGTACCGAACAGCTGAGACCGGCCGCACCGGGCGTACGGGGCACGAGGTCCGTGCCGGTCGCCGGACCGCATTGCGCCGGTCCAGCGACCGGCGCCGCCGAATCCGTTCTGCATATGGACCAATCGGCCCGGAGCGGCGCGTGGCCCCGCGGGCGACCGGGCACCCATGGACCGTCCAGCCCGCACATTCCATGAACCACCCGTCAGATCCCCATCTGGAGCTCCGCATGGAACCAGTCGCCGGCGCACGGCACTGCCCGTTCGACTACGCCGAGGCCCTCGAATTCGACCCGGTGCTCAGGCACTTGATGACCGAAGAACCCGTCTCCCGCATCCGCCTCCCGCACGGCGACGGCGAGGCATGGCTCGTCACCGGCTACGACGACGTGCGTACGGTGACCACCGACCGGCGCTTCAGCCGCAGCGCCATCATCGGCCGGAACTTCCCGCGCATGACCCCCGAGCCGATCGTCCAGGACGAGGCGATCAACGTCATGGACCCGCCGGGCAGCAGCCGCCTGCGCAGCCTGATCTCCAAGGGCTTCGCGCCCCGCCACATGGAGCGCATGCAGGTACGCACGCAGCACGTGGTCGACGAGCTGCTGGACCGCATGGAGGAGCACGGCCCCCCCGCCGACCTGTTCGAGCATCTGGCGGCCCCGCTGCCGCTGACCACCATCTGCGAGGTCCTCGACATTCCGGAGGCAGACCGCGCACAACTGCGCGCCCACGCCCGGACCATGATGGACACCACCGTCGAGAACAAGGACGCCGCGGTACGCGCCAAGGCCGATCTCCGCGCCTACTTCGAGACGTTGACCGCCGAGCGGCGCGCGAACCCGGGCGACGACCTGATCAGCGCGCTGGCCACCGCTCGCGACGGGGACGAGATCCTCAACGACCGGGAACTGACCGTCATGGCCATGGTCCTGCTGATCACCGGCCAGGACACCACCACGTACCAGATCGGGAACATCGCCTACACGCTGCTCACCAGGCCCGACGAGCTCGCCATGGTGCGCGACCGCCCCGAGATGCTCCCGCAGGCCATCGAGGAGCTGCTGCGCTTCATCCCCTTCCGCAAGGGCGTCGGCATCCCCCGTGTCGCCACCGAGGACGTGGAGCTGAGCGGGGTGCGGATCCGGGAGGGGGACATCGTGCACGTCTCCTATCTGACGGCCAACCGTGACGGCCGGAAGTTCGACCGCCCCGACGAGCTGGACCTGGAGCGTCAGGGGCCGTCCCACATGACCTTCGGATGGGGCGGGCACCACTGCCTCGGCGCCCCGCTCGCGGCCGTGGAGCTCCAGACCGCCATCGGAACGCTGCTGAAGCGCTTCCCCGCCCTGAAGCTGGCGACACCGGCCGAGGAAGTGCGCTGGAACAAGACATCGATCTGGCGCTATCCCCTCGAACTGCCCGTCACCTGGTGATCCGGGGGCGCGGGTGACTCGCCCGTCGTGGGTGTCTCACCCGTCGTGGCCGTGGCCGACGCCGGGCCGTCATCGATGATGCGCCGGCCCACGGCCGGCGGCAACCCGGAACGCTCCGGGGCGCCGGGCGCTCCGGAGCGTTCCGGCGCGAAGTCCTGCCGCACGGCCCTGCCGCACGCTCGACATGCGGCCCCGATCCGCCTGCCGTAACGTGATCCCGACGGCCACCCCAGCCGTGGCGGATCCGCTTCCGCCCACGAACGGCTAGGGCGTGTTTTAGAAGTAGCGTCGTTCGCCCGGAGGGCGGGTCTCGCGGGGTCTGGCGCGTGCGATCGCAAGGCGCCGGGGCGCCCTCGTAGCGGAGCTACCAGGGCATTTCGGCAACGCGGCGAGCGTGCGTGTCAGACCCCGCGAGACAGACGGGACTTTAGAACACGCCCTAGAACTCAGTCTTCGACGGTCGGCCCGTCCGCGCCCGTTCCAGGGGTACCTGACCCGGCGCCGGAATCCACCAGCGCTCCACGTCCGCGCGACGCCGCGTGTACGGAGCCGCAGTGGCCGTCTCCGGTAGGCGAACGCCCCGGAACCCTTCGGGCCCGGCCGCGTGGACCATGTCCGCTAGGAGGAGTTCCATGGCGGTTCTCTGCAAGCCGGCCATCGCGGTTCCCGAGTACGTCATCACCAACGAGGAAACCCTTGAGCTGGCTCAACGGTTGCACGGCGACCATCCGCAGATCGACCTGGTCCTTCGGCTGATCGAACACACCGGGGTGCAGAAGCGACATCTGATCCAGCCGATCGACAAGGTGTTGCAGCACCCGGGCTTCGACGCCCGCAGCATCACCTACGAGGAGCACACCAAGGCCCGGGTGCCGGCAGTGGTGCGCCAGGCGCTCGACCAGGCCGAACTGGACCCGCAGCAGATCGACTTGATCGTCTACGTCTCCTGCACCGGCTTCATGATGCCGCCGCCGACCGCGTGGCTCATCGGCGAGATGGGCTTCCGGCCGGAGACCCGGCAGCTGCCGATCGCGCAACTCGGCTGTGCCGCGGGCGGCGCCGCCGTCAACCGGGCCCACGACTACTGCACGGCCTACCCCGACGCCAATGTGCTGATCGTGGCCTGCGAGTTCTGCTCACTGTGCTACCAGCCCACCGACCTGGGTGTGGGATCGCTGCTGTCCAACGGGCTGTTCGGCGACGGCATAGCCGCCGTCGTGCTGCGGGGCCGCGGCGGGACGGGAGTACGACTGGAGCGCAACGGCTCGTACATCATCCCGGCCACCGAGGACTGGATCTCGTACGCGGTCCGCTCCACCGGGTTCCACTTCCAGCTCGACAAGCGGGTGCCCGGAACGATGGAGCCCCTCGCACCGGCCCTGGAGGCGGTCGCCGAGGAGAACCAGTGGAACGCCGGCAAGATGGACTTCTACATCATCCACGCGGGCGGCCCACGCATCCTGGACGACCTGAGCCACTTCCTGGACGTGCCGCCCGAGGCGTTCCGCTTCAGCCGCGCCACCCTCACCGAGTACGGCAACATAGCCAGCGCCGTGGTGCTCGACGCCCTGGGCCGCATGTTCGACGAGGCATCGGTTCTCGACGGCCAGCGTGGCCTGATGGCCGGCTTCGGCCCCGGCATCACCGCCGAGATCTCCCTGGGTACCTGGACTTCCGCATCCGATTCCTGACGCCCCCCGCTCACCCGGTCCGCAGAGCCGTCCCCCGGCGTCTGCGGGCCGGGGGACGGCCGTCGCGCCGCCCGGTCACCGTGCCCTCCCGCGCGCCGCACCCCGTTGTCAGTGCCGGGTGCCAGACTCGACGACATGACCGAACGTTGGGCTCTGGCCATGACGGAGACCGGCGGCGCCCTCCTCGCCCCGCTGGCCCCCACCGGCCTGCCCGCCGCCCCGGTCGTGGCCGAACCCGACCTCGTGGCGGCGGTCCGCGCCCGCCCGGACGTCACCCGCTGGGTCTGGCGGTCCACCGCCGAGATCTACCCCCGTCTGCTCGCGGCCGATGTCCCCGTGAGCCGCTGTTACGACATCGAGGTCGCCGAATCCCTCCTCCTCGCCCATGAGGGCCGCCTCGGCGAGCCCCGCTCCGCGGCCGCCGCCCACGCCCGCCTGCGCAACGCCCCCGTGCCGCCCGATCCGCCGCCCCGCTCCGCGGAGCCCGGCTCCCAGTCCTCGCTCTTCGAGCCCCGGTCCGGTGCGCAGCTGCCCTTCGACGACCTGCTCCAGGTCTACGCCGACCAGCTCCGCCGCCACGACACCACCGAGCACCCGGACAGGATGCGCCTGCTCACGGCCACCGAGTCGGCGGGCATGCTGGTCGCCACCGAGATGAACCGGTCCGGCCTCCCCTGGCGCGCCGACGTCCACCGGGACGTCCTCCACGATCTGCTCGGCGAGCGTTACGCGGGCGGCGGCGAACCCCGCAGACTGGCCGAGCTGGCCGACGAGGTGTCGGCCGCCTTCGGCAGACGGGTCCGCCCCGACCTCCCCGCCGACGTGGTGAAGGCCTTCGCGCAGGCCGGCCTCAAGGTGAAGTCCACCCGCCGCTGGGAGCTGAAGGAGCTGGACCACCCGGCGGTGGAACCCCTCATCCAGTACAAGAAGCTGTACCGGATCTGGACGGCACACGGCTGGAGCTGGCTCCAGGACTGGGTGCGCGACGGCCGCTTCCGCCCGGAGTACCAGCCGGGCGGCACGGTCAGCGGCCGCTGGACGACCAACGGCGGAGGGGCGCTGCAGATCCCCAAGGTGATACGGCAGGCGGTCGTCGCCGACGAGGGCTGGCGCCTGGTCGTCGCGGACGCCGACCAGATGGAGCCCCGGGTGCTCGCCGCGATCTCCCGCGACCGCGGCCTGATGGAGGTGGCGGGCCATGACGGCGATCTGTACACGGCGCTGTCGGACCGTGCGTTCCACGGCGACCGGGACCACGCCAAGCTCGCGCTGCTGAGCGCGGTCTACGGCCAGACCTCGGGCGACGGCCTGAAGAACCTGGCCGCCCTGCGCCGGAGATTCCCGCTGGCCGTGGCCTATGTCGACGATGCCGCGAAGGCGGGCGAGGAGGGACGGCTCGTACGGACATGGCTCGGCCGGACCAGTCCCCCCGCGGCCGGGAGCGGGACGGACGAGGAGGCCGGCATCCCGCAGGAGAGCGCCGAACCTCCCTCCGCCGAAAGCGAGTTCACCCCTGGTTACGCATCGTCCAATGCCCGCGCGCGGGGCCGCTTCACGCGCAACTTCGTGGTGCAGGGCAGCGCGGCCGACTGGGCCCTGCTGCTCCTGGCCGCCCTGCGCCAGTCGCTCCGCACCGCCGGTCTCCGGGCCGAGCTGGTCTTCTTCCAGCACGACGAGGTAATCGTGCACTGTCCGCAGGAGGAGGCGGAGGCCGTGGTGGAGGCGATCCGGGCGGCCGGTGAGCTGGCCGGGCGGACCGCCTTCGGCGAGACGCCGGTGCGTTTTCCGTTCACTACGGCGGTGGTGGGGCGTTATTCGGACGCGAAGTAGGTCCCGTCTCCGGCCCCGGAGCGGGCCCGGAAGCCGGTCGTGCGCCCCGGCCAGGACCGGCGCCCGGTCCCTCGTCGAACCCGGCCAGCCCGTGGTCGTAGTGCGCCGGGCGCAGATGCTGATGCCGGTGCCGGGCGTTGAGCAGATGAATGACGAACGCCGCCATCGCGATCATCGCGAGGACGACCACGACCATGACCAAGGTGTCCATGCGATACCGGCCCCCTTCGATGCGCAGGCCGACCCGAGCGGCTCACCTGGAGCCGTACGCATCCAGGCTACTCCGCTGCCCGGCTCCCGGCCTTCGGCAGGAACGCCCCGGCGGGGACCGGGAGCGTGGAGAGGTCCGGGAACGTGGAGAGGTCCGGGCCGGAGAGCGTTCCCGGCCCGGACCCGGCGCGGCGCGTGCCCCGCTTCGCTGCGTGTCTACCCGCGTTCCCACAACGCGGGGACGTTCGGCGGTTCCCATCCGGCCATGGCCGAGTGCGCCTGCAGACAGCGGTAGGCGACGCCACCGTACGTGACGCGGTCTCCCGCGCTGCAGAGCGTTCCGGCTGCCCAGGTGGAGCCGGGCGGGTCGGCGGGCGGGTCGGCGGGCGGGTCGGTCGGGGTCTGGGCGAGGTCGAGGACGAAGTCGAACGTCCCCTCCTTCGCCGATCCGGCGTCCCGGACGTTCATCAGGAGCGCCGGGTCGAAGAGGGCGTCGGTGTTGTTGCGCGGCTCGTCCGGGAAGTACAGCTGGGTGGTCAGGATGCCCGAGCCGGGCGCCTGGACCTTGACGTGGATGTGACGCGTACGCCCCGGGTACAGCCCCGGCACGATCGTGGTCAGGCCGAAGGCTCCCGACTGGTCGGTGAACTGGTGCCCGCGGAAGGCGAATCCGCTCATGTCGTACGCGCCGTTGGTGTCGGCCTGCCAGAAGTCCAGGAGCACTCCGGGGACGGGTTTGCAGGCCCGCCCGAAGGCATAGCCGCTCACGGTCAGCCGGACACCGGACGTACTGCCGGTCACCAGGCTCGTACGGAGCGGGGGGTGCGGGCGGCCTGCACGACGACCCGGTTGCTCGCCACGTCGACGTACCAGACGGGCACGCCCTCGGGGGCCTCGCGCAGCGCCACCCGGTCCAACACGGCCTTGGCCGCGTCGAGTTCGTCCTGACTGTGCTCGACGACGGGCCTGGCACCGGCCTCGCGGATCCGGGCGGCGTCCGAGGCGTCGGTGGTGGCCACGGTCAGGGCCGCGTCGGCACCGCTCACCCGGGCACCGGCGAAGTCCGCGCCGAGGGAGTGCCTCAACCCGGCGGCGACGGCCGCCGCCCGGGTCTCGTGGCCGATCCGGACGCGCGCCTCGGCGGCGGTCAGTCCGAGGTCGCGTCGCATGGCCTCCAGCAGACCGGGCGAGAGCTGCCCGGTCCCCGTGGGGGTGGGGGTGCGGAGGTGGGGAGCCGGATCGGCGAATGCGCTGCCGGTCAGACCTGCCAGCGCGAGCACACCGACGGCCACGGTGGCGGTACACGCGGCCAGGGCACGTCTGCGGAACATGGATCTCTCCACGGAACTCTCCTTGGCTTCGGGGGAATTGCCGCCAAGGTAGCCGCGTACACGTCATCCCCAGGAGATCCCATTCGCCCCCTCACTTCGCGATATGGGGCCCCTGACCAGCGACAACGGGCTCCCTGCTCCGTAGTCGGGCCGCGGACATCCACATACGCCGCCGATCCCCGTAGGTTCGCCCCATGCGAATAGGCGAGCTACTGGGTGCCGGACGATCCGCCGATGTGTACGCACTCGATGAGAAGTGGGTCCTGCGCCGTTACCGCGACGGCATGGACGCCACTCCCGAATGGATGGTCATGTCCTACCTCGGCGCACACGGCTACCCGGTCCCCCGTCTGGGCCCCCGGGACGCGGAGACACCCCCCTGCGACCTGGTGCTGCAACGTCTGACCGGCCCGACGATGCTGGATTCCCTACTGACCGGCGACCTGTCGGCGGCCGACGCGGGCAGCATGCTGGCCGGCCTGCTCGACGAACTCCACACCGTCCCAGCCCGGCTCTCCCCGCACCCCGAGGACCGGATCCTCCACCTCGACCTGCACCCGGGCAACGTGATGCTGACGGACCGGGGCCCGGTGGTGATCGACTGGAGCAACACCAGGGAGGGCGCTCCGGCCACGGACCGGGCCATGTCGTCCCTGATCCTGGCCCAGGTGGCGGTCGACCCCCGGTCCCCCGCTTCGTCGGGCGCCCGCTCCCTGCTGGACGCCCTGGTGCCGCACTTCTCCGCGTCCGGCGGAATCCCCGCCCATCACCTCGCCGAGGCCGCCCGGCGTCGCGCCGCCAACCCGACGATGAGCCCGCACGAGGTGGACCTCATCGGCCGGGCGACGTCCCTGATCGAAGAACTGACGACCTGAGCCCTGATCCGAAGCCCCTCGCCCGGCTCACTGCGTAGCAGGCTGGGCCGGCAGCGAATAGACGTGCTGCGGGGTCACGATGCGGGTGATCGCCTCGCCGAAGAGGGTGCTCGGTTCCGACCCCTGGTGGTCGGTGTCCGTGTTGAGGAGCACGACCAGGGTCGCCTTCGACTCCGGCAGGTAGACGACCAGGGCCTCGTACCCCGGCAGCGAGCCGTTGTGCCCGATCCAGCCATGAGCATTGAAGATGCCCAGGCCATAGCCGGTGTCCGGCAGATTGCTGGGTTCCGTCTTCAGCCGCTCGGCCTGGGTGGCCGGGCTGAGCAGAGTGCCGGTGGCCAGCACCCGGGCCCAGGTGCGCAGGTCGCGCTGGTCGGAGATCGCACCTCCGGCGGCCCATGCCCAGGAGGGGTTCCAGTCCGTGGCGTTCTCGGTCCTGCCGCTCGCCGTCTGGCCGGTGTACCCCTGGGCATGCGGGGCCGGGAACTCCGCGCCGCGCGGCAGGAACGTGTGGTGCATGCCCGCCGGCTCGAAGACATTCCGCCGGAGGTACTCCGCCAGCGGCCGGCCGCTCGCCTTCTCCACGACGAGCCCCAGCAGAATCGCGTTGGTGTTGGAGTACTCGAACTTCTCACCCGGCTGGAACTGCACGGGGTGCTTGAAGGAGTAGCCAAGCAACTCCTGCGGCGTGAAGGGCCGTTGCGGGTCGCTCGTCAGCGCCTTGAAGAAGTCCGGATCCATGGAGTAGTTGAAGAGCCCGCTGCGCATCTCCGCCAGCTCGCGCAATGTGATCCGGTCTCCGCCGGGAACACCCTTCACATACTTCCCGATCGGATCGTCCAGACCGACCTTCCCCCGGTCGACCAGGGTGAGCAGCGCAGTCACCGTGAACGTCTTGGTCACGCTGCCGACCCGCATGTTGAGACCGGTCGACATGGGCGCACCCGAGCTCTTGTCGGCGACCCCGAAGGCACGGACGTAACTCCCCTTGCCGGGAGCCCACAGCCCGACCATGACACCCGGCACCCGCGCATCGCTCCGAACCTGCTGCACCGCCCGGTCCAGCTCCCTGGCCACGGCGGGGGTGAGCTGCGGGAATTCCGCGGAAGCGGCGGGCGATGCGGACGAAGCGGTCGCGGAGGGTGACAGGGTGCCCTCCGACCAGGCAGTCCCCGCCGGCACCGAAACAACCAGCAACCCGGCCGCCGCTGCGGCTGCGGCCCCCCTGCGCAGTCGCCTGTTCGAGCGCATCATGGGCCGACTCCCGTCACGAGAGAACAGAGCTCCACCAGCAGCCTAGGCCGTCGCGACCGACCGGGCGACCCGACGAGCCCGAGGCCGTGGGCGCTCCGCGAGAGCTGCGTGAGAGCTGCGTGAGAGATCAAAAGCGTGCAGGCGGAGTGACCCCGGCAACGGGCCGTATCGCGCATCGGATGCCGTGACTTCGGGCGTATGCCGGTTGTGAACCGGGCGCTCTCTGGGACAGGGCTTCACGCCGCGCGGGCCGTGCTGCTTCGCTGGCAGGGTGAGTGGAGACAGCCAGGTGCGAGCGCCCCGGTCGGGGCAGCGTGGACGTCGGTAACGCGACCGCCGCGGCGGTCGCGCTCATCGGAGTCGTCGGCACGCTGCTGTCCGCCGTGCTGACCCAGCGCGCCGCGGACCGGAGCCGGCAGCGCGAGCACGCGCGCGCGGAGCGACTGCGGGCGCGGCGCAGTGAGGCCGAGGCACGGCACTCGACCTGTGTCGCGCTCAACACGGCCGCCCGCCAGTATCTGGCCGCCCTCACCGACCAGTTCCACGCACTCGGCGGCACCGAGGACCCGGGGCCGGTACGAGACCGGCTCGTCGAGGCCCGCGATCTGCACCGAGAGGTCCACGCGGAGGCCCAGTTGCGGCTGCCGGAGCGGATCCTCGGCATCGCGGACGAGGTCAGCCACGGTCTGGGCGCGCTGTACGGCAGGCTGCTGCGCCTGGCCGACGGGATACCCCGGCCGGGCGACTCGCCGGCCGCCGCGAAGGCCGACATCGACGCGCTGTGGGACCGGCTGCGCACATTGCGGCGGGAGATGCGGGAAGAACTACGGGGACCAGGCAGGGACGACCGGCAGGCCGAGGGGGACGTGTGACCGACCCGGAGACCGAGGAGAACGGGGGCGTCCGGGCGCTGCGCGCCTGGGCGATGGCCGCCACGAAACGGGCGCTGCGGCTGTACCCGCCGGGCTCCCCCGGGGCCGGCCCGGACGTGTACGACGGATCGATCGCCGAACTCGACGAGCTGATGCGTCTGCTGGAGCACGACGCGGAACTGCGTGCCACGGTGACGGTCCAGCTCGGTTCCGTCCTGGCGATGCGTCACCTCGCCAGGGGCGGGGTGCCGGCGGACCGGGAGCGGGCCCGGCGGCTGCTGCGGGAGGCCCGGGACCCGGCGACGGCGACCGGGGCGGCGACGGACGCGGATGACCGGCGATGGGCCGCGCTGTCCCTGCTGTCCCTCGTGCTGCCGGTGCCGCAGAAGGAGGTTCGCCGTGATCAGCCGCCCTCCTTGTCCGGTCTGCTCGACTGGCGCGCCGAGCTGGGTCCTGCGGGGATGGCTGCCGCCGTGGTCGAGATGCGGGAGTTGCTGGACGAGGTCGAGGAGCTGCCGCTGCCGCCGGAGCAGCATGAGCAGTTGCGGCGGACGGGCGCCGTGCTCGCGCAGCTGGCCGGGCCCGAATCCCCCGTCCGCTCCATGCGCGCGTTCATGGAAGCGATGTCCGGTGGGGTCCCGTACGAGGACGAATTGCGGAAGGTGACGGACCTGTTGTCGGACCTGTCCGACCCGCCGGCAGAGCCGGAACCCGCCGCGCGCGCGGAAGCCCCCGCGCCTCCCGGTCCGCCTCCCGGTCCGCCCCCCGGCGGCACCGAGGCCTTCACCGCCATGAACGCCGTCGTCCCCTCACTGTTCGAGGCATTCGCCGCTTTCCGGAGCGGCGATCCGCAGACCCTCGACCAGGCGCTGGGCCGGCTTCGCGACGCGCACGGGCTGATGCCGTCCGGCCATGAGCTGGGACCCCAGCTGGAGATGCTCAGCGCCACCCTGCTCCAGCTGGGGCAGGCGACCGGCGGCAGCCTCCACGACGGGGCGCTCGGCCGTACGGTCATGGAGACACTGGGCGACCGGAACGGTCTGTTCACGCCGGACCCCACGAATCCGATCGACCGCGAATTCGCGGTCCTCCTGCGCGTGGTGCCCCTCAGCGTCCGGCTCCGCACCGCTCACGAGGCGGAGGACGTCGGGGCCGTGCGCGCCATCCACGCCGAACTCGTCGCGCTCGATACGGAGACCCCACGGGACCACAAGCTCCGTTACCTGGTCATGGCGGGTCTCGCCCAGTCCTGCATCACGCTCGGCATGCTGACGGACGACGGCGACATGATGCTGCGCGGCGCCGACTGCTTCGAGCAGGCCACCGCGGCAGCGGACTCGTTGCCCCCGCTCTTCCGGGACCTGGTCGACCAGGCCGGCCTCGGCCCGGACGCCCTGCGCGCCAGGGTCACCAACGACGCGACACTGCTCCGGAACCACGCCCCCGCGCCCTCCGACGCGCCGAGGGGGCAGCAGTGGCTCGCCACGATGTCCCTGGCCCTCAAGTACGGCCTCACCCACGACCCGGCGCATCTCCCCCCGCTCATCGGTGAACTGGAGCGCATCCGCGACGAGATCCGGCAGGGCCGGCAACCCTGGTTCGCCGCGGACGCCCTGTGGCAGCTGGCGGTGGCCTACCGTGCCCGCCGGCACCATACCGAGGACGCGACGGTCCAGGCCGCGGCGACGGACACCGCACTGGAGGCGCTGCACGTACTGGCGGGCGACGTCATTCTCCAGCGCGGCGCCGAACACGGCCTGCTCACGGCACGCTCAGGCGCCGAACGCGGCGTTCGCACCGCCGTCTGGGCCGCTTCGCAGGGCCGCGTGGAGGATGCGCTGGCCGCTCTGGAGCTGGGCCGCGCCCTGGTGCTGCACGCGGCATCCACCTCACGAGCCGTGCCGGAGCTGCTCGAAGCACGCGGGCACGAGGAGCTCGCCGCTGCATGGCGGACCTCCGGCACACGGGATGCCGACGCCGAGGACGGGCCGCCGGGTGAACTGCCGAGCACCCTGCGCCGCCGCGCCCTGGAGGCGCTCGGCCACCGGCAGCAGCGGCTGTTCACCACCCCCACGGTGCACGAGTTGGCGGACGGCCTCGCCGAGGCCGGAGCGGACGCGCTCGTGTACCTGCTTCCCGGCGAGGGCGAGACACCCGGGGTGGGGATCGTCGTGGGCCCGGACCACAGCGTCGGCGTGGGGGGCCTTCCCCTTCTGTCGCACACCGGAAGCGCACCTCTTGAGCGTTACCTCGACGCAGCCGCCGCGCGCTCCCGGCAGCTCGGCCGTCCGGCAGCCGAACAGGCGTGGGAGGAGGCCCTGTCGGAGCTGTGCGGCTGGGCGTACCGCGCGGGGCTCGAAGAGATTCTCCACGCCGTCGAGGGTCGGCTCGACTCCGATGCGCCCGGCCACGACCGCCGTCCGGGCCCCCTCCGTATCGTCCTGGTGCCGTGCGGGCGGCTGGGGGTCGTCCCCTGGCACGCGGCACGCCTGCCCGCGGCGGCGCCGCACGACTACGTCTGCCAGAACGTCGTCATCAGTTACGCGTCGTCCGGCGGCCAGTTGCTGCAGACGATCAAGCGCGCACGGCTCGACCCGGCCGCCGCTCCCGTCCTGATCGCCGACCCCCGGCAGGAGCTGACCCACGCCGAGCGGGAGGCCGCGGCGCTCCACGAGGCCTTCTACCCGCGGGCGCGGATGTACGGCGAGTTCTACGAACCGCCCGTCGAGCCGGTGGCGACCGGCACGCCCGACGAGGTCCTCGCACTGCTCTCCGAGTCCCCCTCGCTGCTGCATGTGGCCTCGCACGGCTCGGCGGGAGTGCGCCCGACGGTGTCGGCACTGCATCTCGCCTTCCCCGACGGCACCGACATGCTGCCGCCCGAGGAGGGCGGTCCCGGGGCCGTACCGGACCTGGGCATGCTGACCGTGACACGGCTTCTCGACCGGCCGTCCGACGAAGCATCCGCCCCGCACGGCCCGTTGGTGGTCCTGAGTGCCTGCGAGACCGACCTCAGCACCCGTGACCACGACGAGGCCCTGACCCTGACGACATCCTTCGTCTCGGGCGGGGCACGCAATGTGGTGGGGTCGCGGTGGACCGCCCAGGACGGAGCCTCGGCGCTGATGATGGCGGTGTTCCACCACTACCTGGCGGTCGAGGGGCAGGGGCCGGCGGACGCGCTCAGGGCCGCACAGCTGTGGATGCTCGACCCGGACCGCAGGAATCCGGGCTCGCTCAGCGGCGGGCTGCTGCGCGAGATCCAGCGCCCGGGACTCGACCGCCTCCCGGTCTGGGCGGCGTTCATCCACCAGGGGCACCCCGGCCCCGGACAGACGACGGCAACGACGGCAGCGACGGCAGCGACGGCATCCGAGGAGGGAGCCGCATGAACCCGGAACAGTTTCTCGACCTGGTCGGCGAGCACTGGGACAGCATCCGCGAGTCGCTCGACGACGAGCAGTACGCACTGTTCCTCGCGCGGCTGGGTGCGCTCGCCGAGACGGCGGTGGAAGACAACAAGTCGGTGCTCAGGGCCCTGAAAGGCGTCAAGTTCGCCCTGATTCCCCTGCCGTTCGACCACCCGGTGCAACTGGCCCTGGACTCCGTCCGGTACGCCGGGGCCGCGACCGTGCCGACGGCCGCCGTGGCCGGTGCGCGGTCACTCCTCGTACGCATCTCGGAGCCGCGGCCCGCGCCGGGGACGGCGGCCATCATCCGTGCGGTGCAGGCCCGCCTGCTGGCGGAGCCCGCGCTCGACCACCCGGTCGTGGACGCCCGTTGCCAGTCGGCGGGCCTCGACGAACCGCCGCCGGAGCTGATCCGCCTCGACGACACCGAGCACGGCGACCGCTACCCGTCCTTCCAGTTCGCCGGTGCGGCCGGCGGGCCGATCCCCGTCGTCCTCCGCGTCAACCGCATCCTCCTCTCCGACACCGACCCCTGGGGCGCCGCGGACTGGTGGCTGAGCGGCAACGTCTGGCTCGGCGGAAAGCCCGCATCGCTGCTCGGGGAACTCCCCGAAGAGCAGTTGGTGGGCGCCGCCACGGCTCTCGTGGAGGGAGACCGATGACCGGAACCCTTCCCCCGTCCGCCTTCGTGCTGCGGCCCAACAGCCGCCTGCTCCCCGCCGGTACGCTGCTGTGGCGGATGCACAGGACGAAGCGGCCGGCCGAGCAGTTCAACCCGATCGCGGTGGACGCCCACTTCGGCGGCAACCGCTTCGACGGAACCGAGTCGGACCCGTACCAGTACCTGTACCTGGCCGACACCCCGGCCACCGCACTGGCCGAAACCCTGCTGCGTTCCCTTGAGTTCGACCAGGACGCCGGGATGCGTCTGATCCCGTACGCCGCGGTCCGGGGCAAGTCCCTGACCCTGCTGCGCACCCGCTGCGAACTCGCGCTGGTCTCGCTGGTCACCGAGGCGGACCTGGCCGCCGTGTGCCAGGATTCGTGGCTGCTCGAAGCGGAGGGCGAGCGCTACGCGAAGACCCGTCGCTGGGCGAGCGAGATCCGGGCCCAGAAGCCCGGGACCATGGGCCTGATCTGGCAGTCCCGGCGCAACCGGCCCCACCTCGCATCGGTCCTCTTCCACGACCGGTGCGCGGGCGAGCCGCTCGCCGCGGTGCCGGGCAACGGCATCCCGGACATGGGCTCCCCGGCCGGTGTGGCGGAGACGAACCAGCTGCTCGCCCCGCTGCGCAGTGCGATCGTGCCGCCCCGTACCAGCTGATCGCCCGTGCCACCCAATCGCTTGTGGCGGCACGCAAGCGGTGCCATCGTGACAACATGCCACTCATTGACCACGAGTCAATTCTGGCGGACCTCAGGCAGGTTCGGCGTGCCGGACCGGTCAGACTGCGCGACCTGACGCTCTCCGCCCTCCGGTGTGCGGCCGCCGCCCGCACACCGGACGGATCGGTCGAGGGACTGCTGCGGCTCGCCGTGGCGCGCATCGACACGGACACCCTGCGGACGGCTGCCGAGTACACCCTCGGCCTGGCACAGGGCACCCGGGACTGGGCGCCCTCGTCACGGCGAAGCCGGGCGGCCCAGGTCTACGGGGTCAGCGTCGAGCGTTTCCGCAAGCACCAGGAACTCGTGGTCCTCGGGCACGTCGCCGACCAGATCGTGGAGCTGGCGGACGGCGGCGCCGCACAGGACTGGAGCGGGTCCTCGCACCGGCACGTGGACGTCCGCGCGGCCGGACGCAGTGTCCGACTCACCCTGCATGTCCACCCGGTCGACCTGCTGCGCAACGTCGACGTGGTGGTCTCGCCGAGCAATACGCACTTCGGGCTGCCCGAACCGTACAAGTCCTCCGTCTCGGCCTCGCTGCGCCGAGCGGGCGCGGTCCAGGGCGTGACCGGCGACGTGCACGACGACCCGGTCCTCGAAGGCCTGCGCAAATGGACCGCCCAGCAGGGCACTTCGGGCCGCCCGGTCCTCCCCGGCACCGTGGCCGCGGCCGACCCCGGCGCCCTCGCGAGCCAGGGGATACGCCGGATCTACCACGCGGCTGTCGCCGTGCCCCGGGCCGGCACCAACGACTACGACGTGCTTCCCGCCGACATCACCCGAGCCACGTCCCGTGTCCTCGCGATCCTCGCGGACGAGCACGACCACTTCACGCCACCGCTGCGCTCGGTGTGCTTCCCGCTGCTCGGCTCGGGACGCGGCGGCCTGCCGTACGAGGTCAGCCTGGCTGCCATGTGGCCCGCCGTGGAGGCGGAGTTGGCCCGGGGCGCGCAGTGGGATCTCCACTTCGTCGTCCGGACCCCGGCCGCCGCCGCGCTCCTCGAACGGCTGCCCACCAGGATCCGCCCGCACCGCGACCAGTCCCCGCCCGGACCTTCCTGTTGACTGGAACCACCAGGGGAATTCCGGCCGTCCACCGGCCGTGGAATTCCCCAGGCTCTTCTTTTCCCTTCGCCTTATGAAGGAGATCAAGAGGAATCCGGAACCCGTGTGCTTCATGTAGGCGTCCGTGGCACTTGCATGCTTCAAAGGTCGACTGGCTCTGCGATCGGAGAGGTAAGGATCATTGATCGGCGAAAATGATCGTGCGTGTCCGGTGTGCGGAACTCCTGACGGGGACGAACCCCGCTGCCCGGACTGTGGATGGCAGATGCACGGCGACCCGGTCCTGGGGGATCCGACCGACGCCGACCGGGAGTCCGCGGCGGCCGTGCTGCGGGCCGCCGAGCACGCCTGGGACATACGGGCGGCGGCGCTGTCGGGGGCGGGCACCGACGGCGGAGGCCAGACGGCGGCGGTGCTGCGGGGCGGCCCCGCGGGGCCCGGCGAAGCGGATCCGGCAGCGCACCGAGCGCGTGGGCGCCGCCCGCGCCGTCGTCCACCTGCTCCAGCGCCACCACGGCCCGGCGGAAGGCCTGGCGGAGCTCCAGGAGCGCGGATTCGGCGTCCGGCCCCTCGCGTCGGGCATCGTTCACGACGATCTCCGTCCTCCCCGGGTGGGCCGACTCGGCGAAGCCGACGTGGAGCCGCCCCGCCGGAACTTCATCGCATCCCCGGGTCCACGCCGACCGGTCGTTCCGGCCCTTTGGCCCTTTGCGATCAAACGGCCGGGCGGCCTCGACGACGGCTCAACCACCATGACGTCACAGCGACTTCACGCCCGGGGCTGTGCCCTTCACGGGCCCGGACGGCCGCTGCCCGCACGTCGGGGCGGCCGGTCACCGCCGGGGCCGGAACGGATTCCTCAGCACCGCGCCCGCCGCGTCACTCCCCGTCGCGCAGCCGGGCCGCCAAGGAGGCCAGCGGCTCGGCCTCCTCGGTCTGGCCCAGGGCGGTCAGGCGGGAGACCGCCGCGTCGAGCCGGTTGAGGGCGGGGGCGGGACGTTCCAGGTAGATGCCCTCCACGGCACCGGCGAGACGGACGCACTCGGCCCACTCGCCGGCGTGCTCCTCCTCCGGTCCCGGCTCGCCGAGCAGGGCGAGGGCCTTCTCCAGGGCGGCCAGGGCGGCATCGCACTCACCGGCGTAGGCATTGACCCGCCCGTGTTCGTAAGCCAGGGCGGTGTCCAGGGAACGGCCGCGGGCCTGGTACTCGGCGGCGCGGGCCTCGTCGGCGATCCGGCCGGCTTCGGCGAGGAGGGCGAGGGCATCGGCCAGGCCGTCGGAGCCCTGCTGCTCGGCCTGGAGGCGGGCGAGTTCGCGCAGGCAGTTGCTGAGCTGCTCATAGCGCGGGGCCCGCGCGTGGGCGGCGAGTGCCTGGTCCACGACCTCGCGGGCCCGGCCGAACTCGCCGGACTCACCGAGGAGTACGGCCGTCTCCGCGGCGATCATGGCGTGGCTCCCCGGGTCGTCGTCCCAGCCGGCCGACTCGGCCGCGAGGGCGACGAACTCCGTCGCGGCGGCCTTCAGGTCCTCCCCCTCGTGCAGCGCGCGGGCGCGGGTCAGGCGCAGTTGAGCGAGGAGCCGGTCGTCCAGCTCTCCGGCGGCGACGTCCGGTTCGGCCAGGAGGGAGTCGAGCAGGGCGATGCAGTCCTCGACGCGGCCCAGGTCGAGGCAGAGCTGGGCCGCGTTGCCGTAGGTGCAGAACGCGTCCGTCCGGCTGCCGCCGCGCAGGTCCAGCTCCGCCGAGCGCGTCAGGTGCCGCAGTGCCTCGTCGGGGCGGCCGAGGCGCATGCAGGCCTCGGCCAGATCACCGTGGAGGCGGGCGGCGTCGACCACGCCGGCCGGCCAGTCGGCGGCCAGTCGCAGGCCCTCGGTCAGGTCCGCGTGCGCGGCCTGCGCGTCCTGGAGTCCGATCTGGAGCCGGCCGCGCAGTCCGAGCGTACGGGGCAGGTGCCAGGCGGGGCCGTGCTCCTTCAGCCGGCCGAGGAGGCCATCGATCCCGGTGACCGCGGCGGGCAGGTCGCCGGAGAGGGCGTACGTGCCGGCCCGCAGCAGCAGGGCGCCGGAGATCTGCCCGACGAGGTCGTGCCGGGTGGCGAACGCGTGCAGCAGGTCCACCTCGGCGAAGACCGGCGCGACGTGCTCCTCGCTCCCCGACGTCTGCAGCCGCATGCCGAGCGCGGTCGCCCGCAGCCGCAGCAGGCGGGCCTCCTGGTACGGGGCGAGGCCGGACGTCTCCTCGTGCAGGCGGACCACGGACGCGTGGGCGGCGGTCAGCGCGGCGGCCTTCTCCTCGGCCCCGTCGGCGCCCTCGCCCTCCGCGGGGATCTCGGCGGCGGCGAACAGGGCGCAGGCGCGGGCGATCGCCGCGTCACCCGGCACTCCGGCGTCGTCGTACAGACCCGCGGCCTCCTCGTGGAGAGCTGCGGCATCGGCGAACTCGTCCTTCTCGCCCGCCCGGGTCGCCTCGTCGGTCAGCAGATCCGCGCGCAGCCGCACGAGCGGGCCCACGGCCGGGTCGTCGGGGTGGGTGTAGTCGCGGGCGGCGACGAGCGTGCGCAGCCGCGCCCAGCAGGCCTGTGCACCCGGGTGCCCCTGCTCGTCCAACTCCCGTGCATGGCGGATGAGTTCGGGCAGCGGCTCCGGGACGGCGGCGGCCGTACGGGCGGCGGGCGCGGCAACCGGGGCGGCCGGGGTCACATCGTCGAGGCCGCGGGTGCGCAGGGTCAGTTCCAGCGCGTCCAGGAGCGGGGCACGGTCGAGGCGTGCCCTGCGGCGGTCGGTGTGGGCCGTGGTTCCGTTGCGGGCGTCGAAGCGGGCGGCGAGGTCGTCGGCGCGACTGCGCACCTCGGCGCGCAGTCCGGCCACCGTCCAGGTGCGGCCCGCGTATCCGGCGGCGGGCAGTTCGCCGTGGCCGAGGTGGTCGACGCGCTGGAGGAGGACCTCCACACCGGTGAGGAAGTCGGACAGGTCCAGCGGCGAGTCCACCTCGTCGAACAGGCTCCGGTTCTCGGCGAGCAGTTCCAGGCCGCGTGCCTCGTTGCCGGTCAGCGCGCAGAACTCCAGGTGCCGGCCGACCTCCCGGGACATCGAGGGGTTGCGGCGGCAGCCGCGGTAGCCGGCGAGGTGCAGCTCGCGGGCCCGGTCGATACGGCCGGTGCGCAGCAGGGGCAGCAGCGCGTGCGAGACGGAGCGGGCCGGCTCCTCCTGGCAGGACTCCTTCCCGGCCAGGACGGGCTCCCAGGCGCCCAGCGCCCGCTCGTCGTCGCCCGCCGCGAGGTGGTGCAGGGCGAGCTCGCCGATCTCGCAGGCCTCGCAGTCGCTGAGCCGGGTCCGGGGGCGGCCCGCCCACAGCTCGTAGGCAAGTATGGTGTCCTCGCCGACGTGGACGGCGAGCTGGAACGCCTGTCCGTAGTAGGGCTGGAGGCCCAGGCCGGCCTTCTCGTACCGTTCGCGCATCTCCGTCAGCCACTGGCGCAGGCTGGCCAGGGGTACCTCGGGCAGCTCGCACAGGGCGCCGGCCACCCACTTGAACCGCCAGAACAGCGTGTGGTGCCGGCGCTCGTCGAAGACATCGGGCTGCTCGTCGAACAGGGTGAGCAGGCGGGCGAAGACGACGGGCGACTTCCGGGGTTCGGAGCCGTAGGTGTACGCCTCGTGGAGTTCGAAGAGCGCGTCGACGAGCGGGGCGGGCTCCGCGAACTGCTCGGCGGCGTCCACGAGTTCCTCGGCGGTGACGGTGCGGGGGCGACCGTAGGGGCGCCGGTCGTTCTCCTGGAGCGCCTGGTACAGCTCGTCGGTGGTCTGGGGTGCGGTCGGCATCGTCAGCTGTCCTTCCGGAGGGCGTGGGCGAGAAGGTCGAGGAAGGAGCGGTTGATGAGGCTCGACTCGGAGGGCCTGAGCGGGCGCCGGGACAGCATCGCGGCCTGCCCGTAGAGGGCTTCGGCGCTGGTACGGGCCAGCTCGGGCTCGTCGATGGCGACGGCGGCGCGGACCAGCGGGTTGAGCTGGTTGAGGATCAGCTGGGCCCGCGGGGCCTCCTGGCGCAGAGCGCCGAGGATGTCGCCCCACAGGCCGCCCTCCTGCTCACGGGCGAGCTGGGAGCGGGTGCGCTCGTGCCGGGCCTCGCGGCTGTCGACGAGGAGGGCGGGGGCGGAGGCGGGCTGGAAGGTACGCAGCGCGACGTCGCAGTCGAAGACGGCGAGGGCGTCGCGGGCCAGGGCGAGGTAGGCCATGGCGGCCAGTTCCGTCTCCCGGTCGACGGGGTCGAGATGGGCGGTGAGGGTCGCCGGGTCGAGGTCGGCGACGCTGACCTCGGGCCTGATCTCGGGGAGCCGGTGGACCAGTTCACGGTCGTATGTGTAGCCGCCGTTGACGACGCCGAGCCCGGCGGCCGAGGCTATCGCCGCGACCTGCCGGAACTCCTCCACGCTCGACGTCACGAGCACGGTGCGGTGGGTGCGCGCGAACTCGTCGAGGGTGGCGTGCCCGTCGGTGGTCTCGAACGGCAGCCAGGGCAGCAGCATCCGCAGGATCTCGTCGTCGTGCACCGCCAGCGACTTCACGGCCAGGTGGTGGGCCTGGAGGAAGCGGGCGAGCAGGTCCGGATCGCTGGCGGCGGCTCGGGCGATCCACGCACGCAGCCGCTCGGCGAGGGCCTCGCGAACGGCGGCGAGCGTGTCGTCCTCGTACAGGGACTCGCGGGACGCCGTCGGACGCAGGCTCTCGGCGTCGACGACGCAGCGGACGAAGAACGCCCACTCGGGCAGGATCTCCTCGGCCTGCTCGGACAGCAGCATGCCCTTGACGTGCACGCGATGGCCGTGGCGGCGCCCGGTCGGCACCGCCTCGGGCAGCACGCACGCGATGCCCTTCAGGCCCACGGCCGGCAGGTCCAGCTCGATGGTGTCCAGCGGCGTGAACCCGAAGACCTCCTCGCCGTACGCGGCCAGCGCGCGGGAACGGGCTCCCGGGGTGGGGTGCGTACGTGCCCAGGGCGCGGGCTCGGGGTTGACGGATGCGCCCGGACCACCCGTGCCGTCGTCGAAGCTCACCGGGTGGCGCAGCAGGGAGCCGAAGTGCCGGGCCAGCGCGTGCACCCGCGCCGGCCGGGTCCACTCGCCCGTGTCGGCGCGCGGCGTCAGCGTGACGGTGGTACCGGGCCGGGGGCGGGCGGATGCGGGCAGGGTGCGGACGGTGTAGCTGCCGTCGCCGCGTCCCCGCCACTCCACGGCGGGTGCGTCGGGGGTGCGGGCGGAGCGGCTGAGGACCTGGATCTCGTCCGCGACCAGGAAGCAGGAGAGCAGGCCGATCCCGAACTGACCGATGAAGTCGCCACGTTGCTCGGCGATCCTTTCGGCGCGCTTGCTGCTGCGGCCGATCGTGGCGAGGAAGGTGTGCACGTCGGCCTCGGTGAGACCGACGCCGTCGTCCTCGACGCGTACCACCGCACCGTCGGCGTACAGGCGGATACCGAAGGCGTCGGCGGGGGCGTCCGGTTCGAGGCCGTGCCGGGCGGTCAGCGCGTCCACCGCGTTCTGCAGGAGTTCGCGCAGGTAGACGCGGGGGCTGGAGTAGAGGTGGTGGGAGAGGAGATCGACGAGGCCGCGCAGATCCACCTGGAAGGTGCGATCGGCGCCGGCCGGGGTCGCTGCGGTGTCGGGCAGAGTCATCGGCAGTCCGGAGTGGGAGGGGCGACGGGTGGCGGGAGGGACCGGGACCGGCGTGGCTCAGACGCGGCGGTGCCGGCGGGCGAACTGCTTCTCGGGCTCCGCGAAATAGGCCCAGGGCCAGCTGGTGTAGGCGCCGTCGAGCGCCTGGAAGACACGCCGGACCGTGTGGCGCTCATCGGCCAGCGACAGGGCCATGGCGAACATGTTGAAGTCGTGCTGCCAGCCCGGTCGCCGCTCGTAGGCGGGGTGGAGGATGCTGTGGTCGGCCGCGTTCCGCAACTCGGCCTGGATCTCGGGAGTTCTGAGGCAGTTCGCACGGTCCGACTCGACCCACTCCTCGATGTGCGCCATGGCGATCACGCAGCCGATCCGGTGCCCCTGCGGGGCGCGGACGAACGCGTCGCGGGCGAACGCCAGGGACTGCCCCGGCTCGCCGCCCCAACGGGGCTGCAACTGCGACAGCCATTCGATGTGGGTATCCAGGTCCAGCGGTTCGCGGCGCAGGGCGGCGTCGAGCCGGGTCTCGTTGACAGTGGGGCCCAGCGACATGCCACGGCCGGAGGCGAGGAGGTGGCGCCACGGCGTGACCCATTCCGGCCGCAGCTCGGCGGCCTCCAACAGCTGCTCCTCGGCGATCCGGAGCCGCTCGTGGAAGACCCGCCACTGCTCCTGCGTGACGTTCGCGGCACGCTCGGCGGTGCGCGCCTCCCAGCCCCAGCTGACGTGGCGCGTTCCGGATATCAGCAGGGCCGTCGCCCGGTGCTCCTCGTCCTCCTCGGCGGCGCGGCCGATCCAGTCCTGCACACCGTCCAAGCCGGCCAGCTCGCCGAGGACTTGGTGGTCACGACCGAGGTCGAAGGGGACCAGCGCCGCCTTGACCGCCTCCCAGTCGCCCGCGTCGGCCGCCTCCACCAGCGCGAGCACCCGCGCGTCCCCGAGCGCGCGCAGTGTGTACATCCCGTTCTTCCGCCTGCGCGGGACAGGAAGGGCGTGCGGATCCGCCGCCGGTCTCTCCTCGCCCCTGCCGAACAGCTTGCCGAACATGCCGCGCCCTCCCCTGGTCCCGGGTGATCGTCGGGTGCAGCATAAGGGGGCCCACCGACATCACTTCCACAGGGTATTCACGGGTGCTTCACGATTCCGGCCACCCGAATTCCCGCCCACGCCCGAGCTGCCGCGAGCCCCGGCGGCTCGGTCCCGTGGACGAGTGAACCGCAGACGAGCGGACCGAGGAGACGAGCGGACCGCGGACGACACCACAGCCCTGTGGATGAAAACGTCGACCGGCGATCGATTCCGGACCCGCGCATGGCGATGCACGGATCACGCGTGTCCGATTGCCCCGGAGCCCAAGGTCACCACAACAAAAAACCCCAGGTCACGGCGAGTGAGTCCTGGGGTTTCCTGGAGCCGCCTTCGGGATTCGAACCCGAGACCTACGCATTACGAGACCACGGGGGTTCGTGACGCCTGATTCCGGCTCGTGACGCCCGGTGCTGTTCTGCCTGATCAGAGCACATGCGAACAGTTCCACCGTGACACCCTGTGTTACCCCGTCCAAAGGCGTCCGGCCGCACTCTGGCCGCACATGGCCACACCTCACGACTGGCAAGCCCGCCAGAGCGACGTTGGCGCTCCCCTACAGGCGAGCCCCAACGGCACTACTCCGACACCGGAACCGTACCGGTCAGAACGACGCAGTCCTGCTTGAACCTCCACGCAGATCGGCTCCACCTGACGCGCAGCCTTGGGAGGCCACAAGAGAATCCAGACGTCCGGCCACCCCTTGGCCACGCTCGGAACCGCAACCCTGGCACTCGGCAGGCGTAGAACTCAATCTCACTGAATCCCAACCGTCGGTCGCACCGATCTCTCACGACTGACGGTACGGCTCACGATAGAGGTCGGCGTGAACCTCCGTGTGGACCTCGGTGCGGATCTTGCCGAGAGAGGGACCTCCGATGTACCGCTGAGTACGGGCGTGGCCGATGGGCTCGATGAGGTCCAACTGGCGCAGGGTGCGGAGGTCGGCGAGGGCCTGGTCGCGGGTGAGGGCTTCCTCGGCCTGGTAGGTCGTACGGCGCAGATGCCCCTGCGTGGCGGCGTACAGGGCCGAGACCGTGCGCCCGTCAAGGCGATGCTCGCCTGCGAGACGCTCCAAGCGGAACCAGAGGCGTGCCGCCGCTTCGAAGCGGCGCTGCACTTCCTGGGCCTGGAGGTGGTGGGCAGTAAGGCAGAACCTGATCCAGGAGGCGGCATCACGCTGAGGCTGCCAGGAACCGGCCTGGACGGTGCGCAGCGCGGCGTAGTACTCGCGGGTGTTGAAGTCGTCCGCGCCGAGCCACTCCTCGATGCTGGAGAACTCGGGGGCGAGGACGCCCTCGCGCGCCAGGACGAGCGTGTGGACGGCCCGGGACATCCGGCCGTTGCCGTCACGCCAGGGGTGGATGGAGACCAGGTTGAGGTGAGCCATAGAGGCGCGTACAAGAGCCGGAGCGCCGGTATCCTCCTCCGCGAGCCAGTGCAGAAGCTCATCCATCAGCGCGGGCACCTGCTCGGGGGCCGGAGCCGAGTAGACGGGCGGCCGGTTAGGACCGCCGGAGACCCAGACACCGTTGATTCGGTACTCGCCGGGGCGTACCTCTTCGTCGGCAGCCCGGGCCATCATGAAGTGCAGGGCCGAGAGCAGGGTGTGGTCCCAGGAGAAGATCCGGAAGCCCGACGCACGCTGGATATAGGTGAGGGCGTCGCGGTACCCGGTGACGGCGTTGCGGGTTACCTCGTCGGTATCGGGGGAGATGTCCCCGCCGGCCATCAGAGTCTCGGCGTCCTCGGCGCTGATCGTGTAGCCCTCGATATGGGTTGATCCCCGCACAGCAGCCGCAGTGAGCGAGCGGCGCAGCTGTCCTTCCCAACGGCGGGGCTGGGCGAGCCGGTGACGGAACTCGGTACGGAGCACCTCAATCTCGTCAATGACGCGATGATCGTCCGGGGTCAGGGAGGGCGTGGCGAACAGCATTCTTCGATACTACGACACACGTAGGGTCGGCGTATCGAGTGTTGCGGTTGCGACACACACAGGGCAACCGCGCCCGAGCCGTACACGAGCACCCAGACGAGTGCACCCCGCGCCCCAAAAGAACGTGGCCTCACTGCCGCCATCGGCCTGACGCTCCGTATCCGCCAGATGTGCCTGACTGCGCTGGAGGGACCGGGCCGCCCGCCTGGAGATGGAGCGCAATCAGCGTGTCCGGCCCACCGCGGCGGTGGAGCGCTCCCGGGTCGCGCGCGAGATGCGCGACGTCGTTGGCCTCAACCTCTCGGTCATGATCGGTCTCGCCGACGGCGCCGTGCCCCTCGCCGCCCACCGCAACGAGCGGTCCGCCGAGGCCCTGCGCATCCTGGGCGACACCAGCCGCCAGGCCATGGGCGAGCTACGCCGCGTTCTGGGCGTGCTGCGCGAGGAACAGGAGGGCGGCGGCTACTCAGCCCGCAGCCCAGGGGCCGTGACTAGGCCCCGGTGGGCGCGGGGCTGACCGTGACCTACCGGACCGTGGGCGATCTCTACGCGCCGGGCAGCGGTGTCCAGCTCGCCATCCACCGCACAGCCAAGAAGCCCGGACCAACACGCTCAAGCACGCGGGCACCGACTCCACCGCCGCAGAGACCGTGGCCGCGCACGCCGGCCGGGGCCGTACCTGCGCGACGAGGCTGCCGAGCCGGAAGCCTCAGTCATCCGTTCCGCACAGACATCAGCCATGCCAGGTCCGCCGCTGCCTGGCTGCGGACCGTCTGTTCACGGGTGAACAGCTCCTCGGTCTTCGTCAGTACCAGCGTGTACGGGCGCCCTTGCCGCCTGGTCTGGTGGTGCACCGGGAGCTCGGCCGAGTCGATCCTGGTGTGCACATGCCGCCGCCCTTCCTTCACCAGCGGCCATTCAAGGACCCGCCTCGACCGGGAGCCGAGGAACGCGCCGAGGACACCACACGGCTCGCAGCCGCACCCGGCCCAGGCCACTGACCAGTCGTCAGCAGCTCGCGGCGGCCGCTCGCACACCGCGCGGAGCCGGTCCGCGCAGTTCCGCGCGATGACGTCGAGCCCCGCCACGCCCCGCTCGGCCGACGCGCTCGCCTCCGCGGCGTGGCGCAGCAGCGGCATCAGGCACTCGAGTACCGTGTCCTCGCGTTCGCGCAGGGCTGCCAGGATCCCGTCCCGCAGCTCTTCGTCGGCCGCCGCCAGGACGTGTCGCAGCGGCAGGGCCAGCTGTTGCAGCTGCGCACGGCGGATCTCGGCCGGCCCGGTCGTGGTCCACAGCCGCAGGCCGCTGTCCACCGCAGCCCAAACCCCGGCGGACAGCCGCCGTGCCACCGCCAGCGCCCGATGGGCGCGCAGCGCCGCGCACAGTTCCGGCAACCGCTCGGTCCATTGGTCCTGCTGCGGCTGGAGGCGGTGCTCCGATGCGAACCAGGCGTCGACGACCGGGCGCATCCACCCGGTCCCGTACCGCTCGGCTGCCGCGGCCAGTCCGCCCGCGTGCTCCGGGCCGAGCGCACCCGCCCGGAACGGCTCCAGCAGCATCGCCGCGGTCTCGGCCGCACCCAGGCCCACCGCCACCTGCAGCGCGCAGTCCAGCAGCTCGGGTTGCGGACAGGTGTGCTTCCAGAACGGTGCGAGGGCCTGGGCCTGGTCGCGCGCCCGGTCCAGGTCGCCCCGCGCGATGCCGACGCGCAGTTCCTCCAGGGCCCACCGCGATCCGGCCTCGCCGCGTGCCGCGAAGGCCCGCTCACGCGGCCACACGACAACCGCGGCCCGCCGGTACCAGCGGTCCAGCGTGTTGCCGTAGTTGCCCATGTAGCCCTCGTACTGGGAGTCGTAGGGCGTCAGATCCGCGCTCGCGGTACTCGCGCACACCTCGTAGTCGTGAACCCGCAACGAGATCTCTTCGCCACCGGTGCCGTCCAGGCCGGTCCACCAGCCCAGGGTGATCTCGTCGTCGATCAGTTCCTGGAGGACGTAGTCCCCGTCCTCACCCGCATCACCGACCTCCCCGTCCTCGCCCGCATCCCCGTCCTCATCCTCGTCGTACCAGTGGTCGTCCCAGGGATCGTCCCCTTCGGGATAGGCATCCCAGGTCTCTTTCACCTCGGCCAGGGCGAGCACCGACTCACACCCGGCCTGCCCGGAGGCGGCACGCAGCAGAGCGGCACGCCCCGCGTCGGCGCCCTTGAGCCGCTCCCAGCTCAGGCCCCGCTGGGTGTACTCGTGATCGAGCAGGTACACGAGCCGGGTCGGCGGATCCAACTCGCGGGTGCCGTAGCGCGGTTTGGCGGGCGAGCCGAAGTGCCGGCCCAGACTGTGCGCAATCTCCGCCAGCGGTCCGGACGCCTCTGCCGAAGTCCCCGGCTCGGCGAGCAGGTTGAAGGTGAGCGTCACCCGGTACCCGGTTCGGACCGGAGTGACCTGGTGCCGACAGTCGGCATAGAAGGCGACGAGGCTCAGATCCGTCTTCGAGGCGCGGTAGGCGCACTGGTGCCCGGCGTGCTCGACGACCAGCTCTCCCCCCGTGTGCGCCGAAGGCAGGGAGAGCACCAGCGTGCCCACCATGGCGTCGTCCTTCTCCGAATCCTGGTGCGGAAGGAAGAACTGGCCCTTGCCGTACACCAGCATCGCGTGCGGCTCAGCCCGCAGCCGAGTCGCCGCCGGGAGCCCGAGAGCGTCCCGGAAATGCTCCAGCGCGCCACTCAGCAGCGACGGCCAGGAAGGACCAGCAAGGCTGAGCTGATCCGGCAGGATCTGCCAGGTGTCACGCACACTGGTGTCGCTCAGCGTCTGTTCGCCCCTCCCGAACAACGCCGGCCGTGCCACCGAGATCAGCCGCTTCACCTGGGGCGCCCGCAGCGGAAGGCTCACCGGCCCGACCCCGGCCACCTCAAGGCCCAGGCCGGCCACCGGCGCCTCCAGCCGGGCACTGAAAGCCCCCGCCGCCTTCGCCCCGCCGAGCAGCCCAGCCAGCAGTTCCCTCGGTTCCGCCACCACACGCCTGCCCTCCGACCCCTGCGGGCCCGTCGTTCTCGGCTCGATCCTACGAACCCCACGGCACCGCCAGGACCGTAACCGTGGATGGGCCCCGAACGAGGCATCACGTCCAAGTCCCGTGAGATGAGCCGCAGCGCCTGTCGGTAGTCTGCACGGATGTGAGCGAGTACCAGTACTACGAGTTCCAGGCCATCGACCGACCGTTGACGAAGGACGAGCTCGAAGGGGTGCGGGCGCTGTCGAGCCGGGCCCGGATCAGCGCGACGCACTTCGTCAACGAGTACCACTACGGCAACTTCCGCGGCGATGAGCGCAAACTGATGGAGCAGATGTACGACGCCCATCTGTACTTCGCCAACTGGGGCTCGCGGCGTCTGCTGCTGCGCCTGCCCACCGCACTGCTGCCCGCCCGCAGCGCCGAACCGTACTGCGCGGAAGACGCCTTGACCTGCTGGACCAGGAAAGGGCGCCTTCTGCTCGACTTCTCCTACGATGCCGAGGACGGCGGCGAGTGGGACTTCGAGACCTCCTTCACCCTCGCCTCCTTCACCACCCTGCGTACCGAACTCGCCGCAGGCGACCTGCGCCCCCTCTATCTGGCCTGGCTCTCCGCGCTCACTCGCTGGGAGCTGGAGGAGGACGTCGAAGAGGACGAGTACACCTCCACCGTCGAGCCGCCCGTACCCGTCGGCCTTGCCCGACTCACCGGCCCGCAGCAGGCCTTGGCCGACTTCCTTCACGTCGACCCTCATCTGCTCACCGCGGCTGCCCGCGCCAGCGGTGCCGCCCCTTCCCAGGCAATCGACAAGGACGCGCTCACCGCCTGGATCCGCGCCCTGCCACCACACGAGAAGGACACCCTGCTGTTGGACGCAGCCCTGGGCACCGCCCCGCAACCGGGCCCCACTCTGCTGGCCCGCCACCGCGCCGCGTCCCGTGACACGGCCGAACCGTCCACCGCTTCCCGGCGCCGCTCAGCCGCGGAGCTCCTCGACGCCGCCCACGAGGTGCGCAGCGAGCACACGCGGCAGCAAGAGCAGGCCCGCACCCAGGCCCGCCGAGCCGAACAGCGGGCTCGCGAGAGCCACCTGGACCGCCTGGCCGAGAACACGGAGCAAGCCTGGCAGGACATCGCCCACCTGATCGGACAGAAGCAGCCCGGCCCCTACGACAACGCCGTCACCCTGCTGAAGGATCTCCGCGAGCTCCACGACCGGGCGGGCACCCCCGAGGAGTTCGCCCGGCGCCTGCACGACCTGCGCGAACAGCACCGCGGCAAGTCCTCGCTGATGCGACGCTTCACCAACGCCGGCCTGACAGCCCGCTGAGGCGCGCTCAGATGCGTACTTCGACGAGTGCCTCGGCGTCGACCGTTTCAGCAAAGGCCCAGCGCAACACGGCGGGAGGCGCGTCTGCCACCAACCGCGGGTCGAGTTCCTGGAAGAAACGCATCGCATCGAAGACGGTGTCGATGACAGGGCGGTCCGCCACTTCCTTGCGATAGGCGTCCTGAGCCTCTCCGCGAGCTCGCTTCTGCGAGACCGGCGCGGAAGGTTCCAACTCCACATAGTCGGTCGGCATGTCCGCGTACCGCGCCCACCGATAGACGCTGCGCGTCCGATCACCGCGATATCGCATCGGGACACCGAACACGGTTCCCCCGACGAGGAGATCGCCGTAGAGCACAGGGGAGTGTTCCTCGCAGTTGCGGATCAGCTCCAGACCCATGACGACCTTGCCCAGCGGATCTTGAGCGCGATGCTTCTTGTAGGTGTCGCCGAAAGCGTTCTGGAAGACGGCTTCGTCGAGCACGTTGACAGCCGTCGCCACCCTGCGAATCTCCAAGGCCGCAGCCTCCGGGTCCTCCATGGTGGCGTACCAGTACGCCTCGACCGCTCTGCGGAGTTCCCGCATGTAACGGCGGCCCTGGGCCAGTAACGCTCAGGGAGGGCGAAACTAGTTGCTGCCATAGCCATGAAGCATTCCAGGTCCAAGTCCCGCGAATCCACCCAGTTTGCGCGCCCCGACATCGTCGCCGCGACGTCACCAGCCGACCTCGGTGCTTGTGGAGATCGAACAAAGCGACTGCTGTCTCGCCGGCTCCCGGCTCACACGTCCTGGCCACACCTCTGCAGCGCCGCTGCAGAAATAGCCGCACCTCGGCCTCACATCGCCGTCGGCCGGCTCGCTGAGCGCTTCAACCCCCACCGGGGAAGGTCACAGAAAAGCAAAAGCCCCAGGTCACGGCGAGTGAGTCCTGAGGCTTCCACAGAGCCGCCTTCGGGATTCGAACCCGAGACCTACGCATTACGAGTGCGTTGCTCTGGCCAACTGAGCTAAGGCGGCACACCCTGTCGCACCATGGTGCGATCAGCAGCGTCGCCAAGTCTACACAGTTTCCGGGGGTGCTCCGTACCAGCCTCATTCCGGGCCGTTTCCGCAGGTCAGCGGCGAGGCGGGGTGGTCAGGAGCACATCTTGTCCTTGGTCGGCGGGGTGCCTTCCAGGAGGTAGGTGTTGATCGCCGTGTCGATGCAGTCGCTGCCGCGGCCGTACGCCGTGTGGCCGTCGCCCCGGTAGGTGAGGAGGGTGCCGGAGGAGAGCTGGCCGGCCAGGGACCGGGCCCACTTGTACGGGGTGGCCGGGTCGCGGATCGTGCCGACCACGACGATCGGGGCCGCGCCCTTCGCCTCGATGCGGTGCGGGGTACCGGTGGCCGGGACCGGCCAGTAGGCGCAGTTCAGAGCCGTCCAGGCGAAGGCCTTGCCGAAGACCGGGGACGCCTTCTCGAAGGCGGGGACGGCCCGGGTGACGGCCTTGGTGTCGGCGAAGGCGGGCGGCTGGTCCAGGCAGTTCACAGCGGCGTTGGCGAACATGAGGTTGGCGTACGTGCCGTTCGGCCGGCGTTCGTAGTAGCTGTCCGACAGGGAGAGCAGACCGGAGCCGTCGCCCTTCTGGGCAGCGGCGAGGGCCTCGCGGAGCTGCGGCCAGGCCGACTCGTCGTACATGGCGGCGATGACCCCCGTGGTGCCCAGGGATTCGGTGAGCCTGCGGGAGTCACCGGTGGCGATCGGCCGGGCGTCGAGGTCGGTGAAGAGCCGCTTCAGTCGGGTGGCGGCATCGGCGGTCGAGGTGGTGCCGAGCGGGCAGTCCTTCTTCTTCACGCAGTCGGCGGCGAAGGCCTGGAACGCGGTCTCGAAGCCCGTGGTCTGCTCGCGGTTCAGGTCGACGGCGTCGAGCGACGGGTCCATCGCGCCGTCGAGGACCAGCCGGCCGACCCGGGCGGGGAAGAGTCCGGCGTACGTCGCACCGAGGTAGGTGCCGTACGACGCCCCGACGTAGTGCAGCTTCTCGTCGCCGAGCAGGGATCGCAGGATGTCCATGTCGCGGGCGGTCTCGACGGTGGAGACATGGGGCAGGATCTCGCCGGAGCGCTTCTCGCAGCCGCCCGCGAACTGCTTGAACGCGCCGCTCAGCTCGGTGACCTCGCCGGCGTCGTCCGGGGTCTGGTCGACCTGGGTGTAGGTGTCCATCTGCGGACCGGTGAGGCATACGACGGGCTCGCTGCGGGCCACTCCGCGCGGGTCGACGGCGACCATGTCGTAGCGGGCCCGGACCTGGGCCGGGTAGCCGAGGGCCGCGTAGCTCTGGAGGTACTCGATGGCCGAGCCGCCGGGGCCGCCCGGGTTCACCAGGAGGGAGCCGATCCGCTTGCCGGGTCCGGTCGCCTTCTTGCGGGAGACGGCCAGTTCGATATCGCCGCTGTCCGGTTTCTTGTAGTCCAGTGGTGCCTTCATCGTTGTGCACTGGAACCCCTCGACGCCGCAGTCCCGCCACCTCAGTTGCTGCGCGTAGTACGACTTGAGCTCGGCGGGGACGGACGGCGCGGGCGATGCGGACGGCGAGCTGCTCGTCGAACTGCCGCTGGTGCAGCCGGAGATGAGAAGGCCGGCCGTGCCGAGCGCGGTGGCGAGAATGCGGAGCGAGCGCCTGGTGTCCATCCCCGGAGCGTAGTGGCCGGGTGGCGATTCGCCCGATTCGCTCCTCGTACGGGTGAATGAGCGATCGTGAATGAGCGATCGTGAACGGGCCGGGTGCGGATGCGCGGGTGTGGGTGGCCGACCGGGAACGGGTGGTGTCAGCCCACTCGCAGCGCCATCGTCATCGCCTCCACCGCGAGCAGCGGCGCCACATTGCGGTCCAGCGCCCGGCGGCAGGCGGTCACCGCCTCTATCCGGCGCAGGGTGCGCTCGGGCGTGGAGGAGCGGGCGATGCGGTCGAGGGCGTCCTGGACGTCCCCATTGGCGATGGCGATCCGCGAGCCCAGCTGGATGGCCAGCACGTCACGGTAGAAGCCGGTCAGGTCGGTGAGCGCGAGATCGAGGCTGTCGCGCTGCGTGCGCGTCTTGCGGCGCTTCTGCCTGTCCTCCAGCTCCTTCATCACCCCTGCGGTGCCGCGCGGCAGCCGTCCCCCGGCGGCGGCGCCGAGTGCGGCCTTCATCTCTTCCGTCTCCTTGACGTCGACCTCCTCGGAGACCTGCTTGGCGTCATCGGTGGCGGTGTCGATCAGCTCCTGGGCGGCCTTGAGGCAGCCCCCGATGTCCTCGACCCGCAACGGGAGTTTGAGCACGGCGGCGCGGCGAGAGCGGGCCCGCTCGTCGGTCGCGAGGCGGCGGGCCCTGTCGATGTGGCCCTGAGTGGCTCGGGCGGCGGACGCGGCCCGCTCCGGATCGATGCCGTCCCGCCTGATCAGGACATCGGCGACCGCGTCGACCGGGGGCGTGCGCAGCGTGAGGTGGCGGCATCGGGAGCGGATGGTGGGCAGCACGTCTTCGAGGGAGGGCGCGCAGAGCAGCCACACCGTCCGGGGCGCGGGCTCCTCGACCGCCTTCAGCAGTACGTTCCCCGCGCCCTCGGTGAGCCGGTCGGCGTCCTCCAGGACGATGACCTGCCAGCGGCCGACGGCCGGGGAGAGCTGGGCACGGCGGACCAGCTCGCGGGTCTCCTTCACACCGATGGAGAGCAGATCGGTCCGGACCACTTCCACGTCGGCGTGTGTGCCGATGAGGCTGGTGTGGCAGCCGTCGCAGAAGCCGCAGCCTGGTGCGCCGCCCAGGGCGCGGTCGGGGCTGGTGCACTGGAGGGCGGCGGCGAAGGCACGGGCGGCGGTGGAGCGGCCGGAGCCCGGCGGTCCCGTGAACAGCCAGGCGTGGGTCATCTTCGACCCCGGCGGGACCGACTCTCCCGCGGAGTGGGCGGTGACCAGCGCATCGGCGTCCCGGGCGGCGGCGCCGAGCTGCTCCTGCACCCGGTCCTGGCCGACCAGGTCGTCCCATACGGTCATGAGTCACCGCCCTTCCGGTGGTGTGCGCGCTGCGCGGCCGTCGTGCGGTGCCGCCGCGCAGCTCTGATGTCGCTGCTTGTCGATCCGGCTTCTCCGATCCGACACCCATTGTGGGGGACGGGTCTGACAATCCCGGCAACAAGGCGGTCCGGCGGCTGCCGGGCGGGCGGTCCCGGCCCGGCAGCCGTCACGGATCAGCGACGCGGGCGACGTCCCCGGCCCGAGCGGCCCGAGTCCCCGTCGTCGTGATGGTCGCCGTGATCGCCCAGCAGCTCGTCCGCCAGCGTCGGCAGATCGTCCAGCGGGGTCTCCTCGGCCCAGTCGGGACGAGGACGGCGGGCGGGACGCTCCTGGCCTTCCCGGTGATCCTGGACCGGCCGCGAGGCACCCGCGTGCGGATCGTCGATCTGCGGAAGCTCACGGGTGCGCTCGTTCTCACTCTCCGGCACGGAGCCCGACGGGCGCTCGTCGCGGAAGATGCCCCGCGGAATCCGGTCCGCCGGATTCGTCTCACGAACGTCCCGGACACCCCGGGCGTCCCGCACCGGCGGAAGGACCGCCGTCTCGTCCGCCGCACCGGGCCGTTCCGACCGGTCCTGGATCTTGGGGATCATCGCCGTCTCGGCCTCGTCGGAGGACGTGGGCGAACTGTCCGGCGCAGGCACCTGCTGCGTCACGTCGTTCGGGTCGACGATCGGCGTCGGCACCGTGATCTCGTTCTCCGGTACGGACGCGGCGGCGGCGGCCTCCGCACGGGCCTTCTCCGCCGCGGCGGCGGCCTCGGCCTCCGCCCGCCTGCGGGCCTCCTCGGCCCGCAACAGCGCCTCTTCGGCCTTGCGCTGCTTCTCCAGCCGCAGGGCCTCGGCCTCCTTGCGCAGCCGCGCCTCCTCCTCGGCCTGCCTGCGCAGCCTGGCCTGCTCGGCCTCACGGGCCGCTTCCTCGGCCTCTCGCCGGACCCGCTCCTCCTCGGCCACCCGGCGGGCTTCCTCGGCCCGCTGGCGGGCCTCCTCCGCCTGGCGTTCGGCCTCGCGCCGGCGTGCTTCCTCCAGCTCGCGGGCCTTGCGCTCCTCCTCCTCGGCACGGAGCTTGGCGAGCTGTTCCTGCCGCTCGCGCTCCAGCCGCTCCTCCTCGGCCTTGCGGGCCGCCTCTTCCTCGGCCTTGCGCCTGGCCTCCTCCTCGGCCGCCTTGCGCGCCTCCTCCTGGGCCTTGATCTCGGCCTCGGAGAGCGGAAGGAGCTGGTCGAGCCGGTGACGTACGACCGTGGTGATCGACTCCGGGTCCTGGCCCGCGTCCACGACCAGGTAGCGGGTCGGGTCGGCCGCGGCCAGCGTCAGGAAGCCGGACCGCACCCGGGCGTGGAACTCCGGCGGCTCGGACTCCAGCCGGTCGGGAGCCTCGGTGAACCGTTCCCGCGCGGTCTCCGGATCGACGTCCAGCAGCACCGTCAGATGCGGTACGAGCCCGCTCGTCGCCCAGCGAGAGATCCGGGCGATCTCGGTCGGGGAGAGGTCGCGGCCCGCGCCCTGGTAGGCGACGGACGAGTCGATGTAACGGTCGGAGATGACGATCGCACCGCGCTCCAGCGCCGGGCGGACGACCGAGTCGACGTGCTCGGCGCGGTCGGCGGCGTACAGCAGCGCCTCGGCCCGGTTGGACAGGCCGGCCGACGAGACGTCGAGCAGGATCGAGCGCAGCCGCTTGCCGACCGGCGTCGCGCCCGGTTCGCGGGTGACGACGACCTCGTGGCCCTTGGCGCGGATCCACTCGGCGAGCGCCTCGACCTGGGTGGACTTGCCCGCGCCGTCGCCACCCTCCAGGGCGATGAAGAAGCCGGTCGCGGCGGGGGCGACGGCCGGGTCGCCGCCGCGCAGCGCCTCCCGCAGATCGCGGCGCAGCGGCACTCCGGAGCGGTCGTCCGTCTTGGCGAGGACGATCACGGCGACCGGCAGCAGCAGTGCGCCGATCAGCATCAGGGCGAAGGCCGCTCCACCGTGCTCGAACACGAAGTCGCCCGAGACCAGCCGGTGGGCGCCGATCGCGGCGGCCAGCAGCGGGCCCGCGAGCGCGCCGAGCGCGATGAGGACCCGTACGACGGCCTGGAGGTGCTCGGTGGTCCTGGCCCGGCGGAACTCCTCGGTCTCCTGGTCGACCAGGACATGACCGGTGTGGGCGGCGACGCCCGCGGCGTATCCGGCGAGCACCGCGATCATCAGCACGGTCGCCGTGTCCGGCACGAGACCCATGGCGAGCAGCGCGATGCCGGTGACGGCGGTGGCCAGGGCGAGCAGCCGGCGCCGCGACAGGGTGGGCAGCACCTTCTCCGCGGTCCGGATGCCGACGCCCGTGGCACCGGTCAGGGCGAGGATCAGCAGCGCGAAGGTGGCGGGTCCGCCGCCCAGGTCGGCGGCGTGCAGCACCGAGGCCGCGGCGGCTGCGGCGATGGCCCCGGCGACCGCGGCCGATGCGCCGACGATCAGCGGGACGGCCCCGGTGCGGCCCCGGTCGGGTCCGCTGCCGGTCGACGGCCGCCGCAGGCCCTCCAGCGGCGAGCGCGGGCGGGGGGTCTGCGTACCGGGCAGTTCCAGGAAGTACAGGGTGGAGATCGACGCCGAGAAGAGTCCGGCCGCGACGTACGAGCCGAGGGCCGCCTGGTGGATCGAGAACCACTCCAGGCCCGAGCCCAGCAGGTTGCCGACGAGGGTGGCGATCAGCAGGACGACCGCCGCGGCCGGGATCGCGGCGAAGTCGGTACGGATGGAGAGCCGGCGCAGTGCGTCGAGGTGGTCGGGCAGCGGGCGTACCGCGGCGCCCTCGGGGGGCGGGGCGGGCAGCAGCGCGGGGGCGGCGCCGTCCTTGGCGACCGTCCACAGGCGTTCGGCCGCGCCGACGACGAAGACGGTGATGAGGATCATCATGAGTGCCTTGTCGGGCATCCAGTCGATCCACAGCGGTGCGACGACCAGCAGCGCGAGCCGCAGCCCGTCCGTCCCGATCATCAGCCACCGCCGGTCCAGCGGTCCGCCGGGCGCGGTGAGCGTCGTCAGCGGCCCGAGGAGTACGGCTCCGAAGAGCAGGGTGGCAAGGATCCGGGCACCGAACACCGCGGCGACGGCAAAGGCCGCCCCTCGGTACCCGGCTCCGAATGAGCCCTCGAGGACCGCCGCTTGCAGCGACATCAGCACCAGCACGAGAAGGGCGAGTGCATCGCCGGTACTGCCGACGAGCTGCGCGCTCCACAACCGCTTCAGCGGGGGAACACGCAACAGGGCTCGTACGGCGCGCTCGCGTGAGTCTGCGGCAAGTGTGTCGGAGGTGGGGCTCACGACCGTTGGCTGCTCGGCTCGCGTCATCCGCCCAGCCTATCCGGAGCGATGGGGTCCCCGGAGGCCCCGTCCGAACATATGGGCGCCGGAGCCGTTCCAGGCCTTCCGACCCCACCCGGCGTCCCCGGCTTTTCCAGCCCCTCCGGCGGAACAGCCGGCCCCTCCGGCGCTTGAGGAGCGGGGTCCGGGGCGGAGCCCCGGTCACGGGAAGGGTCGGGTGGGGGAACAGGCCCGCCGCAGGCGCCCACCCGCCGCACCGGTCCACCTCCCCAGCACGCCCCAGCCCTCCCCCCGCACGCCCCGGCCCGCCGGGCCACGCAAACGCCGGAGGGGGCTGGAACACCCAGCCCCCTCCGGCGTGCTCGACGCGTACCGCTCAGTCCTCCACGGACGCCGCAGCCGTCTTCTTCGCCGCAGCAGTCTTCTTGGCGGTCGTCTTCTTCGCGGCCGTCGTCTTCTTCGCCGCGGTCTTCTTGGCCGTCGCCGCCGTCGTCTTCTTGGCAGCGGTCTTCTTCGTGGTCGCCGCGCTCTTCTTGGCCGGGGCCTTCTTCGCCGTCTTCTTCTTGGCGGGCCCCTTGGCGCGCTTCTCGGCGAGCAGTTCGTAGCCGCGCTCCGGCGTGATGTCCTCGACGCTGTCGCCGGTGCGCAGCGTCGCGTTGGTCTCGCCGTCGGTGACGTACGCGCCGAAGCGGCCGTCCTTGACCACGACCGGAGCCCCGCTCACCGGGTCCGTGCCCAGCTCCTTCAGTGGCGGCTTGGCGGCCGCCCGGCCGCGCTGCTTGGGCTGGGCGTAGACCGCGAGGGCCTCTTCGAGCGTGATGTCGAACAGCTGGTCCTCGGAGGTGAGCGAACGCGAGTCCGTGCCCTTCTTCAGGTACGGGCCGTAGCGGCCATTCTGCGCGGTGATCTCGACGCCCTCGGCGTCCTCACCGACGACGCGCGGCAGCGACATCAGCTTGAGCGCGTCGGCCAGCGTCACCGTGTCCAGGGCCATGGACTTGAAGAGCGAGGCGGTCCGCGGCTTCACCGCGTTCTTGCCGGTCTTCGGGGTGCCCTCGGGCAGCACCTCGGTGACGTACGGGCCGTAGCGCCCGTCCTTGGCGATGATCTGGTGGCCGGTGACCGGGTCCGCGCCGAGCTCGAAGTCGCCGCTCGGCTTGGCCAGCAGCTCCTCCGCGTACTCCACGGACAGCTCGTCGGGCGCCAGTTCCTCCGGCACGTCCGCGCGCTGGTGGCCCTCGGCGTCCTTCTCACCGCGCTCGATGTACGGGCCGTAGCGGCCGACCCGGAGCTTGATGTCGTTGCCGACGGGGAAGGAGGAGATCTCCCGCGCGTCGATCGCACCGAGGTCGGTGACGAGCTCCTTCAGGCCGCCGAGGTGGTCGCCGTCGCCGTTGCCCGCGTCGGAGGCCGCCCCCGCTCCGGTCGTGTCGCCGGCGCCCGCACCGAAGTAGAAGCGCTTCAGCCACGGCACGGACTGGGCCTCACCGCGCGCGATGCGGTCGAGGTCGTCCTCCATCTTCGCGGTGAAGTCGTAGTCGACGAGCCGGCCGAAGTGCTTCTCCAGCAGGTTGACCACGGCGAAGGAGAGGAACGACGGGACGAGCGCCGTGCCCTTCTTGAAGACGTAGCCGCGGTCCAGGATCGTGCCGATGATCGACGCGTACGTCGACGGGCGGCCGATCTCGCGCTCTTCGAGCTCCTTGACCAGCGAGGCCTCGGTGTAGCGGGCCGGCGGCTTGGTGGCGTGGCCGTCGACCGAGATCTCCTCGGCGGACAGCGCGTCGCCCCCGGCGACCTGCGGGAGGCGCCGCTCGCGGTCGTCGAGCTCGGCGTTCGGGTCGTCGGCACCCTCGACGTACGCCTTCATGAAGCCGTGGAAGGTGATCGTCTTGCCGGACGCGGAGAACTCGGCGTCCCGGCCGTCGCTCGCCCGGCCACCGATCTTGACGGTGACGGAGTTGCCGACCGCGTCCTTCATCTGGGAGGCGACGGTCCGCTTCCAGATCAGCTCGTAGAGCCGGAACTGGTCGCCGCTCAGGCCGGTCTCGGCGGGGGTGCGGAAGCGGTCGCCGGAGGGGCGGATCGCCTCGTGCGCCTCCTGCGCGTTCTTGACCTTCCCGGCGTACGTGCGCGGCTTGTCCGGCAGGTAGTCGGCGCCGTAGAGCTGGGTGACCTGCGCACGGGCCGCGGCGACCGCGGTGTCCGAGAGGGTCGTGGAGTCGGTACGCATATAGGTGATGAAGCCGTTCTCGTACAGCTTCTGCGCGACCTGCATGGTGGCCTTGGCCCCGAAGCCCAGCTTCCGGCTCGCCTCCTGCTGGAGGGTCGTCGTACGGAACGGGGCGTACGGGGAGCGGCGGTACGGCTTCGACTCGACGGACCGTACGGCGAACGTGGCGTCGGCGAGCGCGGCGGCCAGGGCGCGGGCGTTCGTCTCGTCCAGGTGCAGCACCTGGCCGGAGCCGGACTTCAGCTGCCCGTCCGGACCGAAGTCGCGGCCCTGGGCGATGCGGCGGCCGTCGACCGCGCTCAGCCGGGCGGCGAGGGTCGACGGGTCGGAGGCGTCACCGGGACGGCCGGTGGCGAAGGTGCCGGTGAGGTCCCAGTACTCGGCGGAGCGGAAGGCGATGCGCTCGCGTTCCCGCTCGACGACGAGACGGGTCGCCACGGACTGGACACGGCCGGCCGACAGGCGCGGCATGACCTTCTTCCACAGGACCGGCGAGACCTCGTAGCCGTAGAGGCGGTCGAGGATGCGGCGGGTCTCCTGGGCGTCGACCATGCGCTGGTTGAGCTCGCGCGGGTTGGCGACGGCGGCCCGGATCGCGTCCTTGGTGATCTCGTGGAACACCATCCGGTGGACCGGGACCTTGGGCTTCAGGACTTCCTGCAGGTGCCACGCGATGGCTTCGCCCTCGCGGTCCTCATCGGTGGCGAGGAAGAGTTCGTCGGACTCGGCCAGCAGCTGCTTGAGCTTCCTGACCTGTGCCTTCTTGTCCGCGTTGACGACATAGACGGGCTGGAAGTCATGCTCGACGTCGACGCCGAGCCGACGGACCTCGCCGGTGTACTCGTCCGGAACCTCTGCGGCGCCGTTCGGCAGGTCGCGGATGTGCCCGACGCTCGCCTCGACGACGTATCCGGGGCCGAGGTAGCCCTTGATCGTCTTCGCCTTGGCAGGCGACTCGACGATGACGAGTCGGCGGCCGCCCTGTGCGGTCTCGCTGGTCGGGGACAACTTCGCTCTTCTCTCCGGTCGACGCTCGGTGGGCATCCGGGCAGCGCGATGACGCTACCGACGGTGCTGTCGCTGCGGAGTGTGACGGTACAACCCGCCCCCGTGTCAAACGGCAAAAGCCCGCAACGGCCACTCGAACGGTAACCCGACTTCCGCCATTCCTGCCGCCCGGACCGTCCGGTCCGCCCTGTGCGCGGCCGCTGCCTGCGGGTTTCCGGGTGCTGTTGCGGCACTGCGGGCGTCGGCGGCGGGCCGCGTACGGTCCGGGCGTGTTCCCCGCCACTGCCCGCCGTGCCCTGCGGGTTCCCGACCGGGGCCGGTGAGGAGAAGACCGGACCGGTGGGGAGTGAATCAGATACGGGTGAAGCACCACACACCGAGGACGAGAAAAAGTACGCCGAACACAGTGGCGAGAGTGGCGGAGGCGACGGGGCTCACACCGTGCGCCACCGGCGCGCGGTGCAGCACACGCGCCCCCGTCCACAGCAGCAGCGCGGCGCCGAACAGCGCGAACGCCGCTCCGGCGAAGACCGCAGGTCCGCTCTCCATGCCCGTACGCCTCCCTGTCGCCGCCCGGCCGGGGCATGCGCCCCCTCCGGTCAGGAGGAGGCTGCCACCCCAGGGCGTCGACGATGCGAACCCCGGGTGAATGGCCGGAATCACCCGCTTCCGCCCCACGGACGCAGGAGCGCCATCCGGAATCCTCGCCCGAGCACCATCCGGAATCCGCGGACGCCGCGACGCACCGGCGGCGGCGGACCCGAAGCCGCTGGTGGCGAGGCCCTTCCTCACGTACGGCAGTGAGCGCCGGCACGGGAACGGAGCCCGGCAAGCCCGGCCCCGTCACCGGACCTGCCGGGGCGAGGCGAGGCGGGCGGGGGCGCGACGCGGCGGACGGCAGCGGGGCGCAGTGGGCGGGGGCGGGACCCAGTGGGCGGGGCGGCGCGATCAGCCCACCGGAGGAACCGGATCCAGGAAGCCCTCCTCGACCAGCAGCCGGATCGCCTGCGGGGTCCGGTCACGCAGCAGCACCGGGTCCTCGTTCATCAACTGGGCGATCGCGTCGAGGATCCGGCCTGCGGGCAGCGTCCCGTCGCACACGCCCGCGAAGCCGGCGCCGACGGCGTCGACCTTCGTCGCGCGCCGCATGCCCCGGTTCTGACGGAGCACCACGTGCTCCGGGTCCTCCGCGCCCGGCAGGCCGACCTGCTCCTGCACGACTTCGGCGGCCAGGGTGAAGTGCCCGGCCAGAAGCGCCGCGTCGTCCTGCTCGCGGAGGTAGTCCTGACGGGCGAAGTGGGCTTCGACGGCCGGTCCGAGCGGCTGCTCCACCGCGTGCGGCCACTCCTCGATGACGACGGACGGATTGCCGGCGACGGCTGCGGCGGACTTGCGCAGGGTGATCCAGCCGAAGCCGACGCCCTTGGTCTTGCGGGCCTCGAACTCGTCCAGCCAGGCGTCGTACCGCGCGGCGTACTCGGCGGGGTCCGTACGGTGGTCGCCGCTGTCGCGCAGCCACAGCTCCGCGTACTGCGTGACGTCCTGGACCTCGCGCTGCACGATCCAGGCGTCGCAGCCGTGCGGGACCCAGGAACTCAGCCGGTTCTGCCACTCCTCGCCCTCGACGTGCTGCCAGTTGGCGAGGAAGTGGGCGTATCCGCCCTCGTTCAGCCGGTCGCCCGTCTGCTGCACCAGGGTCCGGCACAGGTCGTCGCCGCCCATGCCGCCGTCGCGGTAGGTGAGGCGGGCGCCGGGCGAGATGACGAACGGGGGGTTGGAGACGATCAGGTCGTACGTCTCGGCGCCGACCGGTTCGTACAGCGAGCCCTGGTGCAGCTCGGCCGGGGCCGCGCCGGACAGCGCGAGCGTCAGCCGGGTGAAATCCAGCGCGCGCGGGTTGAGGTCGGTGGCCGTGACCCGGGTGGCGTGCTGCGAGGCGTGCAGCGCCTGGATGCCGGAGCCCGTGCCGATGTCGAGCGCGGAGGCGACAGGCGTACGGACGGTGATCCCGGCGAGTGTGGTGGACGCCCCGCCGATACCCAGGACCACGCCCTCCTCGCGCGAACCGATGCCGCCCGCGCCACCGACCGCACAGCCCAGGTCGGAGACGATGTACCAGTCCTGCCCCTCGGGCCCGCTGTACGGCCGTACGTCGGCCGTGGCCCGCACCTCGTCGCCGACGTGGGTCACCCAGCCGTCCTCGACGCACTCGGCCAGCGGGAGCGCGGCACGGGCCCGCTCGTACGGAACGGGGTGCTGGAGCAGGAAGAGCCGCACCAGCGTGTCGAGCGGGGAGTCGCCCCGGGTGGCGCGCAGCGCCGGGACCGTCTCGCTGCGGGCGAGCGCGGCGTAGGCGGGCGCACCGAGCAGGTCGAGGAGCCCGTCGGCGGTGAAGGCGGCGGCAAGCAGGGCTTCGCGGAGCCGGGGCGAACGGTCGGGCACGGGGAGACTGGTCGTACTCACCCACCCATTGTGGCCGCTCCCACTGACAACGGCAGCGGCCCGGCGCCCATCGGAGCAGCCGGGCCGTCCGCGCAACCCGTCATCGGCGCGGCAGATCATCGGCGCGACCTGTCATCGGCACAGCAGCCACCGGTGCAGCAGGCCATCGGCGCGACCGTGCCTCCGGCGCGATGGACCGCGCGTCACAGCAACCGCTGCTGCCGCCCGGTCACGACTTCTTGCTGGGCGAGGCGGACGGCGACGTGGCCCCGGACGGCGCCGTGTCGGCCTTCGGCGGCACCGAGGCCGTCGGCTTCTGGCAGCCCTTCTGCTTCGCCATCGCGGTGCCGACCTCGCCGGACTGAAGCTTCTTCAGCGCCTCGTCACCACTGGTGCTGATCTTGTTCAGCTCGTCCGCGATGCCCTTGAGCCCATCGGCGAACTTCGCCTGGTCCTTCGTCTCCAGGGCGTCGACCTTCTTCTGCAGGTTCGCGTACGCCGCGGAGGACGCGTCGAGCTCCTTCACGGCCTCCTTCTGCGTGGTCTCGCCGCCGTCGACCGGCGGCGGCCCGGCGGAGTCGACTGCCGCGCCCAGCGCCTTGTACGCCTGCGAGATCTGCTGGAAGGCGGCCGAGTCGGTCTTCTGGACGTCGGCGGGCTTGCTGTTGTCCGCGGTCTGCTGCTGGATGGCGGCGTTGGCGTTCGCGATCTTCTGGAGCTGGGGCTGGACCTGGTCGCAGACCTTCTTGGCCCAGTCGTTCACCTTGTCGCTGTTGTCGTCGCTGCTGCAGCCCGACAGCGTAAGTACCAGTACCGCGCCGCCGGACAGCGTGGCCGCAAGCTTCTTGTTCACCGGATCGGTCCCTTCCAAGGCTCTCGGCCCCGGAACTTACACGGCGGGCGCCCTCCGTCCGGGTGCCGGGTGTCCGATCAGTGGCCTTTTGTAGCCATTTGCACCAAGGGAAATGAGGGAGATACAACTCACCCACACAGCCCTCGAAGCTCAGGAACACATGCACGAACAAGCACACGAACGGCTTACAGATCAGGCGTACAGATCGGGCGCACAGATCACTGGCAGGCCGACGGCGGACCGGCATGCCGGCCGAGACGCGACCGGGCGGACGGAGTATCAGAATGCCCCGCCCACCCGGTCATTGAGCCGGGGTCGGTCATGTGTCACCGATCCACCCCGGCCGCGGTCTCACGAAACGGCTGCCTGGCCCGGCGACTTGGCCGGCCTGCCCCCTCCTCCGTCTCCGTCCCCGTCACCGGGATCTTCTCCGTCACCCACGGCGATCCCACGCCGCTTGGAGACATAGACCGCACCGACGATGACCGCGACAGCGAGCACCGTCACCACCGCGCGCACGCCGGCGCTCGCGTCCTGCCCGTAGCTGAACTGCACCACCGCCGGGGCGATGAGCAGGGCAACCAGGTTCATCACCTTGAGCAGGGGGTTGATCGCCGGCCCTGCCGTGTCCTTGAACGGGTCGCCGACCGTGTCACCGATGACGGTCGCGGCATGGGCCTCGCTGCCCTTGCCGCCGTAGTGACCGTCCTCGACGAGCTTCTTGGCGTTGTCCCACGCACCACCGGAGTTGGCGAGGAAGACCGCCATCAGGGTGCCGGTTCCGATGGCGCCCGCGAGATAGGAACCGAGCGCTCCGACACCGAGCGTGAAGCCGACGGCGATGGGCGCCAGGACAGCCAGCAGACCGGGCGTGGCGAGCTCGCGCAGGGCGTCCTTGGTGCAGATGTCGACGACGCGCCCGTACTCCGGCTTCTCGCTGTAGTCCATGATCCCGGGGTGCTCGCGGAACTGCCGCCGCACTTCGTAGACCACGGCCCCGGCCGACCGCGACACCGCGTTGATCGCAAGACCGGAGAAGAAGAAGACGACCGCGGCACCGAGGATCAGGCCCACCAGGTTGTTGGGCTGCGAGATGTCCAGACTGAGCGTCATCTCCCCGGCCCTGGCCCCCACGCCGTCGACCGCCGTGGCGATCGCGTCGCGGTACGAACCGAAGAGCGCCGACGCCGCCAGGACGGCGGTGGCGATGGCGATGCCCTTGGTGATGGCCTTGGTGGTGTTGCCGACGGCGTCCAGGTCGGTGAGGACCTGCGCACCGGCGCCCGTGACGTCACCGGACATCTCGGCGATGCCCTGCGCGTTGTCCGAGACCGGGCCGAAGGTGTCCATGGCGACGATGACACCGACGGTGGTGAGCAGCCCGGTTCCCGCCAGGGCCACCGCGAAGAGCGCCAGCATGATCGACGTACCGCCGAGCAGGAACGCCCCGTAGACACCCAGTCCGATCAGCAGCGCCGTGTAGGCGGCGGACTCCAGACCGATGGAGATACCGGCGAGTACGACGGTGGCCGGACCGGTCAGCGAGGACTTGCCGATGTCCTTGACGGGGCGCCGGCTGGTCTCTGTGAAGTAGCCGGTCAGCTGCTGGATCAGAGCGGCCAGCACGATGCCGATGGCGACGGCGACCAGGGCGAAGATCCGCGGGTCACCGCCGTGCGAGGTGATGGCGCTGTCGGTGACCCCGTCCAGATCGGCGTACGAGGACGGCAGGTAGACGAAGACGCCCACGGCCACCAGCACCAGCGAGATGACCGCGGAGATGAAGAATCCGCGGTTGATGGCGGTCATTCCGCTGCGGTCGGCGCGCCGCGGGGCGACCGCGAAGATCCCGATCATCGCGGTGACCACACCGATCGCCGGAACGATCAGCGGGAAGGCCAGTCCGGAGTCACCGAAGGCGGCCTTGCCGAGGATGAGCGCGGCGACGAGCGTCACGGCGTACGACTCGAAGAGGTCGGCCGCCATTCCGGCGCAGTCACCGACGTTGTCGCCCACGTTGTCGGCGATGGTGGCCGCGTTGCGCGGATCGTCCTCCGGGATGCCCTGTTCGACCTTGCCGACGAGGTCGGCGCCGACATCCGCCGCCTTGGTGAAGATGCCACCGCCGACCCTCATGAACATGGCGATCAGTGCGGCGCCGAGGCCGAAGCCCTCCAGCACCTTCGGGGCATCGGCGGCATAGACGAGCACGACACAGGACGCGCCGAGCAGGCCGAGGCCCACGGTGATCATGCCGACCACGCCGCCGGTACGAAATGCGATCTTCATCGCCTTGTGCGAAACGGCGGTGAGATCCTTTTCCGGTTCGCCTTCCGCGGGAGTCGCCTCACGCGCAGCAGCGGCCACACGGACATTACTGCGTACCGCAAGCCGCATCCCGATGTATCCGGTGGCCGCCGAGAAAAGCGCACCCACCAGGAAGAACAACGAACGGCCCGTGCGCTGCGACCAGTTGTCGGCCGGTAGCAGCAGAAGCAGGAAGAAGACCACGACGGCGAAGATGCCGACAGTGCGCAACTGCCGGGCCAGATAGGCATTCGCGCCTTCCTGGACGGCGGCCGCGATCTCCTTCATGCGGTCGGTGCCCTCGTCGGCCGCCAGCACCTGGCGCACCAGCAGTCTGGCGACGACCAGGGCAGCGACTGCGACGACCGCGACGACGATCACGATGACGCGATTGTCATCGGTGAGAACCGCGGCCGCCAGAGAAGTGGATCGGCCGGAAGGTGCGGAAAATGCGGAATCTTGCGCCGGTCCTGCCAGTGGGGTGTTGAAGAACTCCGCCATACGTCCTCCTTGACGCTCAGCGCTCAAGACGTGGACGGATTGTAGGGAGCGGGAGCTGATCAAAACAGTGCGCGGTAAATGTAATTGACCTTCACCGGCCGATCGGCAAATGATCGCGCTCCCGGACAGACCCTAATGCAGTAATGGGGCAGGTACATTTTCCGTAGATCATTGATCACACATAAATGATCACGCACAAATTAAAAAGGCCCCGCTGAGCAGGGCCTCAAGAGTCGGATCAAGAAATGGATCGGGGAAGGGATTCGGCCGGACCGGGGCAGGTCGGCCACCCATGGCGCCTGTGGCGCCTCAGGGGAGCAGGGGCGGCATCGTCATGGCTGCACCGTCACGGGCGTCTTCGGCCAGCTCATGCGGATCACTCCGCCGTTGGCTCCCGATCTGACTTCCACATCATCGACAAGGCCGCTGATGACCGCGAGACCCATCTCGTCCTCGCCACCGGCGTCACTCTCGTGATCCGGCTCATCGAGCCCCGCGCCGGGCGTGGCGCCGCGTGTCGCGGAGGCTCCAACGGGTCCGCCGAGAGCGGGATCGTCCCCCGGTCCGGGCACCTCGTCGCCGACCTCGACGGAGAAGGACTTCTCCTCCTCGTTCAGGACGACGGAGACGGGAGCGGTGATGCCATGGCTGCGGTGCAGCCCGACTGCGCGACTGCAGGCCTCACCGACAGCGAGTCTGACCTCGTCGAGCACGGCTTCGTCGACCCCTGCCCGGCGCGCCACGGCGGCTGCCACGAGGCGGGCCGTCCTGACGTGTTCGGGCTGGGCGCTGAAGCGGAGTTCAACGGTGGTCATGCGATCCCCCTCAGACGTACGGGCATGCATCCCAGGGTCCCGGGCGCGCTGCCCGCTGTCCCTGCTCTTCTTCTCTTCTTCTGGTCTCTTCCGGTTCTTCTTCCGGAACCGACGGCTTTCTGCCCGAACCGATGGCTCCGTCGGCCCCGACGGTTCGCCGGTCGCGTCGTCGGCCACCGGACAGCCGACCGGAGCCGGCGTACAGCCGACCGACGCACATGCCGGCCGAGACAGAGCCGCCGACCTGCCGACAGGCCTCCGTCCGGCAGCCGGGCCACTCTCGAGCGGCCGATCACCGGACGACCCGGCCGACGGACGACCGAACGACAGATCACCGGCCGACCGCCGACGGCTCGCCGACCGACTGGCCCACGTCCCGTCGAACACCGTCCGGTCCGATTGTCCTGCCGTTCGGGGCGCCGGTCACCCGGCTACCCGATCCTCCGGCCGCCCGGCCGGTCGACTGTCCGACCGGCCGATCGGTCCGCCTCATGGCAATCCGCCATCAGGCACGCCCACGTCGCACCGGCCGCCTGGCGGGCAGCTGGTGCGCCGACTGGGTGCCGAACCGGCCTTCGGCCGATCCGCCTGGCGGACCGACCCGGGCCGACCGTCAGTCGGTGGCCGCAACGGCCTCGTCGACCGTGGTGTGAATCGGGAACACCTTGGTCAGACCAGTGATCCGGAAAATCTTGAGAATGCGCTCCTGGTTGCAGACCAGGCGCAGCGAGCCCTCATGGGCCCGGACACGCTTCAGGCCACCCACGAGCACGCCGAGGCCGGTGGAGTCGAGGAAGTCGACGCCTTCCATGTCGACAACCAGGTGGTAGCTGCCGTCATTCACCAACTCGACCAACTGCTCGCGCAGCTTGGGCGCGGTATACACATCAATCTCGCCACCGACCTCGACGACCGTACGGTCGCCACCAGGGCCGGACACATTGCGAGTCGACAAGGACAGGTCCACGGATCCTCCAGCACCTTGCTATCGAGCGGTCGCCCCTCGGTCTCCCCGGCGGAGCCAGGGAACGGATCGCCAGCCGCGATGGCATTCAATCACTTACCAGCAGCCATGCACGACGCCTTGGGACCATTGTCCGTCACGCCAGTGACACACTCGGTCCCGATGGCCAAGAATCACCGCCCCAGTCGACCACCCGGGAACAGCGCCCCCAGACCCTCTCCCGCCATGGTCCTCGACCGGCTCGCCGCAGTGGCGGGCCGGTCCGCGCGCATCACTCATACGGAGCACTTGCCCCCGCGTGCGGGAACCCATGCCATCTGGCCCGATCGCATCCGGCCGGAAGTCGTCGCTGCGATCCACAAGGCCGGAATCGATCACCCGTGGGCGCACCAGGCGGCCGCCGCCGAGCACGCCCTGGACGGCGATTCCGTGGTCATCGCCACAGGCACGGCGTCCGGAAAGTCGCTCGCCTACCTCGCCCCGGTCCTCAGCGCCCTGCTCGACGGCTCCGAGGCCCCGAACGGCCGGGGCGCCACCGCCCTGTACCTGGCCCCCACCAAGGCCCTGGCCGCCGATCAGAGGCGTGCCGTGAAGCAGCTCGCGGCACCGCTCGGCAACGCCATCAGGCCCGCGGTCTACGACGGCGACACTCCGGTCGAGGAACGCGAATGGGTGCGTCAGTACGCCAACTACGTCCTGACCAACCCCGACATGCTGCACCGCGGGATACTCCCGTCCCACCCCCGGTGGTCCTCCTTCCTGCGCGCCCTGCGCTTCGTCGTCATCGACGAGTGCCACACCTACCGCGGTGTCTTCGGCTCCCACGTCGCCCAGGTGATACGCCGTCTACGGCGCCTGTGCGCCCGTTACGGCGCCGATCCGGTCTTCCTCCTCGCCTCCGCCACCGCGGCGGACCCCTCGGTCGCGGCCGGCCGCCTCACCGGCCTCCCGGTCAAGGAGGTCGCCGACGACGCCTCGCCCCGCGGCGAGCTGGTCTTCGCGCTGTGGGAGCCGCCCCTGACCGACCTGCACGGCGAGAAGGGCGCCCCTGTCCGACGCACCGCCACCGCCGAGACCGCCGACCTCCTCACCGATCTCACCGTCCAGGGCGTCCGCTCGGTCGCCTTCGTACGCTCCCGGCGCGGTGCCGAGCTGATCTCCGTCATCGCGAAGGAGCGCCTCGCCGAGGTGGACCGCTCGCTGCCGGCCCGGGTCGCCGCCTACCGCGGGGGCTATCTCCCCGAGGAACGCCGCGCCCTGGAGCACGCCCTGCACTCCGGGCAACTGCTCGGACTGGCCGCCACCACGGCCCTCGAACTCGGCATCGACGTCTCCGGCCTCGATGCCGTCGTCATCGCCGGCTATCCCGGCACCAGGGCGTCGCTGTGGCAGCAGGCGGGCCGCGCCGGGCGCTCCGGCGAGGGTGCCCTGGCCATCCTGGTGGCCCGCGACGACCCGCTGGACACCTTCCTCGTCCACCATCCCGAGGCGCTGTTCCAGCAGCCCGTGGAGTCGACCGTCCTCGACCCTGACAATCCGTACGTACTCGCCCCCCATCTGTGCGCCGCCGCCGCGGAGCTCCCCCTCACCGAGCCGGACCTGGAACTCTTCGGCCCGGCCGCGGCCGAACTGCTGTCGCAGCTGGAGGCCGCGAAACTGCTCCGCAAACGGGCATCGGGCTGGCACTGGACCCGCCGCGAGCGCGCCGCCGACCTCACCGACATCCGTGGCGAGGGCGGCCGCCCCGTCCAGATCGTCGAGGAGGGCACCGGCCGGCTGTTGGGCACCGTCGACGAATCGGCCGCGCACACCGCCGTCCACGAGGGCGCCGTCCACCTCCATCAGGGCCGCACCTACCTGGTCCGGAAGCTGGACCTGGAGGATTCGGTGGCCCTGGTCGAGGAGGCCGATCCGCCGTACTCGACCACCGCACGCGACACCACCTCCATCGCCGTCCTGGAGACCGACACCGAGATCCCGTGGGGTGACGGGCGGCTCTGCTACGGCTCCGTGGAGGTCACCAGCCAGGTCGTCTCCTTCCTGCGTCGCAGGCTGATCACCGGCGAGGTCCTCGGCGAGACCAAACTGGACCTGCCGCCCCGCACGCTGCGCACCCGCGCCGTCTGGTGGACGGTCACCGAGGACCAGCTCGACGCCGCCCGCATCAACCCGGAGATCCTGGGCGGCGCCCTGCACGCCGCGGAGCACGCGTCGATCGGGATGCTGCCGCTCTTCGCCACCTGCGACCGGTGGGACATCGGCGGCGTCTCCGTGCCCCTGCACCCGGACACCCTGCTGCCCACGGTCTTCGTGTACGACGGCCACCCGGGCGGTGCCGGATTCGCCGAGCGGGCCTTCCACACCGCCCGTACGTGGCTGACAGCGACCCGCCAGGCGATCGCGTCCTGCGAATGCGATGCGGGCTGCCCGTCCTGCGTCCAGTCCCCCAAGTGCGGCAACGGCAACGAACCACTGCACAAACGCGGTGCCGTGCGCCTCCTCACCGAACTCCTGCGATCCGCACCTCCGGACCCGGGGAAGCCAGGCGCTGCGGAGCCGCCGGAGCCGGAGCCGGAACCAAGCCCTGCGGAGCCGTTGGAGGCGGAGGCGGCGCGGCCGGAGCCGAGCCCTGCGGAGCCGATGGTGCCGGAGTCGGCGCCGGAGGAGGCTGGGTCGGAGGCAGCGGCCCGGGATAGCCGGGAGCAGCCGCCGGAGGGCCGGCCCTCGACCTGACCGCCGGTGCGTACGGCCCGAAACTCACCCGGGCCGTCACATCGGCGATCTCCCCGCGCACCGCACACCGGACCACCACGGCTCCCTGCGCCGTGGCCACCTTCCCGGCGGCCCCACACGCCGCCCCAGGGCCTTGCAGGGCCCGGTCGGCCGCGGCCAGGGCCGCCAGGTCCGCCGCTCCGCCCGCCCGGTGCCGGACGGCCACCACCTGCCCGAGGGCCAGCACGACCGCGAACACCGCGCACAGCGTGGCCGTGGTCATCGCCACCCACACCGTGGCCAGGCCCCTGTCCCCATCCGCCGACTCCCTGCTCCTGCGCAGCCGCACAAGGGCGATGCCACGCAGCCGCGCAAGGGCGGCGGCACGCAGCCATGCGAGGGCAGCGGCACGTCCCCTCTCGACCGTCCGGACCGTCCGGGTCATTGCGTCACCCCTACCGTGTCCTCGGCCAGTGCCGCCGCCTCCGCGTGAAGCGTCAGGGCCAGCGGGCCCGGCCCCGGCATCGACGCCGCCACCCGTACCCGCCACAGCTCCCCGGCCCGCTCCATCGCGACTTCGGCCCCGCCGGGTGCCGCCGAACGGGCGGCCTCCAGCACCTGCGCGTCCGGCTCCGAACGGGCCGCCGCCCTCGCCCCGGCCCTCGCCGCGTCCACGCACCGGATCTGGGCGGAAGCGGCCATCAGCGCCCAGACCAACGCCAGGGCGAACACCACCAGCGCCGGAATCGCCATGGCCGCTTCCGCCGTCACCGCGCCCCGATCCCTTCGGGCCCCGATTCGCCCGCCCCCGATACGGGAACGCCCTCCGGCGAGCGCCCCGGGGGCGCTCTCAGAACTTCGCATCGAGCGCGTCCTTCAACAGCGACTGCAATGCGGACATGACCGGCTGGCTGGTGACCACCTTGTAGAGCACCGCCGCGAACGCACAGGCCGCGATCGTCCCCACCGCATATTCGGATGTCGTCATTCCGCTGTCCGACCGGACTCGGCGTGCCATGCCGCGCACCCAGTCCTTGATTCGCCGCACCATTTCAACCCCCGTGGAATTCTTAATTCATACTTAATGGATTTTTACTCATACTTTTCTGTCATCCGGTGTGAAGCAGCCCGGTCGCCAGACCGATCACCACCGGCGCCACCCCGACCGTCAGGAAAGCGGGCAGAAAGCAGAGTCCGACGGGAGCGGTCATCGCCACGCCTGCCCGCTGGGCGCGCGCCACGGCCGCACTCGCACGCTCGGCCCGCATCGCCTCGGCCAGCCGAGCCGCCGGCTCCGCCGCCGGGGCTCCGGTCGACCCCGCCCGGTCCAGGCAGCGGGCCAGCGCACCTGCACCCGGTATCTCCCCGAACCGCCCCCAGGCCTCCGCAGGTTCACCACCGAGACGGATCTCCGCGGCCGTCCGCGCCAGGTGCACGCCGACCGGCCCGCCGAGCGACTCCCCCACCGCCTCGGCCGCCTCCCGGGGCCCGGCCCCTGCGGAGATGCAGGCCGCCAACAGGTCGGCCGCCAGCGGGAGCTGACGTGCGGTCTCCGCCATCTCCGCGAGCCCGGCCCCCGGTTCGCGTCCGCCTCGGGCCCGTTGCCACCGCCAGGCGCCGTACGCTCCCACGAGTCCTGCCACGCACCCAGGCACGCCGCCGATCAGGACCCAGCCCGCCGCCACAGCGCCCAGTGGCGCGATCCACTGCTTCGTCCGGGCGCCGAGTGCCGCGTGTCCCCGCCCGCGCCGGCCCTTCGGCGAGCCGATCGCCAGCAGCACCGCGCCCCGGCGGCGCACCGTCCGCCTCCGCCGCAGTCCTGCCAACGCAAGGGCCGGACAAGCGACCGCGCTCAGCACCGCGCACACCGCCGCCACCCGGTGGACGACGTCGCCGGTGACCGCGGTCATGCCACGTCCCCCGCCCGTACGATCCGGCCGGCCCAGCAGAGCCCGGCCGCCTCCAGCGCTCCGCCCGTCGCCAGACAGACGAGCCCGGCCGGAGTGTGCAACAGCACCCTCAACGGATCGGCCCCGAGCGCCGCCCCCAGCCCCAGACCCAGCACCGGAAGCAGTGCCAACACGGCCACCGTCGACCAGGCACCCGCCAGTTGGGCCCGTAATTCCTCCCGTCTGCGCAGCTCGGCCCGCAACGCGCCCTCCAGGCGGTCCAGACCCGCCGCGAGCCCGGCCCCACCGTCGGCCGCCACCCGCCAGCAGGCCGCCACCCCGGCGAGACCGTCCAAGCCCGGCTCCCGTGCCGCCTGCCCGAGCGCCCCCGGCACATCACCACCGAATCGCGCCGCGGCAGACACACCGGCCTCCGCCGCCCCCATCACCCCGGTGCCGCGGACGGCGACGAGCAACGCCTGACCCGGTTCGTGTCCGGCCCGCAGCTCACCCACGACCGCGCCGCACAGCGCCACCACCCCGGCCGCCCGGCGTTCCCGCTCCTTGCCCCGGGCCCGCCTCCGCAGCCACCGCCGTACCAGCGGCACCGCCACCGCACCGGCCAGCAGCGGCAACACCGACTCCCCCAGCACGGCGACGACCAATGCCACCGGAAGGCAGAGCCACTCCCGCCGCTCCCCCGACCACTCCCGTACCCACGCCCCGGTCCGCTCCCGGCACGCACGCAACGGCGACCGAACCGCCCCGTCGGCGAAGAGCACCCGGGCCCTCCGCCGCCCGTGGTCCTGCGCCGCCATCAGCCAGGCCGCCACCCCGACGCACAGGACCACCGCACAGCTCACGCCCGCCGACAGCCCCGTCGGCGCACCCCCGGTCACAGCGCACCCCCGATCAGCGACCGCAGCCGCTCCCAGCCCCGCTCCCGCCCGAATCCATCGGTGCCCCAGCGCAGCGCGGGCACGGTCACCACGAGCCCCGCCGCGTCCCGCTCCAGAACCTGCACCTCGGCGATCCGCCGCTGTCCGGCCCGGTCCCGCGCGAGATGGACCACCACCGACAGCGCAGCCGCCAACTGGCTGTGCAGCGCCGTCCGGTCCAGTCCCGCCGCCGTCCCCAGTGCCTCCAGACGGGCCGGTACGCGCTCGGCCGCATTGGCGTGAACCGTCCCGCAGCCGCCTTCGTGGCCGGTGTTCAGAGCAGCCAGGAGTTCGGTGACCTCGGCGCCCCGCACCTCTCCGACCACCAGCCGGTCGGGCCGCATCCGCAGCGCCTGCCGCACCAGGTCCCGGAGCGTCACCCGGCCCGCCCCCTCCTGGTTGGCGGGGCGCGACTCCAGGCGCACCACATGGGGATGGTCCGGCCGCAGCTCCGCCGAGTCCTCCGCGAGGACGATTCGCTCCCGCTCCCCGACCGCACCCAGCAGACTCGACAGAAGAGTCGTCTTCCCGGCCCCCGTCCCTCCACTGATCAGATACGAGACCCGGGCCTCCACCAGGGCCCGCAGCACCCGGTCACCACCCGGCGGCACCGTCCCGGCCGCGACCAGCTCCGTCAGCGAGAAGGCCCTGGGCCGCACCACCCGCAGCGACAGGCACGTCGAGCCGACGGACACCGGCGGCAGCACGGCATGCATACGGGTGCCGTCCGGCAGCCTCGCGTCCACCCAGGGGCGGGCGTCGTCCAGCCGTCGCCCCGCCACGGCGGCCAGCCGCTGCGCCAGCCTGCGCACCGCGGCGGCATCCGTGAAGGTCACCCCGGTGAGTTCGAGCCCGCCGCCCCGGTCCACCCACACCCGGTCCGGCGCGGAGACCAGCACGTCCGTCACCGCCGGGTCGGCCAGCAGCGGCTCCAGCACCCCGGTCCCGACCAGCTCGCCGCGCAACTCATCGGCCGCACCGAGCACTTCGGCATCCCCGAGCAGCCGCCCCTGGGCCCGCAGCGCGGCCGCGACCCCGGCCGGCGTCGGTGCCGTGCCGTTCTGCGCCAGCCGCTGCCGTACAACATCGAGCAGCGTCTCCGTCATGACGCACCTCCGGCGGCGCGTCCCCCCGCGCCCTCCGGAGCGAGCGCCCGCTCCCAGAACGCAGCGCAGAACCTGGCCAGCGGACCACGCGCGCTGCCGCCCGGCGGCGTACCGCCGTCCTGAGCGGCCGACAACCCTGCGTCAAGCGGGAGTTCACCGGCGAGTGGCAGCCCCAGCGCCTGCGCCACCCACCGTTCGTCGAGGCCCGCCGCGTACGGCCCGCGAGACACCACCCGCAGGTCGTCCAGGACCATCCCGGCCATGGACGCCACACGCTTCGCCGCCGCTACCGCGCGAAGCTCCCCCGGGACCACCAACAGCCCGAGGTCCAGCTGCGCGAGCGCCTCGGCCACCGACTCGTCGACCCGGCGCGGCAGATCGACGACCACCACCCCGCCTAGCCGGCGTGCGGCAGCCAGCACGGCCCGTATGGCCTGCGGCGGGATGACCACCCAGTCGTCGCGGCCCCAGCTGAGCACCCGCAGCCCATGCAGCGCCGGCAGCGATTCCTCCAGCGCTCCCCCGCCGACCCGCCCCTTGGAGTGGGCGAAATCCGGCCATCGCATCCCCTCGGCCCGTTCGCCACCGAGCAGCACGTCGATGCCGCCGCCGAGCGGGTCACCGTCGATCAGCATGGTCCGCCGCCCGGCCCTCGCCGCGGTCACCGCGAGGGCGCAGGCCAGTGTGGACGCACCGGAGCCGCCCCGGCCGCCGATCACCCCCACGGTGAGCGCCGGCCGGCCCACGCCTTCCGCCGCATTGGCGATCTGGTCGACGAGCCAGCTCTCCGAATCGGGCAGCCTCAGCACATATTCGGCCCCGATCTCCACGGCGCGGCGCCAGACGTCCGGGGCGTCCTGATCCCTGCCGACGAGCATCACACCCCGCCTGCGTACCGCCCCTCGGCACCGCTGGGCGGCATCGTCGCCCACGAGAACCATCGGAGCCTTCTCCCAACTGCCTCTGTTCTCGGGCAGCGAGTGATGAACTTCCGGTTCCGCTCCAGCGGCCGCACACAGCCGCAGCAGATCGTCGAGCAGTTCCACATCCTCGGTCACGATCAGCGGTCCGCCCCGCCGCGCTCCGGCGGCCGGCAGAGGATCCCGTGCGATGGACTCGGCCACGATCTCCGCCCCCTTCTCACTGCACCTTCATCGCGGTTCGCGGTGATCTCGGAGCGTTCCGGGATCGGCGATTCCACAACCCGCGGACTTCGCGGTGGAATCACCGTGCAGCGCTTCGGAAAATCGTGTGGATCTTGCTCGAAAACTGTGGACAACTCCACCGTTGTGAATATCTCCGTCGCTCATACCGGCGACTTCCGGAGCGCAGCACTTCCACTACGCACCGTGACGAGTCATGGTGGTGGGGTGACGGAACGGGAAGCGGGCCGTCGCGGCCGAAATGGAGGCGGAATGCTTGATTCCGAACGACAGAAACGCGTCCGGACATGCGACGACCCCCGCCGGGGGGGAGAGCGGGGGTCGTCCCCACGGCCGACTCGGGGGGGGGGAGGAGCCGGACCGGGTTAGCACGGTCGCGAACGATCCGTGACTTCCATGGTGTACCCGAGAGCCTTCTCAGGCAAACCCACGCGCCAGAGTTTACGCCGAATGATGTCCCCCTATGCTCTGCCTTGTGGAAAACCGCTTCTTGCCGCGCACAGCCGCCTTCTTTGACCTGGACAAGACGGTCATTGCGAAGTCTTCGACACTGACCTTCAGCAAGTCCTTCTACCAAGGCGGACTGATCAACCGCCGCGCTGTACTGCGCACTGCGTACGCACAGTTCGTGTTCCTTGCCGGGGGTGCGGATCACGACCAGATGGAGCGGATGCGGGAATATCTCTCGGCACTCTGCAAGGGCTGGAACGTCCAGCAGGTGAAGGAAATCGTCGCCGAGACCCTGCACGATCTGATCGACCCCATCATCTACGACGAAGCGGCGACGCTCATCGAGGAGCACCACACCGCCGGACGCGATGTGGTGATCGTTTCGACCTCGGGCGCCGAGGTCGTCGAACCGATCGGCGAGCTGCTCGGCGCCGACCGGGTCGTCGCCACCCGAATGATCGTCGGCGACGACGGCTGCTTCACCGGCGAAGTCGAGTACTACGCGTACGGGCCGACCAAGGCCGAGGCGATCCGGGCCCTCGCGGTGTCGGAGGGGTATGACCTCTCACGCTGTTACGCCTACAGCGACTCCGCCACGGATGTACCGATGCTGGAGTCGGTCGGCCATCCGCACGCGGTCAATCCGGATCGCGCGCTGCGGCGCGAAGCAACCCTGCGCGAGTGGCCGATTCTCGTCTTCGACCGACCGGTCCGGCTCAAGCAGCGGCTGCCCACGTTCTCGCTGCCGCCACGTCCGGCATTGGTCGCGGCGGCAGCGGTGGGCGCAGCCGCCGTCACGGCAGGGCTGGTCTGGTACACCTCCCGCCGCCGCGCCACGACGGGATCCGCCTGACGCACGCTCCGGGCGGCGGTCCGGCGTACGCCGACCAGGCCGGCGCCGAATTATCCAACTCGCCCGTAATTGAACCCAAAAGTAAAGAAGTAGGGCCAGCACTACCGCTCACCCCGGCTCTGGAGTACAAATGACTCAACGGCCCGCGAGACCAAGGACATCCGAGAGGATTACCTGTAGCGCAGAGACGGCCCCACGGACCGAGCATGAAAACCGAGCACCCACGCGACGTCGACCCGTCGATTACGGGCCAGCCGCACCAGGGAACGGGCAAAGTATCCCGACCTGATGGGCATATATCGAGGACGCATGGTAACTGGGTAGACATGCCAGCGGCGGTACCGAGGACGGTACCGCCGCAACCCTTTTGTCGGGCAGCGAAGTCGACGCGGTGAAGACAATTCGGTGGAGTTACCGCGATGAAGTTACTTCGGTGGATTTATCCCGAAGCACACCGCGACGCACACGGTGTCGCGCTCACCACAGCGATCCGGCCGCTCCGGCCATTCCCCTCTTACGCGGCTCCACTGTTACGCGGCTCCGCGCTGCAGCGCCTCGCACACCGCCGTCGACTCCCTGACGCCCAGCTCCACGGAGCGTCCGCAGTGCGTGATCCAGGCCGCCATCCCGTCCGGCGTTCCCGACAGATAACCCTCGAACGCCGCGACGTACGCCGCCCGCCCCAGTTCGGCATGGCCCACCTCGGCGGGGCAGATCGATTTGGGATCGAGGCCGCTCCCGATCAGCACGATCCGCTCAGCGGTCCGCGCCACGAGGCCGTTGTACGAGCCGAAGGGGCGCAGTGCCAGCAGTTCACCGTGCACGACCGCCGACGTCACCAGCGCTGGCGCCGAAGTACCCGAAAGAATCAGCCCGGAGAGTCCCTCCAGCCGTCCGGCCACCTCGTCGGCATCCGGCAGCGGCGCCTCGACCAGCGGCTCGTCCACAGGCTCGCCCGCCAGCCTCGGCCGGCCGACAGCATCGTCCGGTGCCGCCCCGCCGGCCGCGACCAGATGCAGCCGTGCCAGCACCCGCAGCGGTGACTGCCGCCAGATGGAGAGCAGTTGACCCGCTTCGGCAGTCAGCCTCAGAGCCGCCCCGACCACATGCGCCTCACCATCACCACTGAAGTCGGTACGCCGGCGCACCTCCTCCAGATTCCAGTCGGCTCCCGACAGCGCCGCCGAGCCACGGGCGCCGCGCAGTGCCGCTTCCGCGGTGACCTCATTGCTGCGGCGCCGCATGACGCGGTGACCGTAGACCCGGTCGACGGCCTTGCGTACGGAGTCCACCGCATCGGCGACGCCCGGCAGGGCGCCGAGGGCGGCGAGCGGATCAGAGGCAGTCGTACTCATAGGTAACGAGGCTACGCGCCCGCTGTGCCGATACCGCCCGGGAGTGGCCTTCTTCACGAAGTGCGACAGCAGAACGCGATCACCCCGCTACCCTAGGTGAACATGAAGATCGCTTTCGTGGGGAAGGGCGGCAGCGGCAAGACGACGCTGTCCTCGCTCTTCATCCGCCACCTCGCCGCCAATGAAGCCCATGTCGTCGCGGTGGACGCCGACATCAACCAGCACCTCGGGGCCGCGCTCGGCCTCGACGACCAGGAGGCCGCAGCGCTGCCCGCCATGGGAGCGCACCTGCCTCTGATCAAGGAGTATCTGCGCGGCAGCAACCCCCGTATCGCCTCCAGCGAGACGATGATCAAGACGACTCCGCCCGGCGAGGGCTCCCGGCTGCTGCGGGTCTGCGAGGACAACCCGATCTATGACGCGTGCGCCCGTGCGGTCCGGCTCGACGACGGGGAGATCCGGCTGATGGCCACCGGGCCGTTCACCGAGTCGGATCTGGGCGTGGCCTGCTACCACTCCAAGGTCGGCGCGGTCGAGCTCTGCCTCAACCATCTCGTCGACGGTCCCGACGACTATGTCGTCGTTGACATGACAGCGGGCTCGGACTCCTTCGCCTCGGGGATGTTCACCCGCTTCGACATGACGTTCCTGGTCGCGGAACCGACCCGTAAGGGCGTCTCGGTCTATCGCCAGTACAAGGAATACGCGCGGGACTTCGGGGTCGCGCTGAAGGTCATCGGCAACAAGGTGCAGGGCGAGGACGATCTGGAGTTCCTGCGCGCCGAGGTGGGCGACGACCTGCTGGTCAGCGTCGGGCACTCCGACTGGGTACGGGCGATGGAGAAAGGCCGCCCTGCTCGCTTCGAGCTACTGGAGGCGGATAACCGGATGGCTCTGCAGGCGCTGCAGAATGCTGCGGAGGACTCGTACGAGCAGCGGGACTGGGGGCGCTACACGCGGCAGATGGTGCATTTCCATCTGAAGAACGCGGAGAGCTGGGGCAACGAGAAGACGGGCGCCGACCTGGCCGCCCAGGTCGACCCCGCCTTCGTTCTCGACGAGCGGTACGCGCAGGACGGCGCCGCCCAGCCCGCCTGAGCCCTCGGCGCCCCCGCCGGAAGGGTTCGCGCCGCCCCGCCGGGAGCCGTTGCATCCTCGGGTGCCGAACGGGATCGGCTCTCCGACCCGTCCGGCACCCGACGCGCGGCCCTGCTGCCCGGCCCGTTCGGCGCACGACGCGTCGGCCACAGCCGAAGGCCGCCCAGCTCAGCGGCCGCGCTCGCCGGTTCCTTGGTCATGCTTGTCGGCCCCCGCCGCCCGGCCGGATCCGGAAGTCCCCGCTCCGTCGAGGAACGCGGTCCATCCCTTCTCGGGTGACTGGCCGACGTCGAGCGTGCCGAGCTTCGCCAGCGTCGCCGGGTCCTGCGCGTCCAGCCAGTCGGCCAGCTGCCGGAAGGACACGCAGCGCACACCCTCCTTGGTGCAGACCGTCGCGATGGTCTGCTCGACGGCGCGCATGTAGGTGCCGCCGTTCCAGGACTCGAAGTGGTTGCCGATGATCAGCGGCGCGCGGTTCCCGTCGTACGAGCGGTCGAAGGCCTGGAGCAGGCCGTCGCGCATCTGGTTGCCCCAGTACTCGTGCTGGTCCGGGTCGCCCTGCGTCGTACCGGACTGGTTGAACATGAAGTTGTAGTCCATCGAAAGGGTCTCGAACGCCCGGCCCGGCACGGGGACGAGTTGCATCGAGAGGTCCCAGATGCCGCCCTTCATCTTGGGCCAGACCTGGTTGTTGACCCCGCTGGAGTCGTAACGGAAGCCCATCGTCCGCGCCGCGGCGACCATGTTCTTCTGCCCCTCCAGGCAGGGGGTGCGGCCGCCGACGAGCTCCTTGTCGTAGTCGAAGGGAAGCGGCTTCTCCCTTTCGAGGCCGGGGTCGTTGGTCTTCCAGTTCTTCACGAAGGACTTGGCCTGGCTGATCTCGCTCTTCCACTGATCGACGGACCAGGTGCCGCCGCCCTCGGGACCGCAGAAGTGCCCGTTGAAGTGGGTGCCGATCTCGTCACCGTCCTCCCAGGCCCCGCGCACCTGGGTGATGGTGTTCCGGATTCCCTCGGTGTCGTTGAAGCCGATGTCCGAGCTGCCGGCGTTGTGCTTCGGCGGGTCGTAGAGCTCCCGCCTGTCCTCCGGCAGCATGTACACGCCGCTGAGGAAGTACGTCATGTTCGCGTGGTACTTCTTGCCGACCTCGCGGAAGTGCGAGAACAGCTTCTGGCTGTCCTCGCCTGCGCCGTCCCACGAGAACACCACGAACTGCGGGGGCTTCTGACCGGGCGCCAGGCGCTTGGGCACGGGCTGCTTCGGCTGACTGCCGGTGAAGGCGGTGGAACCGTCACCGATGAGCCGGAAAACGTTCTTGGGCGCGGCTTCAGGGGCTTTGTTCTTCGCCCCGGCGGCCTGCCTCTTCACCCCGGCGGCCTGCCTCTTCGCTCCGGCGGCCTGTTTCGCCGCCCCCGGTCCGGCGGCTCCGCGGCCGGCATCGGAGGAGCACCCGGCCACTCCCGCAGTCAGTGCGACAGCCACGACACCCAGGGCGACCCGCCCGGCGACAGCCTTCCTCGCGGCGCCTCTCTTCCTCACGACTCTCTTCGCGGCGACTCTCGTCGTGGCGGCCACCATCCGCCCACCCTCTTCCTTGCAGGTCATTCGCGTCGAAGTGCCGACACGGCGCGGTCAAGTTCGCACACGGTTCCGTCGGATCAGCACGACAGGCCGAATGAAAAGATGCTTATTCACTTGAATGGGTGGTCAAACGGTCCATTTGACCTCAAGTATGGACACAGATCTTTACTCTCCATTACGATCTATTTACTGAGCGTTGAGAAATCCCGCCGCTGCACGCCGTGACCCACGGCCGCGTCCCCACATTCCGCGACCGCGCTGCCCCGGAGGAGACGGGAACATGTCTGCTTGCGTCCCCACTCGTCACAACCGCACATCCCGCAGTTCGCGCCCACCGCGCGCCTCGGGAGTCAAACGACCACACAGCCCGCCGCCACCGCGCGGTGGACGATTCCGCATCGCGGGCGCCGATCTGTCCGCATCGATCACGGTCTTCCTGCTCGCCGTCCCCATGTCGCTCGGTCTCGCCGTCGCCATGGACGCCCCGCTGGAAGCCGGCCTCATCTCCGCCGCGATCGGCGGCATCGTCGCCGGACTGCTCGGCGGCACCCCCCTCCAGGTCAGCGGCCCGTCCGCCGGACTGACCGTGGTCACGGCCGAGTTGATCCAGATCTATGGCTGGCGCACCACCTGCGCGATCACCATCGGCGCCGGGCTTCTACAGATCCTGCTGGGCTCACTGCGGGCGGCGCGCAGCGCCCTCGCCGTCAGCCCCGCCATCGTCCACGGCACCCTCGCCGGCATCGGCGTGGCCATCGCACTCGCCCAGCTGCACATCGTGCTCGGCGGCTCGCCGCAGAGTTCAGCCGTCGCCAACGCACTGGCACTCCCCGACCAGTTGGGCCGGGTGGGCCCGGCCGCCCCACTCATCGGCATGCTGACCATCACCGTCCTGGTCCTGTGGCCGCGGATTCCGGGCCGGATCGGGCGCGGTGTACGACGGATTCCGGCCGCTCTCGCCGCGGTGGTGACCGCTACGGCGGTGGCTGCGATCGTCGCCCCCGGAATCGCTCGGGTCGATCTGCCGTCCTGGCGCTCGCACGCCCTGCCGGAGATGCCGCACGGCCCCGTACTCGCCCTGGCCACGGCCGTGTTCACGGTGATGCTGGTGGCCAGCCTGGAGTCGCTGCTCGCCGCGATGGCCGTGGACAAGCTGTCGGCCGCGCCCTCGCCCTCGACTTCGGCCACATCGTCCGGCTCACCCGACTCGCCCGCACCGCCCGCCTCGCCCACACCGCCGGCCAGACGCTCCGATCTCGACCGTGAGTTGCGCGCCCAAGGCATCGCCAACACCCTGTCCGGGCTGGTGGGCGGGCTGGCCGTGTCCGGCGGAGCGGTGCGCAGCTCGGCGAACGTACGCGCCGGGGCGACCGGGCGCGCCTCCACCGTGCTCCACGGCGTCTGGGTGCTGCTCGCCACCGGGCTGCTGGTCACCGTGCTGGAGTGGATCCCGCTGGCCGCGCTCGCCGCACTGGTGATGATGGTCGGTATCCAGATGGTGAGTTTTGCCCACATCCGCAACGTCCATAAGCACCGCGAATTCCTGGTGTACGGGGCGACGATCACCGGCGTGGTCCTCTTCGGCGTACTGAAGGGTGTGGCGATCGGCATCACGGTGGCGGTGGCGGTCGCCCTGCACCGGCTGACCCGAACCCGGATCATGGTTACCGATCAGGGAGGACGGCATCTGGTCGTCGTACGAGGACAGTTGACGTTCCTCGCGGTACCCCTGCTCAGCCGTACGCTGGGCCAGCTGCCCCAAGGCGGGGATGCCGTCGTCGAACTGGACGGCTTCTTCATGGACCATGCGGCGTACGAGGCGATCCAGGACTGGAGCACTGCCCAGACCGCCCACGGCGGCAGGGTCGTGTTCACCGGCAGGTCCGGTGGCCGGATCGCCGAGCCCGCCTCGGCGGCGCACTCCTGCTGCCGCCCCTGGACACCATGGCGCAACCATCACTGCCACGACGGGCCCGGCCCTACGCCCGAAGCCGACCAGGGCCTCGACACCCCCTTCATCGGCGCCCACTCCGGCACCAGCCACCTCGGCACATCCCACGACACGACCCACAGCACTTCCACACCCACGCCCACGCCCACGCCCACGCCCACAGCCACATTCACGCCTGACCACGCTCTCTCCCTCACCCCCACCCCCACCTCCGGTCCCGGCCCCGAGCCCACTCCTGGCCCGGCCCCCGCAGTCCACCGCCTCCCCGGCCGAACGGCCGATTCGCACTCCGGCACTGGCCGCCGGGTCGGCGGCAATCGGCTGATCAGCGGCCTGAGTTCATTCCAGCGCAACACCGCTCCGCTGGTGCGCGAGGAGCTGGCCCGGCTGGCCGTCGAGGGTCAGCGACCGTCCCAGCTCTTCATCACCTGCGCGGACTCCCGCCTGGTCACCAGCATGATCACAGCGAGCGGCCCGGGTGACCTGTTCACCGTGCGGAACGTCGGCAATCTGGTGCCCCTGCCGAACGCCGAGTCGGGTGACGACTCGGTGGGCGCAGCGATCGAGTACGCGGTGGACGTACTGAAGGTGGAGTCCATCACCGTCTGCGGGCACTCCGGCTGCGGAGCGATGCAGGCACTGCTCGGCACCGGACCGGCCCCGGAGACTCCCCCCACATCCCTGTGGCGGTGGCTGAGACATGGGCTGCCGAGCCTGGAGCGGATGGCATCCCGGCACCACGCCTGGGCCCGGATCTCCGGACGGCTGCCGACCGATGCGCTGGAGCAGCTCTGCCTCACCAATGTGGTCCAGCAGCTGGACCATCTGCGGGCACACGAATCGGTGTCGCGGCGGCTCGCCGAAGGTACGCTCCGGCTGCACGGCATGTACTTCCATGTGGGCGAGGCACAGGCCTATCTGCTGACCGAGGGGGCGAGCAGCGGGCTGGAGCTCGACGAGGTCTTCGACCGCGTGGGTCCCGGCGATCCCGCCGGTTCCGGCGAGTTGGAACGGACCGGCGTCTGAACCACCTTCGCCCCGGGTCCGTGAGACCTTGTGGCCCTGCCTCCGCGCTGCGCCGCACCTCGCCGCATCGCATGCGGGCGCGGGACCGTGTCTCCATACACGAGATACAGGTCTAAACCAATTCCGGGCAGACACTTGTCACGCGGCCTTTGGCCTGATGAGCTATGCCCCGGGACACAACGGACACCCTGGGAATGGGAGATGTCGTGAGCAACGAAAGCTTGGCCAATCTGCTTCGTGAGGAGCGGCGGTTCGCACCGCCTGCCGATCTGGCCGCGAACGCCAACGTCAAGGCGGAGGCGTACGAGCAGGCCGAGGCGGACCGGCTGGGCTTCTGGGCCGAGCAGGCCCGCCGCCTGACCTGGGCCACGGAGCCGACCGAGACGCTCGACTGGAGCAACCCGCCCTTCGCGAAGTGGTTCGCGGACGGCAAGCTCAACGTCGCGTACAACTGCGTGGACCGCCACGTCGAGGCCGGCAACGGCGACCGGGTCGCCATCCACTTCGAGGGCGAACCCGGCGACAGCCGCGCCATCACCTACGCACAGCTCAAGGACGAGGTCTCCCGGGCCGCCAACGCGCTCATCGAGCTCGGTGTCGGCAAGGGCGACCGGGTCGCCGTCTATCTGCCGATGATCCCCGAGGCCGCCATCGCGATGCTGGCCTGCGCCCGCATCGGCGCCGCGCACTCGGTGGTCTTCGGCGGCTTCTCCGCCGACGCCATCGCGGCCCGCATCCAGGACGCGGACGCCAAGGTCGTCATCACCGCCGACGGCGGCTACCGCCGCGGCAAGCCGTCCGCGCTCAAGCCCGCCGTGGACGACGCCGTCTCCCGTATCGACAGCGTCGAGCACGTCCTCGTGGTGCAGCGCACCGGCCAGGACACCGCGTGGACCGAGGGTCGCGACGTCTGGTGGCACGAGATCACCGGCCGGCAGTCCGCCGAGCACACCCCCGAGGCCTTCGAGGCGGAGCAGCCGCTCTTCATCCTCTACACCTCCGGTACGACGGGTAAGCCGAAGGGCATCCTGCACACCTCCGGCGGCTACCTGACGCAGGCGGCGTACACCCACAACGCGGTCTTCGACCTCAAGCCGGAGACCGACGTCTTCTGGTGCACCGCCGACATCGGCTGGGTGACCGGCCACTCGTACATCGTCTACGGCCCGCTGGCCAACGGCGCGACGCAGGTCATGTACGAGGGCACGCCCGACTCCCCGCACCAGGGGCGTTTCTGGGAGATCGTGCAGAAGTACGGCGTCACGATCCTCTACACCGCACCGACCGCGATCCGCACGTTCATGAAGTGGGGTGACGACATCCCCGCCAAGTTCGATCTGAGCAGTCTCCGGATCCTCGGTTCGGTCGGTGAGCCGATCAACCCCGAGGCGTGGATGTGGTACCGCAAGCACATCGGCGCCGACAACTGCCCGATCGTGGACACCTGGTGGCAGACCGAGACCGGCGCGATGATGATCTCGCCGCTGCCGGGCGTGACGGAGACCAAGCCGGGCAGCGCCCAGCGCGCCCTGCCCGGTATCTCGGCCACGGTCGTCGACGACGAGGCCAATGAGGTTCCGAACGGCGGGGGCGGCTACCTCGTCCTCACCGAGCCGTGGCCGTCGATGCTCCGCACCATCTGGGGCGACGACCAGCGCTTCATCGACACCTACTGGTCGCGCTTCGAGGGCAAGTACTTCGCGGGCGACGGCGCCAAGAAGGACGAGGACGGCGACATCTGGCTGCTCGGCCGGGTCGACGACGTGATGCTCGTGTCCGGGCACAACATCTCGACCACCGAGGTCGAGTCGGCGCTCGTGTCGCACCCCTCGGTCGCCGAGGCAGCCGTGGTCGGTGCCGCCGACGAGACGACCGGCCAGTCCATCGTCGCCTTCGTGATCCTGCGCGGTACGGCCGACGCCTCCGACGAGCTCGTCGCCGAGCTGCGCAACCACGTCGGTGCCACGCTCGGCCCGATCGCCAAGCCGAAGCGGATCCTGCCGGTCGCCGAGCTGCCGAAGACCCGCTCGGGCAAGATCATGCGGCGTCTGCTGCGCGACGTCGCCGAGAACCGCGAGCTGGGCGACGTCACGACGCTCACCGACTCCTCGGTGATGGACCTCATCCAGACCCAGCTGCCGTCGTCCTCCTCCGAGGACTGACCACAGCCTCCGAGGACCGACCACAGCGAGCAGCAGTACGTCCCCGTGGGGCATCCGGCAACGCGCCGGATGCCCCACGGGCATTTAAGGTGAAGATCACCGGATAGAGCCCCGCACACCCCGGGTACAGTGACAGCTGCGTCAATGAAGTATTAAAAAAACTCCACAGGGGTGCCGGGAAGTCTGGTCGGCAAGTGCATCAGCCATGCCATCGCTGCCGTACCGACCCGGAGGTCTCCACTCGTGGCCGCGCCCACCCCCGCACCCCCGTCTCCGCCCCGTCGCACCTTTCTCGCGCGGCTGTCCCTCCCCGAGCGGAACTACCTCGCGGACGCCCTGCGCACCGAGACCGTCGGCGGCATCATCCTGCTGGCCGCGGCGATAGCCGCCCTGGTGTGGGCGAACACCTTCGGCTCCAGTTACGCGTCCGTCAGCGGGTTCCACTTCGGCCCGGAGTCGCTGGGCCTCAACCTCTCCGTGGCGCACTGGGCGGCGGACGGGCTGCTCGCGATCTTCTTCTTCGTCGCGGGCGTCGAGCTCAAACGGGAACTGGTCGCGGGCGAACTGCGCGACCCCAAGGCGGCCGCCCTCCCGGTCGTCGCCGCGCTGTGCGGAATGGCGGTTCCGGCCGTCGTCTACACCCTGGTCAACGTGGTCGGCGGAGGTTCGACGGACGGCTGGGCCGTCCCCACCGCCACCGACATCGCCTTCGCGCTCGCCGTACTCGCGGTCATCGGCACCTCGCTGCCGAACGCGCTGCGCGCCTTCCTGCTGACCCTCGCCGTCGTCGACGACCTCTTCGCGATCCTGATCATCGCGGTCTTCTTCACCGAGAAGATCGACTTCATGGCGCTGATCGGCGCCTTCGTCGGGCTGGCCGTCTTCTATCTGCTGCTGCGCAGGAACGTGCGCGGCTGGTACATCTACGTACCGCTCGCCCTGGTCATCTGGGGCCTGATGTACAACAGCGGCATCCACGCCACGATCGCCGGTGTCGCCATGGGCCTGATGCTCCGCTGCACCCGGCGGGACGGCGAGAACCACTCGCCCGGCGAGCACATCGAGCACCTGATCCGCCCGCTGTCGGCCGGTTTCGCCGTGCCGCTGTTCGCCCTCTTCTCGGCCGGTGTCTCCCTCTCCGGCGGCGCGCTGGCGGACGTCTTCACCCGGCCCGAGACGCTCGGTGTCGTCCTGGGCCTCGTCGTCGGCAAGACCGTGGGCATCTTCGGCGGTACATGGCTGGCCGCCCGCTTCACCAAGGCGGAGCTGAACAAGGACCTGGCCTGGGCGGATGTCTTCGCGGTCGCCACGCTCGCCGGGATCGGCTTCACCGTCTCGCTGCTCATCGGTGAGCTGGCCTTCGCCGGCGACGAGGACATGATCAACGAGACCAAGGCCGCCGTGCTGCTCGGCTCCCTGACAGCCGCCGTACTCTCCGGTGTACTGCTCAAACTCCGGGTACGCAGATACCGGGCGCTGCACGAGGCGGAGGAGCTCGACGAGGACGAGGACGGGGTGCCGGACATCTACGAGCAGGACGATCCGGAGTACCACCTGCGGATGGCCGCGATCCATGAGAAGAAGGCGGCCGAGCACCGCCGCCTTGCCCAACTGGCGGGGGCAGCGAGCAGCGAGCCGGACAGTCCGGCATGATCTGACACCAGATGTGTTGAGCAGCAGAACAGGAGAGGGAGTCAGGGATGAGCGACCCCGGCAACAACGCGGGCAGCGCCGACCGCAGTCTCGGGCAGCTGGTCGCCGCGGCGACAGCCGAGATGTCCGCACTGGTGCACGACGAGATCGCCCTGGCCAAGGCCGAGGTACGACAGGACGTCAGGCGCGGCGCCATCGGAAGCGTGGCGTTCATCGTCGCGGGCGTACTGATCCTGTTCGCGGTGCCGGTGCTGACCTTCGCGGCGGCATACGGGATCCACAATCTGGGGCTCGCGCTCGCCTGGTCGTTCCTGATCGTGGGCGCCGCCTTCATCGTGCTGGCGCTGCTGCTCGCGCTGTTCGCCGTGGCCAAGCTCAAGAAGCTGAAGCCGCCGGAGAAGTCCATCGCTTCGGCGAAGCAGACGGCGGCCGTGCTGCAGGGCATCAAGCCACACCCGCGGCCCGCCGTCACGGCGGGGACGAGCCGTCCGGCCGTCTCGGGCAGCACACTGGCGGGCACGGCCATGGAGAAGGCTCCGGTCCAGGACAAGGCCTCCGCTGTGGCACGCTCGTCCACATGACGGTCCCCGATTCCAGCGCATTCGGCCCAGTAGGCCCGGTAGGCCCCACAGGCCCGGAAGGTCAGGCAGTCCCTGCGGGCAGGGACGGCCGGGCAGGCTCGAACGACCGGGCAGGGCAGAAAGACCGGACGGGCTCGGACAACCCAGCCACCCCGGGCTCGACGGTCCCGGAAGGCTCGAACGCCCCGGGCGGCTCGCCCGCCCCGGTCGGCTCCGGCGGGCCCGTGCGGATCGACGGGCCGTGGACCCACCGGGACGTGGCGGCCAACGGCGCCCGCTTCCACATCGCCGAGCTCGGCGAGGGTCCGCTGGTGCTGCTGCTGCACGGCTTCCCGCAGTTCTGGTGGACCTGGCGCCACCAGCTCACCGCGCTGGCCGACGCCGGTTTCCGGGCCGTCGCGATGGACCTGCGCGGAGTCGGCGGCAGCGACCGTACGCCCCGGGGTTATGACCCCGCCAACCTGGCGCTCGACATCACCGGCGTGATCCGCTCGCTCGGCGAACCGGACGCGGCCCTGGTCGGCCATGACATGGGCGGCTACCTCGCCTGGACGGCCGCGGTGATGCGTCCGAAGCTGGTGCGCCGCCTCGTGGTCTCCTCGATGCCGCATCCGCGCCGCTGGCGTTCCTCGATGCTGTCCGACTTCGCGCAGTCCCGGGCCGGCTCGTACATCTGGGGCTTCCAGCGCCCGTGGGTGCCCGAGCGTCAGCTCGTCGCCGACGACGCGGCGTTGGTCGGCCAGCTGATCCACGAATGGGCAGGCCCCCGGACCCCGGACTTCCCCGACGACGCGACGGTGGACGTCTACCGGCGCGCGATGTGCATCCCGTCGACGGCGCACTGCTCGATCGAGCCGTACCGCTGGATGGTGCGTTCCCTCGCCCGTCCGGACGGAATCCAGTTCAACCGGCGGATGAAACTGCCGGTGCGGGTACCGACGCTGCATCTGCACGGTTCACTCGATCCGGCGATCCGCACGCGAAGCGCGGCGGGGTCCGGCGAGTACGTCGAAGCGCCGTACCGTTGGCGACTTTTCGACGGTCTGGGGCACTTCCCCCACGAGGAGGATCCGGCCGGGTTCTCAGCCGAACTCATCAGCTGGCTCAAGGATCCCGAGCCCGATCGGTAGACGTACGGGCACAGTTGTCCGACGAACAGCCAATTGCCCGGCGCATAGGCCAATTGGCTGACGGATGGGCGGTTACCGACCATGAGGCACGGGCAGACGTCCCGGTATGGGCTGGACGCACGACTTCGGTGACACAGCACGCAACCGTCGCTCGACCGCCACGGCGGGTTTGAGCACTCATGAGGGGGGCGGCCCCCAGGGCCGGGTGCACGAGATGCATGTTCTGCGTGATCCCCAGCTCGGTATCCCGCGCATTCTGCGCCGTCGGGCCCGCTGGGTCTCGGCGCGGCTGCGCCATCCACGCGGATGATCTCCGCCCCGGTCGGCCGGTGAACGCTCACCGGCCGGGCGGGACTTCACCACGACTCCCCCGGCCTCGGCGCACCGCGCTGCGCCCGGGTATTGCCGGACCGGCGCTCAGAGCGCGCACGCCTGGCTGTCGACCTGCTGGTTGGCGGATCGGCCGCGCTTGATGTCCTGGCGGATCTCGTCGGCCGTCAGCGCGTAGCCGGTGTCGGGGTCGTCGAGCGACTTCGCGAAGACGACGCCGTACACCTCGCCGCCGGGGGTCAGCAGCGGTCCGCCGGAGTTGCCCTGACGGACCGTCGCGTAGAGCGAGTACACATCGCGGCGGACGGTGCCCCGGTGGTAGATGTCCGGGCCCTTGGCGCCGATACGGCCCCGCACGCGCGCGGCCCGTACGTCGTACGAGCCGTTCTCCGGGAAGCCCGCGACGATGGCGCCGTTCCCCGTCCGGGCGTCGTGGTCGGTGTCGGCGAACTTCAGCGGCTTCGCGTCGAGGTCCGGTACGTCGAGCACGGCAATGTCGCGCCGCCAGTCGTACAGGACGACCTTCGCGTCGTACAGCCGGCCCTGGCCGCCGATCTGGACGGTGGGTTCGTCGACGCCGCCGACGACATGCGCGTTGGTCATCACCCGGCGGTCGGAGAAGACGAAGCCGGTGCCTTCGAGGACCTTGCCGCAGCTCGGGGCCGTGCCGACGACCTTGACGATGGACTTCTTGGCGCGGGCCGCGACGGGGCTGCCCACCAGCGCCGGGTCCGGGGCCTGGACCTCGGTGATCGGCTCGTTGGCGAACGGGCTGAAGACCTGCGGGAAGCCGTTCTGCGCGAGGACCGAGGAAAAGTCCGTGAACCAGGTGGAGGCCTGCGCGGGCATCACCCGGGAGATGCCGAGCAGGACCGAGGAGCTGCGGACCTCCTTGCCCAGCGTCGGCAGTGAGGTGCCGGCCAGCGCGGAGCCGATCAGCCAGGCGACCAGCAGCATCGCGACGACGTTGACCAGGGCGCCGCCGGTGGCGTCGAGGGCGCGCGCGGGCGACCACGTGATGTACCGGCGGAGCTTGTTGCCGAGGTGGGTGGTGAATGCCTGGCCCACAGAGGCGCAGACGATCACGATGACGACGGCGACGACGGCAGCCGTCGACGAGACCTCGGAGCCGTTCGTCAGTTGGTCCCACAGGATCGGCAGCAGATAGACGGCGACGAGACCGCCGCCCAGGAACCCGATCACCGACAGGATGCCGACGACGAACCCCTGTCGGTAACCGATGACCGCGAACCACACGGCGCCGGCCAGCAGCAGGATGTCCAGCACGTTCACCGTCTATAGCCTCGCAGATTCGTCACCGGGCCCGTTGCTTCGGCTGGGTCCGGGCGGGGCCGGACAGCGCAGCACGGGAGTCAGCCTGTCATGCGCGCCAGTCGAGCGGCACCTGCTTGGCGGTGTCCCAGGGGCGCTCCCAGCCCGCGAAGTGCAGAATGCGGTCGATCACTCCGGCCGTGAAACCCCACACCAGGGCGGATTCGACCAGAAATGCCGGGCCTCGGTGGCCGCTCGGATGGACCGTGGTTGCGCGGTTGGCTGGATCCGTGAGATCCGCCACGGGAACGGTGAAGACGCGGGCCGTCTCACCCGGATCGACGACACCGACCGGACTCGGCGAGCGCCACCAGCCGAGGACCGGCGTCACCACGAAGCCGCTCACGGGGATGTAGAGCCGGGGCAGCACGCCGAAGATCTGAACGCCGCGCGGATCGAGGCCGGTCTCTTCCCGGGCCTCCCGCAGAGCGGCCCTGAGCGGCCCTGTCGTCGCCTGGTCGCCGTCTTCCGGGTCCAGGGAGCCGCCGGGGAAGGACGGCTGCCCGGCATGGGAACGCAGGCTTCCGGATCGCTCCATGAGGAGCAGCTCGGGACCGCGCTCGCCCTCGCCGAAGAGTACGAGTACGGCGGACTGCCGCCCGGCACCGCTCTCCGGCGGCAGGAAGCGGCTGAGCTGGTCGGGCTCGATCGTCCGCGCGGCGCGGGCCACGGGGTCGAGCCACGCGGGCAGGCCCTCGGCCGTGACGGTGATCGCCGCGTCCTCACCGGCGCCTGCCGCGGCGGCAGCCGCCGCGACCGCCGCGGCGGGACTGACCGCCGCCGGGTTTCCCGCAGCGGGCGGCGCGGCTGCCGCTTCCGTGCTCTGTTCGTGCGTCTTCATAGGCACCCCTCGTCTCACAACGCCTGTCGTCACGCATTTCGTTCCGGCTGCTCCGGAGCCGGCGCAATACGTCGGCCCTGGATTCGGCGCCCTGCGTCAGCCTGCCCCGAGGGGCGGCGCGGGCTTGCCCGGGTAGTCCGCCGGCGGGCTCAGCCGCTGGCCCGGCTGGCCGCCCATCTCGTACTTCAGCAACTTCCTGGCCTTCTCCGGGTCCGTCTCGCCCTCGCCGTACGCGGGGCAGAGCGGGGCGATCGGGCAGGCGCCGCAGGCGGGCTTACGGGCATGGCAGATGCGGCGGCCGTGGAAGACGACCCGGTGCGAGAGCATCGTCCACTCGCTCTTGGGGAAGATCGTGGCGATCTCGGCCTCGACCTTCTCCGGATCCTCCTGCTCCGTCCACTTCCAGCGGCGGACCAGCCGGCCGAAATGGGTGTCGACGGTGATCCCGGGGACGCCGAAGGCATTGCCCAGAACGACATTGGCGGTCTTGCGGCCGACCCCCGGAAGCGTGACGAGATCGGCGAGCCGGCCTGGTACCTCGCCGCCGAAATTGTCCCTGAGCGCCACGGAGAGGCCTATCAGCGACTTGGTCTTGGCCCGGAAGAAACCGGTCGGCCGGATGAGCTCCTCCATCTCCTCCGGGACGGCCGCGGCCATGTCCTCGGGGGTGGGGTAGGCGGCGAAGAGCGCGGGGGTGGTCTGGTTGACCCTCAGATCGGTGGTCTGGGCGGAGAGGACCGTGGCGACCAGGAGCTCGAAGGGGTTCCTGAAGTCCAGCTCGGGGTGGGCGTAGGGATAGAGCTCGGCGAGCTCGCGGTTGATCCTGCGGGCGCGGCGCACCATCGCCAGACGCGATTCCGGCTTCCGTCCCGCTCCTGCCGCTCCCGCCGCTCCTGCGGGCTTCGCCTTCGCGGGGCGTTTCACCGACTCCCCCACGGGGCGTTTTGTCGCTTTTTCCGGGCGAATCGCACCCTGTTCGCCCACAGCGGAATCACGGCCTTCCGACACCCCATCAGCCCCCTTGGCCTGCGCTCTCACCGGCGATTTGGACACCCGGCCAGCCTAGAGCCACGCACTGACATCCGCCCCTGTCACCGTGTATCCACCCCCAATCGGCCCCCTGCCGCACGGTTGGGCACGCCCGTGCGTCAAACTGGTTTGTGATTGATCGCACTGTTTTACCGTCCGGCATGATGGGGACCACGGTTCCCTGAACAGGCCGACAAGGAGAGAACTCGTGGACGACGTTCTGCGGCGCGCCCCGCTTTTCGCGGCGCTCGATGATGAGCAGGCCGCGGAGCTCCGCGCCTCGATGAGTGAGGTGACCCTCGCACGCGGCGACGCGCTCTTCCACGAGGGCGACCCGGGCGACCGCCTCTACGTGGTCACCGAGGGCAAGGTGAAGCTCCACCGCACCTCCCCCGACGGACGCGAGAACATGCTGGCGGTCCTCGGCCCCGGCGAGCTGATCGGTGAGCTGTCGCTCTTCGACCCGGGCCCCCGCACCGCCACCGCGACGGCGCTGACCGAGGTCAAGCTCCTCGGCCTGGGCCACGGCGACCTGCAGCCCTGGCTGAACGCCCGTCCCGAGGTGGCCACGGCCCTGCTGCGCGCCGTCGCCCGCCGCCTGCGCAAGACCAACGACCAGATGTCCGACCTGGTCTTCTCCGACGTACCGGGCCGTGTCGCCCGCGCCCTCCTCGACCTGTCGCGCCGCTTCGGCGTCCAGTCGGAGGAAGGCATCCACGTCGTCCACGACCTGACCCAGGAAGAGCTGGCCCAGCTGGTCGGCGCCTCCCGCGAGACGGTCAACAAGGCGCTCGCCGACTTCGCCGGACGCGGCTGGCTGCGCCTGGAGGCGCGCGCCGTGATCCTGCTGGACGTGGAGCGCCTGGCGAAGCGGTCCCGCTAGCCGGACCGGGGACGCCACCTCCGCACCCGTACGCAAGGCCCCGCCGCCCGGCGGGGCCTTGCCGCGTTTCCGCCGCAGGCCGAAGCCGGTGAAGCCGGTCAGGCCGGTGAAGCCGGTGAAGCCGGTCAGGCCAAATCCGACCAGGTCAGGTCAGGTCAGATGAGCCCGTGCTCGCCCAGATACTCCAGCTGAGCCAGCACCGAGAGCTCCGCGGCGGGCCACAGGGACCGGTCCACGTCCGCGTACACCTGCGCCACCACCTCCGACGCCGTCCGGTGCCCGGCCTCGACCGCCGTCTCCACCTGGGCCAGCCGGTGTGCGCGATGCGCGAGGTAGAACTCGACCGCGCCCTGCGCGTCGTCCAGCACCGGACCGTGCCCCGGCAGCACCGTGTGCACGCCGTCGTCGACGGTCAGCGAGCGCAGTCTCCGCAGCGAGTCGAGGTAGTCGCCGAGCCGCCCGTCCGGATGCGCGACGACCGTGGTGCCGCGCCCGAGAATCGTGTCTCCCGTCAGCACCGCCCGGTCGGCGGGCAGATGGAGGGAGAGCGAGTCCGCGGTGTGCCCGGGGGTCGGTACGACCCGGAGCTCCAGGCCACCGGTGGTGATCACATCGCCCGTGGTCAGCCCCTCGTCGCCCAGCCGCAGCGCCGGGTCCAGGGCACGCACCTTCGTACGGGTCAGCTCGGCGAACCGCGCCGCGCCCTCCGCGTGGTCGGGGTGCCCGTGGGTGAGCAGGGTGAGCGCGATCCGGCGGCCGGCCCGCTCGGCGGTGTCGATGACGGCCCGCAGATGCGCGTCGTCCAGCGGGCCCGGGTCGATGACGACCGCGAGGTCGGAGCCGGGCTCGGCGACGATCCAGGTGTTGGTGCCGTCCAGCGTCATCGGCGAGGCGTTGGGGGCGAGGACATTGACGGCACGGCTGGTGGCGGGGCCGGACAGGACCCCGCCGCGCGGCTGTCCCGGAAGGGCCGCGGCCTCGCTCATACGGCCTCACCGCCCGCGCCGCCGCTCGGGATGTGCTTGGTGAACTCATCGTGTCCCGGCCAGCTCAGCACCAACTCGTCGCCCTTCAGCCGCGCCTGTGCCAGTACGGGCGCGAGGTCCTGGGAATCCGCCGCCTTCAGGGCCTCGGCGGCCGTCCCGTACGGCCTCAGCGCCCGCAGCGTCGACACGGTCGGCGGCATCATCAGCAGCTCGCCCCTGTCGTATCCGTCGGCCGCCTCGCCGGGCTCGATCCACACCGTGCGGTCGGCCTCCGTGGAGGCGTTGCGGGTGCGCTGGCCCTCGGGGAGCGCGGCGACGAAGAACCAGGTGTCGTAGCGGCGGGGCTCGAACTCGGGGGTGATCCAACGTGCCCAGGCACCCAGCAGATCCGAGCGCAGCACCAGACCGCGCCGGTCCAGGAACTCGGCGAACGACAGCTCGCGGGCGACCAGTGCCTCCCGGTCGGCCTCCCAGTCGGCACCGGTGGTGTCGCTGACCACCGTGTCGGCGCCCGGACCCGCGAGGAGGACGCCCGCCTCCTCGTACGTCTCACGGACCGCCGCACAGACGATGGCCTGGGCCTCGGCCGGAGTCCCGACGCCGAGCCGCTCGGCCCAGGTCTCCAGCGGGGGTCCGGCCCAGCCGACGAGCCGGTCGTCGTCACGCGGGTCGACCCCGCCACCCGGATAGGCGTACGCCCCGCCGGCAAATGCCATGGAGGCGCGGCGGCGCAGCATGTGGACGGTGGGACCGCCCTCGGTGTCAGCGGCGGAATCCCGGAGCAGCATCACGGTGGCGGCCCGCTTCGGGGTCGCGGCCGTCAGCTCACCTGCGGCGAGTGCCCGGATCCGGTCGGGCCATTCCGGTGGGTACCACTGACCATTGGACATGGCCGGAGGTTATCCGGAACCGCGCCGATGTTCGAGGGGTCCACTGATCCGTACATGCCCCGTACACAGATGATCCCGCCCGGTCATGACGACCGGACGGGATCGGAAAACGCGGTGAAAGACCCTAGGCCCCGACCAGCTCGACCTGGACCTCGACCTCCACCGGCGCGTCCAGCGGCAGCACCGCGACGCCCACCGCGCTGCGCGCGTGCACGCCCTTGTCGCCGAGCACCGCGCCCAGCAGCTCACTGGCGCCGTTGATCACGGCGGGCTGCCCGGTGAAGTCGGACGCCGAGGCGACGAAGCCCACGACCTTCACCACCCGCGCGATCCGGTCCAGGTCGCCCGCGATCGACTTCACGGCGGCCAGCGCGTTGAGCGCGCAGGTCTTCGCCAGTTCCTTGGCCTCGTCGGACGTGACTTCCGCACCGACCTTGCCGGTGACCGCGAGCTTGCCGTCCACCATCGGCAGCTGGCCCGAGGTGTACACGTACACCCCCGACTGCACGGCCGGCTGGTACGAGGCCAGCGGCGGCACGACGTCCGGCAGTGTCAGCCCGAGCTCGGCGAGCTTCGCCTCGACGGCGCCCGCCACTACGCCTTCTCCCGCTTCAGGTAGGCCACGAGCTGCTCGGGGTTGTTCGGGCCGGGAACGACCTGGACCAGCTCCCAGCCGTCCTCGCCCCAGGTGTCCAGAATCTGCTTGGTCGCGTGCACGAGAAGGGGCACGGTCGCGTATTCGTACTTTACAGGTGACACCATGAACCCCATGATTTCGAAGGCTGTGACCGGGATGACCGTTCACGCAGCAGGCTATACGCGGCAATCAGCCGCACGAGAGAACAAGAGCGAGGCTAGCCCCGCGTCGCAGCGCGCCGCCAACAAGGCCCGATTCGATGAGGTCACGGGCGAGGCAGTGTGGTGCGGCCACTACGAAGACATCGGCATCTCAGCGTTCAGCGGCAAGGTCCGACCGGACTTCGAGCGGCTGCTACGCGACTGCCGCGCCGGACGCGTGAACATGATCATCGTGTACTACGTGTCCCGCCTGTCTCGCATGGAGCCGCTGGACGCGATCCCCATCGTCACGGAGCTTCTGAATCTCGGCGTCGTGATCGTCAGCGTCACCGAAGGTGAGTTCCGTAAGGGCAACCTCATGGACTTGATCCACCTGATCATGCGCCTTGACGCCGCTCACCAGGAGAGCAAGAACAAGAGCATCGCCGTCAAGGGGGCCGCGAAGGCAGCGCGCGACCTGGGGGGCTACGTCGGGGGCAAGGCACCGTACGGCCGGAAACTTCAGCAAGAGATCCGGACGAACTCCGAAGGTCGCCCTGTCGCCGTTCAGGTTCTCGACACGGACAAGACCCAAGCGGACGTCATCCGGGACGTGTGGCACACGATCAAGCGCCACAACCACGTACCGAGCGTCGCAGTAACCGGGCGCTCAGCTCCGGGCAGCGTCGGCAACATCGTGGCTCAGCTCAACCGCGAAGGCGTGCCGACACAAGGCGCGACACGTGGCAAGCGCACGAAGAACGGGCAATGGCACAACAGCACGCTGATTGCGATGCTTCGGCACCCCCACCTTGCAGGGTTCGCGACGGAGCCGATTTACGAGCCCCAGAAGAGCAACCCCGCCAAGCTTTCCGTCGTCGGATACAAGATCCTTCGTGACGACACAGGCAACCCGATTCAGGCATGGGAACCGATTCTTGATCCGGCCGACTGGTTCGAGTTGCAGGCGTGGTTGGACAAGCGACCGGCACGGAAGTGGGAAAGCCGCGTCTCAACGCTTCTCAGTTCCATGGAAACGCTGTACTGCGAGTGCGGACGCCCAATGGGTGGCGGAGCGTCCAAGAGGCCCCGGGGAGGCACGTACTCATGTGCGCGGCAGCGTGGCGTACAGCCCAAAGCGGGAGAGCACGAGGGCGGCGTGTCCATCTCGCAAGCCACCCTTGACGACTACGTCGCCGGACGCATCTTCGCTCTCATTGCCACCGCTGAGGACGACCCGGAGACGCTCGAACTCATTGCCGCTGCCACCGAGCGATTCGGCGTGACCCAGGAAGCCCCGGAACGGGCTCAGGAGCGCGCCACACTCGTTGCCGAACGGGCCGACGCCGTAAGGGCCCTGGAGACGCTGTACGACATGCAGGCGTCATACATGGGCAACGAGATCGGCCGGAAGCGCTTCGCGTCCGAGGTAGTCGCACAAGAGACCCGCATGACCGGCGCCGAACAGCGAATCGCCGAACTTGCAACTCTCGATATGCCGCTACTCCCCATTGCGGAATGGCTGAATCACGAGGAACCGAACGGCGACCCGATGGGACCGGGCTCGTGGTGGCACAGTGCCGACCTGGCCGACCGGCGCGCGTTCATCGCATGCTTCGTTGAGCGGATCACCGTCCGCAAGGCTCTGCCTTCCGAGAAGTCTCGGGGTAAGAACGCCCGTTCAGACGTACGCGCCCGAACCCGAATCGACTGGGCCACGTCAGCCACTGCCGCGAACTGAGCGCCTCTCCCAGCACACAGCCCCCGATCAGCACCAAGGGTCGGGGGCTTCTGTATGTCCGCGTACGGCGCTGCGAGGAGTGCGGCGCTATCGGCGGACGGCGAAGCGCTCAGCGGGGCGGAGAACGACTCTCAGGGCTTCGGCGGGCCCGCAATCCATTGCACGACCACCCGGCGGCAAGCAGCGTCACCGCAGCGGGACAGCGTCACGGGGTCTGACCTGGGGAATGTGACGGAGTGACGGAAATACTTAAAATTCAACAAAGCACATACATACATAGGCTGCAATCCAGTTTTCAAAGCCCTTCGTCACTCCGTCACCGCCCCGCTCCCGCTCCCGCTGTCCGGGTATCTCACTCCCTTCATACAGGCAGAAGGGTAAAACCCCTCATACGATTCGACGCAGGTCACCGACTCCCTTCATATAGGTAGAGGGAGCCATCGTCCGCCGCTCGCAATGGCGGCACCTGCAACCGACTCCCTTACTAATAGGTAGAAGCGACGCAAGTTGCTACGCGGGTGCCGTCACGCATACCCGCCCTTTGAACGTCCTCGCACGTGGACGCGGCCTCAGCGTCGCAATTACGTGCATGGAGAAGCCCCACCCGGGTTGAGCTCCGCAACGGCTGTGACGGCCCGTTGTGGAGTTCCCTGGGTGGGGCTTTTTCGCATTTCTGCCGTCACACAGAATGAGACCTCCCGCAATGGACGCTTACAAAAATGCACACAATGCCGTCCGGGCCGAGCGTGGGCCGGCGACTCTTCATCAATGCGTTTGGTGCTGGGGCGACGCCGATCACTGGGCTTACGACCATGCAGAAGAGAACGAGAGCACTGACAGGCGTCGCCATTTCTCTAACGACACGGCGCATTACCGGGCGATGTGCGCCCGCTGCCATCGGACTTTCGATCGACTGCACCGCGAAAACGCAGAACCCCACCGGTACGAGCGCGAGTTTTTCAAGGCTCGTATGCGTTACTCACGCGCAGCGCTTGAAGCCATGTCAGCGCGTCGCGCACCTCGTGTTGCAACGTACTACGCAAACCACTATTCAGCGCGTCATGACATGAGGAGGCAGCACATGCGCAACGAAATCCCACTTCGCACGTGCCGCGCCTGCTGGACCGGCGTGTCATGCAATCAGTTCCACCCACGTAGCAACTTCACATGCGACGGCTGCATGACGCGTCGCCGGAAGGTTACTGCCGCTGAGGGAATGCGCCGGGTTGCACGGCGAACCAACGAAAAGGATCGACCTTGACCGATATTGAGACACGAGCCGCACCCCAGTCCCTCAGCGCAGAAGACGCACGGAAGCTAAGCGGCTATGCCGTGGTGTTCAACTCCGCCACACGAATTGGCCCATTCACCGAATCCGTCGCGCCCGACGCTTGGGTTAATCCCGGTGACGACGTCCTTTGCTCGTACAACCACGACACAAACAACGTCTTGGGCCGCACACGCTCCGGCACCCTTTCGCTGGCCGTGGACAAGACCGGAATCCGTTACGACGTAGCCCTTCCGGATACGGAGCTTGGCCGCAGCGTCCACGAGCTAACGAAGCGCGGCGACATCTACGGGTCGTCGTTCACCTTCATCTGTGACGAAGACCGATGGGACTACAGCGGCGAGATTCCACACCGCACGGTTACCGCAATGCGCATCTTTGAGCTTGGCCCCGTTCACACACCCGCGTACCCCGACGCGACCGTTTCGACGCGCGCACTTGAAAGAGGAAACATGACCATGATTGATGTTGACGCCGCCCGTAAGGCCGTGGCCGAGAGCGAGCGAGCCGAGAAGCTTGCCGCTGAGATTCGCGGCGCTGAGGCGTTCGGTGAGAAGCGAGATTCGGATATTTCCGAGAAGCGCGCGGAGCTGGACGCGCATAACCACGAGCGAGCCGCTTCGCTGGGTGCCATGAAGTCGCCCAGTGAGCGCGCCGCAATTGGCCGCAAGGCGTCAGCCGGCGACCTCCTTCACGCAAGGCTTGCCGAGTCTCGCAACCTGACTTCTGCGGGAACCGCAGGGGCTTTTACTCCGGCGGAGTTCTCGAAGAACTTCGTGGACCTCATGGCGCCCAGTTCCGTTGTTCTTTCCAGCGGCGTGAACCGAGTTGCAACCAACGCTTCTGAGTGGAAAACCCCGGTTGTCACTTCTGACTTCACTCCGGCTTTCGTCGGCGAGCTTGCGGATCTGCCGACCGGCGGTTTCGCTGCGGGAATGCTTTCCGTGAAGCCCATGAAGATTGCAACGGCTGAGATGCTGTCGAGTGAGTTTGTCAATGACTCCGATGGTGTTTCGCTGAACGCGATCTCCCGAAGCATGCTCCGAACTCTGGCCCTGGGCTTCGACAAGCAGGCTCTTACCGGCGTGGCTGGCGCCGACAAGTTCGCCGGTATCGCCAACACCGTTGGTATTCAGACTCTCGCGCTCACTGCTGAGCCTGCCGACCTTGCGCCGTTCGCTGAGGCGTTCGGAATGCTTGAGGACGTCTCGGCCATTCCATCTATCGTGGTCATGAACCCGACTCGTTGGGCTCAGCTTCTCGGCCTGAAGGACACGACTAATCGACAGCTTCTCAGCGCGGGTGCGGGCAGCGGTACCGACGGGGTTTCGCGAAGCATCCTAGGCGTGCCGGTGAAGGTTTCTCCCTACGTGGACGCGAACACGATTCTCGTGTACGACGCGTCGGAGCTGTACGCGGTAATCCGAAAGGATGCCACGTTCGAGACTTCCTCGGATGCTGGCTTCTTCAAGGATGGCATTGGCGCCCGTGCGATCATGCGCGCCGCCGTTGCTGTTCCGAACGCTGCCGCCGTCGTCAAGATGACCATTGCTGCTGCGTAGTGGCAATGGGCGAACTGTTCACGGACAGCGCGCCACCCATTCTCGTTGAGACAGGTACCGGCCTACTGATTGACGGTAGGCCGGTACCTTCCGGCGTTCGGGTGCGCGTTCCCGCTGACATTGCGGACTTCCTCGTTGCACAGAAGTGGGCACGCAAGACGGAAAAGGGGCATGCGACCCCTAGGGGGGTGTTGGAATGGCAACCCGTCCGCCAGATACCGGGGGTGGGGGTCGGGCTGGACGAGTGGCCTACCTACATGCGCCCATCGTGGATGCGGGCAGAAGCACGCGTTAAGCCCACCGGCAGAATCCCGCATGCTGTGCCGACGTATTGCACGAAGTGTGAGCGCGTGGATTACCAACCTGAGCACAAGGGTGCAGAACGCACAGCTCGGGGTGTCCAGCGCATTGTGTGCAAGCGGTGCGTCTAGCTACTCGCGGTGATTAGCTTTGCGGGCATCGTGCTGCCAATCGTTGCGGTTTTCTTGTGGCGCGTCACTGGTTCGCCGGCTGAGGCCCGCTCGTGAGACCTACGCACATTACTGGCAGGACGCGCCCAGAAATGTTTTGTGCGTCGGATGGGATGCGCCCCAAAAGTTCGGAGAATTACCTCTCAGCGATCCCGGCCCCAGCTCGGAAAACACGTCCGTGAGTGACCGGCCTTCCGGGTGTCACGAACTCCGCCGTCACGACGATTCGAGGAAAGATGAACGACCGACTATGCAAGGCGTGCGGAAAGGCACTGCCGAAGGATTCGGACCACCGGAGGACCACGTGTGATGACGCCTGCCGCAAGCGCGCTAACCGGATTGAGCGCGCCACAACGTCAGCGGGGAACGTGACACCCCTGAAGCCGCCTACGGGCACTGAGAACGACTATGGCCGTACGGATGACCTTCGGGCCGTATGGGATGCGCTCGTGTCTTCTGTGGCCGCCCAGGGTGTTCTAGTGCCCGGTTCCGCTGGGGTTGCCGTCGCGCATCCCGCACTTCGCTTCCTGGCACAGATTGATGCACAGCTTCTGAAGCACGAAATGCACCCGTCGGAATCCGGCGGGGCTGACGACCTTGACGCGCTGATCGCTAAGGTACTTCGCGCCACTGACGACGAAGGGAAGGCGGTTTAATGGCCGTAACTGAGTCCACGGCGGAGCTTGGCAACCGGATCGCCCGCAGCGGAATGGAGCCGACCGCACACCCGCAATACCCGCTCTTCCGACTCGCGTTCATTCGCGACACCGGTACAGAACCTGAAAACGGCGAAACCCCCTGGGGCGGTGTCCACGACGCATACCGGTGCGCAAGCGCCCCTGACGTGTTCTGAGCGCCCTGCACCACAACGAAGCCCCGTAGGCACCTGGGAACGATCCTGGGCCGTCTACGGGGCTTCTGCGCGTTCCGGCCTGCCCTCTTGCGTTGATCACGCGTAGGGGTGACGCTCGTGCACGGACGTGCAACCGACTCGGCGAAGGAGTGCCCAATGGCCCTAAAGTTCCTGGGGATTTGGCCCAACACCCCGGACGACGGATCACCCACCATCTGGCTGGACGACACGACCGGCGACCTGATCATTCAGTCATGGACGGCGGACGCGGACACCGTCCGGCAGGCTCAGGAAGTCGGTTCGGTGCCCGGCCACTCAACCGATGTTCCGGACCACGAAAGCGTGATCCGGCTTCCCGCAAACATGCTCCAGTTCATCCCCCGCCCGGACAGTGAGGCCAACGGTGGCAACAGCGGTACGTGAAGCACTCGCAAAGGCGCAGCGCTCAGCAATGCACCTTGAGATGCGGGACAGCTACATGCGCGATGACCCGGAGTTCATCCGTTGGCAGGAAGGGCACCGGTACGACCCGGACGACCGCGAGTCGTGGTGGCGGTCATGGCTGGACGTCGTGGCTGAGACGACCGGTCGGGGGGTCCACATGCGCCGCCTTCGCGTCGTCTCGGAGCCGCTGAGCGACTACGTGCGTTACGAGTACGACGGCACCTTTACGAACGTCGCAGCGGGCGAAGATGTGAGGTGGCTGCCCCGCTCGAACGCCCGTGGCCTGTTGCTCCCAGCGCTGGACGGCTGGGTCATGGACGCGGAAACCGTGATCCTGCACCACTTCAGCGGCGAGGGTCAGTGGACCGGCGCGCGTATGGAAGTCCACCACGACTCGGAGCTAGGCGCGCAGTACGCGGCGGCTTACGAGGCAGCGTGGGAGCGCGCTATTCTTCACGCGGAGTACCGGCCGGGCTGATCGCGCACCATGGCTCTTTCTGCTTCTTCCAGTGCCCAGCAGGCCCGGCAGGCTCTCGCGGATCGACTCGCGGAACTCTGCCGGGATGCTGGCATGTCCGGGCTCGACCTAGCGGAGCGCTGCGAGTGGAGCCGTTCCAAGTCATCCCGGATCATGAACGCCCGTACGCCCCCGTCCGCTGACGACATCCGGGCATGGTGCAAGGCGTGCGGGGCTGAAGGGCACACCGAAGATCTCATTGCCATGCTGCGGACCGCTGAGGGCATGTGGGTCGGTTGGCGGCGCATGGAGCGGGCCGGGCTCAAACAGGCTCAGGAAGCCCGCTTGCCGCTGTACGAGCGCACCCGGCGGTTCCGGTCCTACTCGTCATGGCTCGTGCCCGGCATGATCCAGACACGGCCGTACACGACGGCAGCGCTTCAAGCGATCCAGCGACGGCGTGGCTTGGTGGACGACGTGGCCGACGCGGTTGGCGCGCGCATGGAGCGTCAGCGGGTCCTGTACGAGGGTGACCGCCGCTTCGCGTTCCTCGTTGAAGAGTCGGTGTTGCGGTCCGGCATCGGGGGCGCTGACGTCATGACCGGACAGCTTGGCCACCTCATCTCGATTGCCTCACTTCCCAATGTCAGCTTGGGAGTTGTGCCCATGCGACCGGATCGGGAGCGCTGGCCGGCTGAGGGCTTCTGGATCTATGACGCGGCTCAAGTCAACGTCGAGTTGATCTCTGGCTACCTCACTCTCACGCAGCCCAGCGAGGTAGCCATGTACGCCGAGACCTTCGCGGAACTGTCGGCGCTTGCCCTCTACGGTGCCCCCGCTCGTGCGCTGATCACATCGGCCATGGACACCCTGGGGTGATTGGCGTGCAACCTCGTGCAATCGGCTGTGAGTGGGGCTCACGCGCTCCTTAGCGTTGTCGTCACACGGACGACTTCGAAGGGGCCGGGCATGACCGAGCCAACGAGGTACAGCACAGCGGCCGTTGAACTCCCTTTAAGGGTCGGCGAGTTGGAGCCGGTCCCGGTCGAGGGGTGCGCGGGTTGCGTGGAACTAGCGAACGTGCGGGATCGGGCACGCGTCGGCGGTGACATGACCACGGTCACGGATTGCAACGTGTTCTTGCGGCGGCATCCCGAGGGGCACTAGGTGACGACGGCCCCGGAACGGCCCCGCACTAAAGCCCCGACCCAACGACAGAGGATGCGGATTGCGAAGCCTGCCCCGCCTGCCCCTGCCCCGATCACGTCCTACTGCGGTACGTGCGCCGGACACCGCGCCATTTGGTGTGACGGGTGCTGCGGATTCGCGGGGTGCGCACTCTGCCGGTGGACGTGCAAGCGCCCGTGTCCGGCGTGCGTGGGCGGAGACGCAGAGCGCATCCGTTGGTGAGACTCCGACCCGCTGAGCGACGGCAAGAACCACGGCTCAGCGCGTCGGTATCGGCCCCGTTCATGTGCCTCCCCCGTGGCACATGGGCGGGGCTTCGTCATGGGGTAAGTTATGACGCGTTACGTGGCAACACGGTCGCGTATTCCCACTTGGTCATGGCCCGACTGTAATACCTGGCACGCACAGCCTCGTGCGTAGCCTGCGGTACGACTGGTTAGGCTCGAATACGTGAGCAGGTTCCAGGTCGTCAGCGGCAAGGGCGGTACCGGTAAGACCACGGTCGCCGCCGCCCTCGCGCTCGCCCTCGCGACCGAGGGCAAGCGCACCCTTCTCGTGGAGGTCGAGGGCAGGCAGGGCATCGCCCAGCTCTTCGAGACGGAGTCCCTCCCGTACGAGGAGCGCAAGATCGCCGTCGCGCCGGGCGGCGGCGAGGTGTATGCCCTCGCGATCGACGCCGAGCGCGCCCTTCTCGACTACCTCCAGATGTTCTACAAGCTGGGCGGCGCGGGCCGGGCGCTCAAGAAACTCGGCGCGATCGACTTCGCCACCACCATCGCGCCCGGCGTGCGGGACGTGCTGCTGACCGGCAAGGCCTGCGAAGCCGTACGCCGCAAGGACAAGCAGAACCGGTACGCCTACGACTACGTGATCATGGACGCCCCGCCCACCGGGCGCATCACCCGCTTCCTCAATGTGAACGACGAGGTGGCGGGGCTGGCCAGGATCGGCCCGATACACAATCAGGCACAGGCCGTGATGCGGGTGCTGAAGTCCCCGGAGACCGCCGTCCATCTGGTGACGCTGCTGGAGGAGATGCCGGTCCAGGAGACCGCGGACGGCATCGCCGAACTGCGGGCCGCCGAACTGCCGGTGGGGCGCGTCATCGTGAACATGGTGCGGCCCCACCTGCTGGACGAGGACACCCTGCGCACCGCCGCGGGCGGCCGCCGCAAGGAGATCGCCAAGGCGCTGACCCGGGCCGGAGTGACCGGCTCCGCGGGGCTCGTACGCCCCCTGGTCGAGCAGGCGGCCGAGCATGCCCAGCGGGTCGAGCTGGAGCGTGAACAGCGCGCCGTGCTCGCGGACCTGGAGCTGCCGGGGTACGAACTCCCGCTGATCGGCGAGGGGATGGACCCTGCCGGTCTCTACGACCTGGCGACCGAGCTCCGCAAGCAGGGCGTGGGCGAGGAGGCGGGACAAGGGGTGGGTACATGACACAGCGCACGGACGCGGCTACGACTACGGCTACGGCTACGGCCGCAACGACGGATGCGACCGCGTCGACGGACACGGCCACATCCGACACGGCCGGAACGGACACGGCCGCGCCGGATATGGCTGTCTCCCACGCTCCCGCGCTGGACACCGACGCGCTGCTCGACGATCCGGACATCCGGATCGTCGTGTGCTGCGGTTCGGGCGGCGTCGGCAAGACCACGACCGCGGCGGCTCTGGGCGTACGGGCGGCCGAGCGCGGCCGCAAGGTCGTCGTGCTCACCATCGACCCGGCCCGCAGGCTCGCCCAGTCCATGGGCATCGACTCGCTGGACAACATCCCGCGCCAGGTGCCGGGCATCGAGGGCGGGGACGCCGGGGAACTGCACGCCATGATGCTCGACATGAAGCGGACCTTCGACGAGATCGTCGAGGCGCACGCGGACGGCGAGCGGGCCCGCGCGATCCTGGAGAACCCCTTCTACCAGTCCTTGTCGGCCGGTTTCGCTGGCACGCAGGAGTACATGGCGATGGAGAAACTCGGGCAGTTGCGAGCACGCGACGAGTGGGACCTGATCATCGTCGACACCCCTCCGTCGCGCTCCGCGCTGGACTTCCTGGACGCGCCGAAGCGGCTCGGTTCGTTCCTGGACGGAAAGTTCATCAAGCTGCTGATGGCCCCGGCGAAGATGGGCGGCCGGGCCGGGATGAAGTTCCTGAACGTCGGCATGTCGATGATGACCGGAACGCTGGGCAAGCTGCTCGGCGGTCAGTTCCTGCGCGACGTACAGACCTTCGTCGCGGCGATGGACACCATGTTCGGCGGATTCCGTACCCGGGCCGACGCCACGTACAAACTGCTCCAGGCCCCCGGCACGGCGTTCCTCGTCGTCGCGACGCCGGAGCGGGACGCGCTGCGCGAGGCGGCGTACTTCGTGGAACGGCTGGCCGCGGAGGAGATGCCGCTGGCCGGGCTGGTGCTCAACCGGGTCCATGGCAGCGATGCCGCCCGGCTCTCCGCCGAGCACGCCCTGGCCGCCGCAGAAAATCTTGACGGGGTCGGCATTGTGGATCAGACGGCCGGGAAGGCTGGACTTCGTGACCGGGCCGACCAGTCGGCCACCTCTCCCGAAGCCGCTGTCACACCCGCTGTCACGCCCGGTGCCGCACCGGATACCGCCCCCGACGCCACGCCCGACGATTCCGAGCACGAGCACAAGGACACCGAAGACCGCGAGCCGACGCCGGGACACGTTCCCGATTCACCCGGGACCGCTTCCGTCGAGGAGCTGACCGCAGGTCTGTTGCGGCTGCATGCCGAACGAATGCAGGTGGTCGCGCGCGAACAGCGCACACGCGACCGCTTCACCGCGCTGCACCCCGAGGTCGCCGTGACCCAAGTGGCCGCGCTGCCCGGTGACGTACATGACCTCGAAGGACTCCGGGCCATAGGGGACCGGCTCGCGACCGGTTCTGCCCCGGCCGGAGCTGCATAGCCGCCCGTCGGCCCTATCCCACCGCGGCGTACCTCTCGTGCAGTTCGTCGTCCTCCAGTCCGATCGCCACGGGCAGGATGCCCGTCGACTGCTCGTACTCGCTGCGCGCGGTCTCCAGCAGCCGGCGCCAGGACGTGACGGTGGGCCGCCTGCGCAGCAGTGCGCGGCGCTCCCGCTCGGTCATTCCGCCCCACACGCCGAATTCGACGCGATTGTCCAGCGCATCGGCCAGGCACTCGGTCCGCACCGGACATCCGGTGCACACCGCCTTGGCCCTGTTCTGCGCTGCCCCTTGTACGAACAGTTCATCCGGATCGGTAGTGCGGCAGGCTGCCTGCGCACTCCAGTCGGTTACCCAGCCCATCACGGCGCCGTCCTCTCCCGAATCGAGGCTCCCCCACGGCGGTAGCGGCATATTCACCGCGCTGCCAGTTGAGGACGTTACGGAAGGTGGCGACAGCACAACACCCCCTTCGGGCCCAATCTTGAATGGCCCGAACGGACTATGCGTATGCGGCAGATCACCCAGGGGAGTGAGGCGAGGGCATAAGCGACTATCCCGGCAGAATCGGGACAGTTCACCTGGATCACAACGGACGTTCAATGACACACGAGGCGAATTCGGGAGCACCTGAGCTCGTGGTCGGGTCATGCATGGGGGGTTGATAGGGAACCGGACTGCTGTGACAGTTGAGAGCAGCTTAGGCCAAGGCATATACGTGTGTCCGGCGAATGAGAACGTAGACACCTCACGTCGTCCGGGAGCGGGCCGTCGGCGACGAACGCATGCACTTCGGGTCTCATGGGGGAATGATCGGCTGGCGTCGCCTCCGCGGGCAAGACGTGTCCGCTGGTCACGCGGCTGCCAGCTCTGCCTGCAGTGGTGCCGGAAACGCGGACTGTTCGTCGAAGAGTTCTCGCTTCTGAAGGCAGTGGTAGAGGTGTCCGACTCATGCGGTTGAAGAGGTTGCGCTGGGCGGCCGCGTGCCAGTCCCCTTGTTCTCGTCGACGCCGGTAGTGGGCGTTGGCCCCGGTGGATGCCCTTAGTGGGGCGAAGGCCCATAGGTAGCCGGCGTGGTTGAGCCGGTCGTTCTTCACCCACCGTCTGGTGACGGCCGTCCTGCTGGGCGCGGGCCAGGACGGCGATCGCGCGCCCGAGGCCGGAGTCATCAGGCAGCGGCCGGTGGGCGTGCATGTCCGTCAGCTCGCCGCTGTCGTTCACCAGGGCGACGTCGTGGGTTCGTTCCGCCCAGTCGATTCCGCAATAAATCAAGGTTCCCTCCCCAGAGCTTGGCGTTTGCGCTGGTCACGAGCGCATGCGGGCCACGCAGCGACCCAATCCCAGGCCTCAACCGCAGCACGGTCGGGCCGCCACCTCACTAGCCGTTCGTGGCACCGGCGCACCCCACGGGCCTCGGTCTGCGCAGGAGCTCAGTGGGCTCGGGCGTATCGAGAGGTCACCGTGTGGAGGGCTCGCACCACCAACACCAACAAGTGATCAAGACAATGGGATTGACGGCGCCGGACGGCACCAGGTCTCAGCCGAGGCCTCATGGGCCAGGCCGGCTTCAGGTATCCGTCCGGCGCCGACGAAGGTGGTGGCGGTCACGAAGACGCCGAACGCCGCCGCTCTTCAGTGAGGCGTTCACGCCGGGTTGAGCAAAGGCATCCGCCCGGCGCCCACGTGACCGCCACCACCCTGAGCACCACGACCGCGCACCGATCTACGTTGAGGCCTCGACGGCCCGGCTGCACCCGGATGTCACGGTCTGGTACTCGAACGCTCTGAGAAGCACCCGCTCCTACGGATCGCTCATAACTACGGATTAGGCTGCCCCCATGCCAAAGAAGCGCTCGGGCGGGGGTCTCTCGACGACCCAGCAGGCCGCCAAGTTCCTCGGTGTCGCCGCACTCTCCGGAGTTGTGCTCGCGGGCATCGCGCTGCCGGCCGCCGGAGCACTGGGTCTCGCCACCAAGGGGACGGTCGAGGGATTCGACGAGATCCCGGCCAACCTCAAGACTCCGCCGCTGAGCCAGCGCACCACGATCCTGGACAGCAAGGGCGGGATGATCGCCTCGGTGTATTCGCGCGACCGCACGGTGGTCCCGCTGAAGAACATCTCGCCGTACATGCAGCAGGCGATCGTCGCGATCGAGGACGCCCGCTTCTACGAGCACGGGGCCGTCGACCTCAAGGGCATCCTGCGCGCGCTGAACCGCAATGTGCAGACGGGCGGAACCGCCGAGGGCGCGTCGACCCTCACCCAGCAGTACGTGAAGAACGTCTTCGTCGAGGAGGCGGGCGACGACCCGGACAAGGTCGCGCAGGCCACCCAGCAGACGATGGGCCGCAAGGTCCAGGAGCTGAAGTACGCGATCCAGGTCGAGGAAGAGCTCGGCAAGAAGAGGATCCTGGAGAACTACCTCAACATCACCTTCTTCGGGCAGCAGGCATACGGCGTCGAGGCCGCCGCCCAGCGCTACTTCTCCAAGCCGGCGAAGGACCTGACGCTGGCGGAGTCCGCGCTGCTGGCCGGCGTCGTGCAGTCGCCTAGCCGCTACGACCCGGTCAACGACACGGCCGAGGCGACCAAGCGCCGCAACACCGTGCTCCAGCGCATGGCCGACGTCGGGAACGTCTCGCAGGCCGCGGCCGACAAGGCGAAGGCGACCCCGATCAAGCTGAAGGTCAAGAAGCCGAAGAACGGCTGCATCACCGCCGTCAGCGGCGCCGGTTTCTTCTGCGACTACGTACGCCACGTCTTCCTCACCGATCCGGTCTTCGGCGAGAGCAAGGAGGACCGGGCCAAGATCTGGAACCGGGGCGGCCTGACGATCCGGACGACGCTCGACCCGCAGTCCCAGCAGTCGGTACAGGGCTCGATCAAGAACCACGTCTACAAGTCGGACAAGGTCGCGACAGCCGTGACGCTGGTCCAGCCGGGCACCGGCAAGATCATGGGCATGGGCCAGTCCAAGCCGTACGGCTTCGGGAACAACGAGACCCAGTACAACTACTCGGTCAACAAGGCCATGGGCGGCTCCAACTACGGCTTCCCGACCGGTTCGACGTTCAAGCCGTTCCTCGCCGCCGCGGCCATAGAGGGTGGCAAGCCGGCCACACAGGTCTATCCGTCCCCGTACGAGATGGACTACCCGGACACGGTGCAGTCCTGCGGGAAGCCGTGGGTCAACGACGGTGTGCCGAAGTATCACCTGGAGAACGAGAGCGAGACCGAGAAGGGCCCGTACGCGCTGAAGGAGGCGATGGAGAAGTCGGTCAACACCTACTTCGTCCAGATGCTCCAGGACATCGGCATGTGCCCGGTCTCCCAGATGACCGACAAGCTCGGCGTGGTGCAGGGCGACGGCTCCAAGCTCCCGCAGAACCCGTCGACCCTGACCCTCGGCTCCAACGGTCTGTCGCCGCTGACGATGGCGAGTGCGTACGCCACCTTCGCCAACCGCGGTACGTACTGCACGCCGATCGCCATCGAGTCGGTCAACAAGGCCGACGGCAGCTCGCTCCCCGTGCCCAAGACCTCCTGCTCGCAGGCGATGTCGCAGACGACGGCCGACACCATCAACACGCTGCTGCGCGGCGTGGTCGACTCCGGTACCGGTCAGGAGGCGGGTCTCCAGAGCCGCGACAACGCGGGCAAGACCGGTACGACCGACGCCCGTAAGAACGCCTGGTTCGTCGGGTACACCCCGAACATGTCCGGCGCCGTCTGGGTCGGCAGCCCGTCCCAGAGCGTCGAGATGGAGCGCATCACGATCGGTGGTGTGTACCAGGACAAGGTGTACGGCGGGCAGGTCCCCGGACCGATCTGGCGTGACGCAATGACGGGCGCCCTCAACGGAGTGGCCGCTCCTCCCTTCAACACCGTCAACATCCCGGACCCGCCGAAGAACGACGACCGGGAAAGGGGCCGGGACCGCGGCCGGGACGAGGGAAGGCCCGGCGCCGGGGGCAAGAAGCCCGGTGGCAAGAAGCCCGGCGGCAAGAACCCGTTCCCCGGCATGAGCATCCCGCCGGACCTGACCGGCGGGAACACTGGCGGCGGCAACCGCGGCCAGACCAACGGGAGCACACAGGGCCCCTGAGCCGCAAGGCTCGTCCCCTGACACGAAGGTGGGGTGCCCCGGACCGGGATCGGTCCGGGGCACCCCACCTTCATATGCCCTTACGCATACGTCATACGTACGCCGTGCGGGCTCAGCCCGCGAGGAGCTTCTTCACCGAGGCGGCCACCCGGCCGCCGTCCGCGCGCCCCGCCACCTTCGGGTTCACGATCTTCATGACGGCACCCATCGCGCGCGGCCCCTCGGCCCCGGCTGCCCTGGCCTCCTCGACGGCGGACGCCACGATCGCGCCCAGCTCGTCGTCGCTCAGCTGCTTCGGCAGGTACGCGTCGAGGATCTCGCCCTCCGCCTTCTCGCGCTTGGCCTGCTCGGTCCGGCCGCCCTGAGCGAAGGCTTCGGCCGCCTCGCGGCGCTTCTTCGCCTCCTTGGCGATCACCTTCTGCACCTCGTCGTCGGAGAGCTCGCGGGCCGTCTTGCCGCTGACCTCCTCCTTCGTGATGGCGGTGAGGGTCAGCCGGAGCGTGGACGAGATCAGCTCGTCACGCGCCTTCATGGCCGTGGTGAGGTCTTCCTTGAGCTTGGACTTGAGCGTGGTCATGTGCTGATTGTGGCAGGTACGGGGCGGCCGGCGCCCGCCGGTTTTCTGCTGGCCGCACGGTGTCTGCGACGATGGACACATGCGCGCACGCTACGGAGTACCCCTGAAAGTCACGGCAGTCGGCGCGGCGATCGGCGCAGCCGGTATCGCCTACGCCGCCGGATTCGAGGCCCGCTCGTTCCGCCTGCGACGGGTCACCATCCCCGTACTCCCGCACGGGGCACGCCCGTTGCGCGTGCTCCAGGTCTCCGACGTCCACATGGTGAGCGGCCAGCGCAAGAAGCGCGCCTGGCTGCAGTCGCTGGCCGGCCTGCGCCCGGACTTCGTCGTGAACACCGGCGACAACCTCTCCGACCCCGAGGGCGTGCCCGAGCTGCTCGACGCGCTGGGCCCGCTGATGGAGTTCCCGGGGGTATACGTGTTCGGCTCCAACGACTACTACGGCCCCAAGCTCCGCAACCCCGCCCGCTACCTCTTCGAAAAGGCCCGGGGCAAGCACGGCCTCAACGGGAACGCGCCCGCGGTCGGCGTCGTCCACAACCCGTGGGAACCGATGCGCGACGCCTTCGACGAGGCGGGCTGGCTGGGCCTGTCCAACACCCGGGGCCGCCTCAAGATCGACGGCCTGGAGATCGCCTTCACCGGCCTGGACGACCCGCACATCAAGCGCGACCGCTACGCGGAGGTGGCGGGCGGCCCCGAGACGGGCGCCGACCTCTCCATCGGCGTGGTCCACGCCCCCTACCTGCGCTCCCTGGATGCCTTCACCAAGGACGGCTACCCCCTGATCCTGGCCGGTCACACCCATGGCGGCCAGCTCTGCATCCCCTTCTACGGAGCCCTGGTCACCAACTGCGACCTGGACACGGACCGGGTCAAGGGCCTCTCCACCCACTCCATCGAGGACCACCGCGCCTACCTCCACGTCTCCGCCGGCTGCGGCACCAACCGCTACACCCCGGTCCGCTTCGCCTGCCCGCCCGAGGCGACCCTGCTGACCCTGACGGCCCGGGACTGAGCGCCCCCGGCCCCCTCGCCCTCAGCTGCACATAAACCGGATTTCGTCTGCGGGCGCGGGTGGGCTAAAGTAATCGATGTCGCCGGGAGACTGGCGGCGATCGGGGTGTAGCGCAGCTTGGCAGCGCGCTTCGTTCGGGACGAAGAGGTCGTGGGTTCAAATCCCGCCACCCCGACAGATGAAATACCCGGTCAGGGGCTTGATCCACTTATTGGATCAAGCCCCTGACCGGTTTCCGGGGCCCTCTTGGGAGCCGTTTGGGAGCCAACCTCGAAATCCGGCTCCCAGGGAACCGCCGACGAGCCTGTCGGTTGGCAACGCGACGGCGCTCTTACTGAGGCGGCCGGACCCCCAGCAGAGCGCCCGTGATCAAGCAGCTGACTCCAGCTCCGGGGCGGTCTCCTCCGGTGGGTCGAGGAGCTTGAAGTCGCAGTCCCCCGGGCGCCGCCCCAAGCGCTGGACCATCAGGGCACCGAGAAGCGCGGCCCCAGGTCCAGACACTGGCCCTGCGTCCGTACCGACATAGAACAGGCCGTTCTCGTCCGGGTCGCTGTCCCCGTATTCGGGGCCGGCACCCAGCGCAAGGCAGAAGCCGAGGAGATCTGCGCGCAGTCCGGTGGGGAGATCGCCGCGAAGGAACACCATTGGGTGGGCCAGCCCCTCGCTGTCGTAGCCCGTGGAGACGACAGCACCGAGCCCCTCGGGCAGGGGGTAGGTCTCCTCGGGGAGGTCCTCCACGACGCCCTTCAGGTCGACAGCAACAATCTCCGTCAGCGCCTGGAGGACGTCGTCGTCACTCCGCCACCCCTCCTTCGGCACCCAGTGCCCCTCCCCATAGAGGTGCAGGACGTCTGCCGTCACGTCCGGCGGGTCTTCCAACGCTCCATCCGACACGTCGTCCGGCTCCCTCACCACTACGCCTTGCTTGTCCGCGTCCGGCCAGAGAACCAAAAGAGGGGCAGGGCGGTGAATGTAGCGAGCGAGAAGCGACCGGATGCTAGCTGCCACCTGCTGCTCGTTCAGACCGGAACGCACAAGCAGGTAGAGCTTCCCTGAAATGACGGTCAGCGCAGCCTGCATGCCCCGCTGTCCCAGGTCCATCTCTACAGCCCGTACGTTCATCGTCTCCATCAGGACGGGTAACTCCAATGCCCAGGCGTCATGCGCTCGAATCCTGCCGCGTGTCTGGTCCTCGCCGCGGTTGCCCTTGGGCACGAGTTGAACTTCTCACTCTTGCACGGTGGTTCCTTCCGTCGTTTGACCCGCGTCACCCAGTTTTGGCACGCTTCCACCCCGCTCAGGCGTAAAGTCGTGAAACGTCATTTCGCGTGCATCACCTACGCCACGCTCAGAGGCCCCGGTTCGCCGCCCATGCCTGGGTGCAGATGCCGAGCCGACGTACACGAACTTCCGCGCCAGCGTTGACCTTCAGCGCAAACAGAGGCTCCTGTCCCACTGCTGGCCTCGCGCTCATGGCGTAATCGGCTCAGGCGCTGCCCATTGCGGACCAATCGCGATGAAGCGTGGCAACGGCTGACCACCTCGCTTACTCATAGACCACCCCGCCTCGTCGGATAGCCGACCAGGAGTCACCGTGCTGAGCACAGGACGAGCAGGAGGGGTGTTCCGCCGCCGGTACCATCAGGGCCATGCCGTGCCAGGCTCCCGCCGATAACCGTGACCTTTCGGGTCAATTCGCCCTCGACGAATGCCGCCGTCAGGTAGACTTGACAATTTGCAGGGCAGCAGGGCAGCAGGGCAGCAGGGCAGCAGGGCAGCAGGGCAGCAGGGCAGCAGGGCAGCAGGGCAGCAGGGCAGCAGGGCAGCAGGGCAGCAGGGC
>NZ_JBHVWT010000007.1:188815-213863 GCF_042882135.1 Streptomyces sp. NPDC058240
AGCGAAGTGCTCGTCGCCGTACGTTCCGCGGGGGCATTGCATCGGCTCCTCGACGTGTTGCCCGTTTTCGATGGCGACACTCGCGTCACCATCCGGTTCACGCTGCTCCCCGGATCACACTTCGACATCGACGCTCTCGCGGCTCTAGACCGCTCGGGTGGCCGTATTTTGCCCTGGGACGAAGCTCGCCGCGTCAGTCACGACCTGGTCCTGACTGCGAGCCCGAAGGGTGAACTCCACGAACTGTCCGGGCCCCGGGCGCTGCTGCCACATGGAGCCGGCTTCAACAAATCCATCAGCAACGACGGTTCGCCCGACGTACCCTCCGGCCTGGACCCCCACTACCTGTTGGTCGACGGCGAGCCCTGGGCCGATCTCCATGCCTTGGCCCACGAAGAGCAAGTAGCTCGCCTGGCGCGTCACTGTCCGCCGGCCGCCGACAGGGCCACTGTGGTGGGAGATCCCACCCTGGACCGTCTCCTCGCATCGGTCCCCCACCGTCAGGACTACCGCGCGGCCCTGGGAACGGGGCCTCGGCAGCTCATCGTTCTCACCTCCACGTGGGGACCGGACTCACTGCTTGCCCGTCGGCCCGGCCTGCCCGCCGAACTCACCGGGGTCCTGTCCCACGATGCCTTTCAGGTCGCCCTGATCGTGCACCCCAACGAGTACAGCAAGACCGGGCTCTTCGATCTTTCCCGCTGGCTCGCCCCTGCTCTCACAGCGGGACTGGTCCTCACCCGCCCCTACGAGGAATGGGCCTCCCTCCTGGTCGCTGCCGATGCCGTCGTCACCGACCACGGCTCCACGGCTCTCTACGCGGCGGCCCTCGGCCGCCCGGTCATCAGCGCCTACGACGGCGGCCGCGAGCTGATCCCCGGCAGCCCGATGGCACGGTTGCTGGATTCCGCGCCCAGGCTGTCGGCAGCCTCCGGCCTGGAGGACGCTCTCCGGGACTCCCAAACCATAGACACCCGTTGCCAGGCCGCTGGCGCCTTCGCCCAGCAGGGCCAGGCACTCCAGCTGCTGCGGCAGCAGCTCTACCAGATGCTCGGGCTACAACCCCCGTCGAGCCCACTGGATGCGCCAGCGTTCTCCCGGCCATCCACGACGCCCCGTCAGCCCCTGGCCTTCGCGGTACGGGCCGAGGTGTCGGGTCACCGGATCGCTCTCAAACGCTTCCCCGCGCACACGCAGGAGGCCGTACACCACCTGGCCGCCGAATACCCCACGGCCGGACCACGCCAGGTACAGAGTGCCGCCCTGCTCTGGTGCCGCGCCCGGACCGCCAGCCCCGCCGTGCAGCACACGGTCTGGACCGCGGAGGGCTGGACGGCCCACGTCCTGGAGGAGGCGCCGGGCTGCAGAACCGCAGCCGCGATCCTGTCACCCCGGCGCTGCCTGCTCAGACACCGCAAGGCCGGGCTGCTCAGCCTCCGCGTAGAACCTCACCGGGACAGGGGCCGTGTGTCTCATACCGATCCAACGGCCGTGGTGTCCGCGGTACACGCCTGGCTCAGCGCCAACACGAACTGGTCACTACCCGTGTCGCTCCTGTGCGACACCGGGCCGGCGGCCGTGCGCGTGCACCTGAGCCCCGCCAACGCGGACGACCTCGACTACGAGCTCTGACCGTCGGAGGGGATACCTCCGGCCTGTAGCGTGACTTGCCTCGCAGTCACGCGGTGCAGCTCGGCGGTGTCGGCATCACCGCGGTCTTCCGCCAGAGTCGCCAGTTCCTCCAGAACACGTACCTCGTCCTTAACAGAGCCCCGAGCGCGGGCGCCGGCCAGAGCCGCGCTCACCAACACGTGTGCCTCCTCTGCCCTATCCACCAGCCTTAGTGCGCGGCCCAGTTCGAACCCGGCTCGAGCCACCATGCGCTCCCGCTCCTGCTGCCGCGCCATCGCGTGGGCCTCTTCCAATAGCCTGACCGCCTCCTGGCACTCCCCCCGCCGCAAGGCGGTCCGGCCCAGCAGGTAGGTCTGGAGCAGCACGCCGTACGCGTTCCCTATCTCCGCGTGGGCCGCCTTCGCCGCTTCGAAATCCGCGGCGGCACCGGGCCAGTCTCCGAGCTCGGACTTGAGCAAGCCCCGGAATTCCACTGTCGATGCCCTCAGCTTGCGCTCCGGAAGTGACTCTCCCAGCGCTTCGGAGGCGTTGAGCGCATGCCTCAGTTGCTCCGCCGCTTCGTCATACAGCCCCTGTTCCCACAGCGGACGGGCCAGCTGGCACCTCATCCGGACCATTGCCGGGAGGAACTCCGCCCGGTCTGCGGCAGCCACGCCCGTACGGAAAGCGTCCGTGATGTCGGCATAGTGCGGGTGGTCGAGGAAGTGCGTCCACAACGGCTCGCACAGCGCCCAAGCGTCCTCGTAGAGCCCCGCCTCGAAGGCGAGCCGGACGCATCCGTACAGGGCGAGTCGGTGCGACTCCAGCCACCGCAGTGCTTCCGTCTTGCCCGGGAAATCGACATCGCGCGGGTCGGGGCCCACAGATTCGGGCAACCCCGCGAAGGTCATCCGCGGGCCGGCAGCCAGGAGATCCGCGCGAGCGGCTTGACGCCTGTACCAGGAACTCAGCGAGCGGCGAGCTCGTGCTCGCTCCTGCCCGTCCGGATCTTCCCGCTGCACACGGCGCTCAGCGTGGCCCCGCAGGAGGGAGTGCATACGCCAGTTGTCGGTCCTGCCGTCCAGTAGTCCCGCCGACTCGAGCTCCTCCAGGGCATCTCCCGCCTGACATGGATCACAACTGAGGAGAGCGGCGGCGGTCGACTCCTCAACCACGGGCCCCGGAAGTTGTGGGAGCAGCCGGTACAGTCGCGCGGCCTCAGGGCCCAGTCCTGAGTACGCGGCGTCCCACACGGCTTCGACCATGGGAATGCCCTTCCCGTGCAGTTCCGCCGTCAGCTCGGCGACGAGCCGGGACAGGTTCCGCCTGCGGTACTTGCGTACCCACTGGCCGGCAACCTGAAGCGCGGCCGGCAGGCCACCACACTCACGCGCCAGCTCGACCAGCGCACCTGGCTCCGCCGACAGCCGCGGATCGTCTACGAGGTGCCCCAGCAGCCGCACCGCGTCTTCTACCGCCAGCGGACCCACAGGAACCTCGGCCACAGCAGTGCCGTCGAGGTCGTACAAGGCACCCTGACTGGTGATGATCGTCAGGCTGTTGTCCGACGCCGGGAGAAGCGGTGTCACCTCGCTTCCGAACCGCGCATTGTCGATCACCACGATCAGCCGCTTGTTCCGGGTCCTGGTCCAGAGCTGCTTCGTACGGCCGGCGAGGGACCTCTCCAGCAACTCCGGCAATACGCCCAGGCCGGTCAAGAGCTCCCCGACGGCATCCGCAATCTCCACAGCACCGTCCCGGCGCAGGTCGTCCAGGTCGACGTAGAGGACCCCATCGGGGTATCGATCTGTGAAACGGCGGGCCACATGAAATCCCAAAGCGGTCTTGCCGATTCCGCCCATCCCTGTCAGTGCGACGACGAGCGGCCCCGCATGTCCCACGTGCGCCTCAACCGCGCGCGTGATGCACTCCTGCTCATCATGCCTGTTTTCGAACCGTACGCGTGCCGGAGGAAGTTGGTACGGAACCGGTGTGGCCGAAACTTCAATGCCGTGCAGGTGTTGATGCAACTCTCCGATGCGTCCGGCCTGAACGACCACGTCCGCACGTCCGTCCAGGCTGTTGCGCGTCTCGTCGGCCATGCGTCAACAGTATTGCCTCATCGGCGACATGAGGGCGAGGCCGCCTCAACCGGGAGGGTCTGGACGCAGAACGCAAGAGCCCCGGACGCACAGGAAATTCTGCATCACTCCGTGCCACGGAACTAGGGTGTGACGATCAGACACCGACCGAGGGAGCCTGGTATGGACCCGATCACGGCAGCGGCACTGGCGGCACTGGCCGGAAGCGTCGGCGGCGAAGCCGGCCGCCAGGCGTGGCAAGGACTCACCGCACTGGTAAGGCGTCCCTTCCAGCGCGGCGCAGCACGGGACGCGGAGCCGGACGGATCGCCTGGGGTCAGCTCGGGCGAGCTGGAGATCGCGGACCTGGAGAGCAATCCTGCCGACCCGCTGCGCGCCCAGGCGCTGGCGACGGCTCTGGGTGTACGGGCCGCCCTGGACGGGGAGTTCCGCGCGCTGCTCGAAGAGTGGTGGCAGCACGCCCAGACCGGCTCGGGCAGTGAAGTACACAACAGTATCAGCGGAGGAACCCAGAACGGCCCTGTACTCCAGGGCCGGGACTTCTCCAGCCTCACCTTCAACATGACACGGGACAACAACCACTGACGACCGGGAGTAGGGCGCCATCGGCGTAACTAAGCCATGGAGCCTCTCGGTAGGGCGTCGCCGGTCGAACGAGCGGACCGATCTGGCCGACGCACGTGGCCTGCACCTCTCTGGGCTCGTCGACCACCGCCTTGACCTCGACCTCACCGACCCCAGAGCCAGCCACCGGCCGCGACCGCGGCCTCGAACTCTCGTACAGATACCGGCGGCAGAATGGGGTGCCGTTCATTAGCGAACTGGCCTGCGGTCCACGGCAGGTTGCCTGACGTCCCCACGATGGTGGGGCAACAATTGCTCCCGAAACCATCACGGCTGCCCTGTTCTAGGGCCGCCGTGGGAGCCGACTCGAGTCTGTCCTGGTTGCCTCCCGGCCGAAAAGCCACAGAAACATGTAGAGGGGCGCGAACACCAGGGCAAGGAGGACCCCACCTACCGCGATTCCAACACGCTGTGACCGGCCTCCGGAACTGCCCTCCCGGCCGGCCTCCCAAATCCCGAAAGCAACAACTGGTGCGATAGTTAGCAAAGACTGACATATCGTTCCGCACTGCATCAGGAACGCAAGCCCCAGTACCGTGGACGACGGTCCGCGCCACTCCAACGTTTCGCCCAAATCACCGTCAAGATGGTGCGGTTTCGGCACGGTCAGGAGTCCGACCAGGACCAACAACGTGGCTACGCTCCCCACGAAGTCGGACCGTTCAGCGATCCAGCTCGCGGCGGTCGTCGTCCAGCCTGAGGGTATGCCGAGGGCGTTGCATGCGGAGCTAGCTCCCCGGAGCGGTGTGTCACCACGGCTGGCTCCATACGCAGCCGAGCACCCAGCAAGGGATGCCAGAACCCGATACAGCATCGGAACGAATCGCATCGTCCGCACTTCCCGGATCACTGTATTCACCGTTTCGTGCACAGGCGCCGACACCGACACGTCGCCACGCACGGTTCCTGCCTGAATCACAGCCCCAGTGAAGTGGCCACCGCTTACCTCGTTGCCAGAACCTCGCTGCTCCGCCATGCCCAGAAGGTAAGTGACGGCTTCCGACAGTCGTACGACAATCCACTGGAAGCCTCAGCCAGTCCTGCGGCTCTTGGGATTTCCACGCACCTCGTCCACCCCTTCTCTCGATCAAGCAACTGACTCCCGTCCGGGGATGAACTCTCCCGACGCGCCGGGGAGTCAGAAGGCGCAGCCCCCGGACGCCGCCCCAAGCGCTGGAACATCAGGGCGCCGAAAGGCGCGGCCCAGGGCTGCGACAGCCCTCCACGTTTCGTGCTGAAGCGTTGGCGATCGGGGGGACAGGGGCGTCACCTCCGCATGCTCGGGGAGCATTTCGAGCTATGTCCCAACGACAGTCGAATACTCCAAGTAGCCTCGCAAGCATGGAGGCACCCGCACCCGGCACACCGCCGGAACCCGGCGACCACGAGGCGCGCAGGCGGCTGGACGCGTACGCCTACCTGAGCGCGCCGGAGCGGCTGGAGCACATCGCGATCATGCGGGTCTTCTGCGGAACGCTCCTGGCGGACCTGGCCGTCCCGGACGTCATGACGAAGCTGCGCGAGTCCGGCGGACCAGGCGCGGGGCTCGACGCCGACACCCTCACGGCTCGGCTCGAACAGCTGGAGCGGTGGGGCAACCTGCTGCGCGGCAGCCACACGGTGAAGGCGTCCAGCATCACCGAGTACCAGCGTTCACGTGCGCGCTACCAGCTGTCGAGGCTCGGCGAACGCATCCAGCGGGACGCCGACGGGGTGCTGGCCGAGGCCGAGGCCGCCCGCGAGGTGAGCAACGAGCTGCTTGCCCTGGTCGAGCGCGGGCTCCGGGAGCTGGCCGAGCTGGTGTCCGAGCCGGGCGGTATCGCTCCGCAGGACGGGCTGGAGCGGGTCAGCACGCTGTTCGTGCAGTTCGCCGAGTTCGCGGACTCCATCCGGGACTTCTATGCCTACCTCGGCCAGGTGCTCGCCCGGTACGACCTGGACAGTGCCGAGTATCAGGGTTTCAAGGAACTGCTGTTGGACTACGTCGAGGCGATCACGGAGGACGTGGCCTTCCGCACGCCCCGGATCTCGGCGGCACTGGACACGCTCTGGCCGCACCTTCCGGCTCTGCTGGACCGGTTGGACGCCCACGCCCAGGGTCTCGCCGGGATCTCTCCGCAGGGCGAAGGCCGCTCGGAGACCCGGGTGCAGCGCAGCCGCGGGCGCGAGCTTGCGGACTGGAACGGGCTGCGCGGCTGGTTCAGCAACACCGATGGTCAGGGCAGCCAGGTCGATCAACTGCGGGACGCCACCCTGCGGGCGCTCCAGTCGCTGCTGGCCAACGCCAAGCGGATGCTGCGCTCGGCTACCGGGGAGATGTCGCGGCGCCGGGACCTGCTGCGGCTGGCCCGGTGGTTCGACGAGGCCGCGCCGCAGGATGCACACGACATCGCCGTCGCCGCCTTCGGGCTGTACGGCGCCCGCCACCTGGGCATACCACCCGCCACCGACGAGGTGGTGCCCGCCTACACCAGCTGGTGGACCGGCCCGGTAATCGAGGTCCCGGTCGCGCTTCGCGAGAGGGGCAGCCGCGCGCAGCGGGGTCGGACGGCGTCGGTGGAGGACCACTCCGCGCAAAAGCACCGGCTCCGGGAGGACGCGCGTGAGCGGGCGGCGGCCAGGAAAGCGGCGGCGGACGAGCTGCGTAGCGCCTCGGGCCGTTTCGACGACGTACGGCTCACCTCGGCGGCGCTGAGCCTGCTCCTGGAACTGCTGGCCACGGCGCTCGGGAACGCGCAGCTCAAGCGGCGCGCCGGTACGGACAGCGAGGGGACGCCGGGGTTCGGCCTGGACGCGGCGTGGAGCGAGGACGCCGATCTGGGCATCCGGCTCACTGTGCAACGTACGGCGGGCGCCCGGACGCTCCTCCACTCGGCCGACGGGGACCTGCTCCTGGACGACCTGGAGCTGGTCATCGGCCGGACCTCCACCATGGCCGACGGTGAGGCGGAGGTGAGCGTGTCATGACCCTCCCCTCCGCTCACGACGTGGCCCTGGCAGCAGAACGCCGTACCGCGGCCCGGCTGTTGCTCGCTCATCCGCTGGTCACGTCGGACGGCCCGCACGCCGACCTCTTCCCGCTGGTCCGCAGGCACGCCGACTGGCTGGGCAAGCGGTTCCAGCAGGTGCTCGGCTATCGCCTCCTGGTCGACAGTTCCTATGCCCGGCTGTTCAAGGCCGGGCTGGGAGCACAGGCGGGACACAGGCTTGTGCGGTCCACCGGCACTCCCTTCACCCCGCACACGTACGCCTGCCTCGCACTGGCTCTGTCCGTGCTGGTGACCGCGCCCGAGCAGATGCTGTTGTCGCAGCTGGTCGCCGATATCCGGGCCGCGGCGGCCGACGCGGACATCGAACTGGAGGAGACAGGCCGGGCGGCCGGGAAACGGACCCTGGTCGCAGCTCTGCGCCAGCTGGTCGAGTGGGGCGTACTCATCGAGACGGAGGGCCACGTGGCCGCCATCACCCAGGAAGCCGGCGGGGAGGCTTTGATCACGGTGGACCGCGAGCTCGCCCGCGTCGTCGTCGCCGGACCGCTCGCCCAGTCCCGGGACGGCGCCGATCTGATCCGGCGGGCAGCGGACCCAGGCTTCGGAGGACCTCGCACCTACGTGCGCCGGATGCTCGTCGAAACACCCGTCGTCCACCTCGACGAACTGACCGATGCCGAACGCGACTGGCTGCGTACCCGGCAGCGCCGGGAAGCCCAGGCATTCCTCGAACTCCTCGGTCTGGAGACGGAGATCCGCGCCGAGGGAGTGGCGCTGGTCGACCCCGAGGAGGAGCTGACCGATCTCCACCTTCCCGGCACAGGAACCGTCGCCCAGGCCGCACTGCTGCTGGTGGAACGGCTCGTTGAACGGCTTCGTCCGCCCGATCCCGGACATCCTGCGACCGGCGGCGTCCTCATCATCGGGGTGGCCGTTCCGGACGGCCTGGTGGATGAGCTGCTGGCTGACCTGGTCGCCGAGTACGGGGGCCGCAGCAACTGGCAGCGCGGCTATCTGGAAGATCTCCACGCCCTGCGGGAAGCCGTGCTGGACCTGCTGGCCCGCATGCGGCTGCTGGCCCCAGCCGGCCCGATGCGGGCCGAGGGGGAAGGGCTGCCGGAGAGGTACGCCGAAGAGCTGCCGGAAGGACGCCAGGTGACCGATGTCCGGGGAGCCCGGCCAGGCGGCGAGGGCTGGGTGCTGCTCGCCGCTGCGGCCCGCTACGCCACCCGCGTCACCGTGCGTACGGCCGACTCGATCCGCGAAGATACCGACGCACAGCAGGAGTTGCCGCTATGACCGCCGACGCACGTGGCCTCGTCCCGCTGCCGCGATCCGGCCCGTCGACGACAACAGCAGGTACCCGCTTCCGGCTGCACCGCGCGGGCATCCAGAACGTCTGGCAGTACGACGAGCAGGAGTTCGCCTTCGGTGACGGGCGACTACTGCTGCGCGGCAAGAACGGCGCGGGGAAGTCCAAGGCCCTCGAAATGCTGCTCCCGTATCTACTGGACGGCGACTCCAGGGCACTGGACGCGACCGGCACCGGGCGGACGACACTTGCCTGGCTGATGCTGGACGGCTTCGAGCGGACGAACCGCCTCGGCTACCTGTGGGTGGAGTTCCGGGGTACGAACGAGGGCGGCGACCACCGCTACCTGACGCTCGGCGCCGCCATCCGCGCCTCGAAGTCCACGCAGAAGGCGGTGCCGACGTTCTTCGTCACCCCGCTGCGGGTCGGTGAGGACCTGCACCTGGTCGAAGCGGACAAGCCGCTGCCCGTCGACCGACTCAAGGAGATCGTCGGCTCCGACAACGCGACCGAGCGCGCGGTCGGCCACCGTGCCCGCGTGGCGCGGGACCTCTTCGGGATCACCGACGCGACGCGCTACCGCAACCTCACCCAACTCCTCCACCGGCTGCGACGTCCCACGGTCGGGGATCGCATCGAGCACGGGGGCCTGGCCGTCCTGCTGAGCGAGACCCTGCCGGGGCTCGACGAGGACGTGGTCGAGAAGGTGGCACGCAACCTCCACGACCTGGACGCCGTACGGGACGAACTCGGCCGCCTGGAACGTACCGACGTGGCGCTGCGCACGTTCCTCGCCGACTACCGCCGCTACCTCGCCGGAGTTCTGCGCACCGCGGCCCGGAACGTGAGCAGCGAACTGGACGCCCTCTCCCGACGACGCCGAACGGCCGGGGACGCCGCGCAACGAACGGGCGACCTGAAGAGGCGGGAGGAGGAGTCGGAAGCCGGGCTGGAGACCCTGCATGAGGAGGAACGGACCGCCCGGACGGAGCTTGCCGCTCTGCACGCCAGTCACGCCTACCGCAGCCTGCGCGAACTGTCGGAACGCCGCAGCACGGTGGAGGCCCTGCACACCACGGCCACGACCGCCTTCACCGCCCTGCGCAACGCGCACGAGGCCGAAGAAGGCGCGGCCGAACGACTGGCCGAGGGTGTCGAAGACCTGGGGAGCCGGCTCACCGAGCTGGGGACCGAACACCGGGAGCTGCTGACCCAGGCGGACAAGGCAGGGCTCCCCGCCGGACATCTCGGCGACGCGGTGGCTCTGCCGCGCACGGTCCGCTCCCAGGCGACGCAGACGGAGCTGACCAGCCCGGACGGGGAACCGCAGACCGTAGGCCACCGGCCGGTGGTTCGCGTGGACACGGCCACGACAGAGGCCGGGCTGCGGTCCTGGCAGGGGCAACTGGAGGATGCCGAAGCTGTCGTACGGAACCGGGCACGGATGGTCCAGGAGGTGACCCGCCTCTCCTCACTGGCCGACGAGGCCCGGACCAGGGCGGCTCAGGCCGACATGGAGCGGGAACGGCTTGAGGGTGAGGCGGAGGAGGCCGCCGACCGTCTCGAAGTCAGCCGCGAGAAGGTCGCGGAGGAGAGCCGAGGATACGCCGACGAGGTCGCCGCGTGGGTGGAGAGCACACGGACCGCAGCGGGGCCCGACTGTCCGCCGCTGGATGCCGTCCTCGCTGAAGTAGCCAGTGAGACCTCCTCCGATGCCCCGTTCTCGGAGCGCGCGCTGCCACCCGACATCGACACCCGCGCGCGGCAGGCGGCTCATGCGGCCTTGGAGCCGTACGCCGATGACCTCACCCGGTACCGCGACGCACTGGCGCTCGGCGTCGGCCGACTCGGTGAGGAGATCGACCGCCTGTCGAAGGAGAAGCACGACTGGGAGCGGCGTACCGACCCCGAGCCGCCGGCCCCGTACCACCGCGCCGCCGAGAGGAATCCGGCCGGTGGAGCACCCTTCTACCGGCTGGTGGACTTCGCGGAGCACGTGACCTCCGCCGACCGGGCCAGCCTGGAGGCGGCGCTGGAGGCAAGCGGAATCCTCGACGCCTGGGTCAGCGCGGACGGGGTCCTTCTCGACCCTCTCACCCGGGACACCATTCTCCAGACAGGCCCCATGTCGTCGGGACCACAGACCCTCGCCTCAGCCCTGCGCCCGGCCGCGCAGCCGGAGTGCGGCGTCACGTCCGAGCAGGTGGAGCGCCTGCTGGCCGCCATCGCGCTCGTACCGGCCTCGGAGACCGCCGCTGCCAGCGCGGTCCACTTCGACGGAAGCTGGCGGCTGGGGGCCCTGCGCGGCCGACACCACAAGAGCGCCGCCGAGTACGTGGGAGCAGCCGTACGCGCCGAGACCCGGCGGCGTGCCCTCGCCGAGCTGGAGGACCGGCTCGCGCGGACGGAGCAGCGGCTGGCCGACGCCCGTACCGAACTCGCTGCGGCCGATTCCAGGCGGCGTGCCCTCACGCTCGCGGAACGGGACTTTCCCCGGGCCCGGCAGCTCTCCAACGCCTGGAGCAGGACCACTTCGGACGAGAAGGCGCTGCGGGACCTGACCGCCAAGGCCACCCGTGCGGCACGGCTGGCCGAGGAGGCCCGCGCTCTCGCCGTGTCGGCGCGTACCGAGGCGGATGCCACCGCGACCGCCCATGACCTGCCCACCGACGCCACCTCCCTGGACCGCGTACGCACCGCACTGGCGGCCCTGCTCAGCGGTATCGGTCACTTGCGCAGAGCGGTCAGCGGCACGGTCGGGCGACTCGGCGGAAGCCAGGCGGACGACGGGCGGTACGAGCGTGCCCGAGAGGGACGCCTGGAGGCAGAAGGAAACTACCGGCTTCGGCTCCACCAGCTGCGCACCGCGCAACAGGATCTGCGGACCCGCGAGGCGGCCGTCGGATCGTCCGAAGAGGAGATCCTCACCCGCGAACAGAACGCCAAGCAACGCATCGCGAACGCCGCAGGCGCCATCCCAGCAGCAGAGCGCACCCGCAGCGAACTCCGCGATCGGCGCGTGCGTGCGGAAGAAGAAGAGAAGCGCCTGCGCGAGGAGCTGGCGGCCCAGGAGACGACAGTCATCGACACCGGTCGCACCCTCCGCGCGGCTCTCGACCGCCCGGAGGTCGTCAACGGGGCGGGACTGGACCGGTCCTCTCTGCCCGACCACGTCTCGGACAACCCCGGTTCGGACGTCCGCGACCGCCTGCGCGCGCTGCGCTCACTGGCCGACACGGTGGAGCAGGCCCTCGACCGTTCGAGGGGCGAAGTGTCGGACGACACCCTGCTCAAGCGGCACACGGCGCTGCGCGACCAACTGGCGGGCGGATACGACGCGCAGCTTGAGGAACGCGACGGCATCAAGGTGTGCCGCCTGCTCGACGACCACGGTTCCCATGATGTCGCGGTCGTGGGCGAGCGGATCGCCGTACAGTCCGCTGAGGCGAGGGGGCGGCTCACCGAGCGCGAGAGCGAGGTGTTCCAGCGGTTCCTGACCGGCGAGCTCGGCGATCACCTCTCCGCCCAGGTCATCACCGCGGCCAATCTGGTCGCGGCTCTCAACGAGACCCTGAAGACCGTACGGACCTCGCACGGTCTCGGCGTGGAACTGCTGTGGAAGCTCGACGAGGACGTGGATGCGGATGTGCGGGCAGCCGTCGAGCTGCTGCGCAGTCCATCGAGCCTCCGGACACGTGAGCAGACAGAACAGCTGCGCGAGGTACTGCAGCGCCGTATCGAGGACGCCCGCCGTGCCGAGCCTTCGGCCGGTTACACGGCCCATCTGCGGACCGCGCTGGACTACCGGGCATGGTTCCGTTTCCACACCTTCGTGGTCGAGGACGCGGCCCCCGGGCGCAGGAGGAAACTGACCGGACGCACCGGACTGAGCCAGGGAGAGCAGCGCGTGCTCTCGTACCTCGTGCTCTTCGCAGCCGCTGCCGCGCACTTCACCAGCCTCGCCGAGTCGGCGCCACACGCGCCTCGGCTGATCCTCCTGGACGACGCCTTCGCCAAGGTCGACGAACCCACCCACGGGCGGCTGGGCCGCATCCTCGTCGACCTCGATCTCGACTTCGTCCTCACGAGCGAGCGGCTGATGGGCAACTGGGCAGAGGTTCCGTCCCTGCACATCTACGAGTGCCTACGCGACCCCCATGTGCGCGGCGTGGCCACGTTGCATTACACCTGGAACGGTCGGCACCGGCGTCTGGCATCGGTATGAGCGCACTCCCGGCCGCCACACGCGACTGGCTGGCAGGACCAGGTCTCGCCCGGCTCTGGGGGGCGGTACGCAAACGCCTGGAAGGCAACGGGGTGCAGTGCACCGGTTCCCTCCGGCTGACCGCGGTGAGCTCGCAGGAACGGAACGACCTGTCACTCCTGCTGGGCAAACCCCTCACAGGTACGGCCGTGACCGTGCGGCTCGACGCGCTCGACGAACGCCTGCGCACCTCGGCCGCGGGGCTCGGGCTCAGGGAGGTCCTGGAGGGACTCGGTCCTCCGCTCACCGACCGCCGCGCGGCTCGCGAGGACGGCGCGGCACAGCGCCGGCACGTGTGGTCGTCGCTTACCTCGTCTCTCGACGCCTCTCCGCTCGCCGGGCAGGAGTGGACCCGGCAGTGGTCCGACGTGCTGCGCCGCACCGGCGTTCCGAGAGGGGTGACGCCCGAAGCGACAGTGCGGACGCTTCAGCAGGCGGTCCAGGTACTCACTGTGCTGCTCGATCCGAAACGGACCGGTACGCGGGGCCGAGGCGAGCTCGCCGCGACGGCGACCGGTTCGGCGCACGGCCTGGACGACGGCACCTGGCTCGCCCGCCTCGTCCAACGAGGCATCGCCCTGGCCCATGACACAGAAATCCCCGGCAACGCGGCCGGCCGACGCGCATTGTGGCGGCTGGCCTCCGTAACGCCGGACGAGGTCTCCAGCACGGTGCTGACCTACGGTCTGCGGCCCGTCGGCGAGGGCTGGCGAGAGAGGTCACTGCGAGAGCGGGCTGCCCATCACGCCGAGACCCACCTGACACCGCGCGATCTGCTCGACGTGCATCTCCAACTGCCTGCCGGGGCTGTGGTCCACATCTGCGAAAACCCGCGCGTCGTGGAAGCCGCAGCCGACGCGGCCTGCGCCAAGCCCCTGGTCTGCACCTCCGGCAGCGCCGCCACGGTGGTCCTCACATTGCTCGACGCCCTCGCCGTCACCGGTTGCCGCTTCGCCTACCACGGCGACTTCGATTGGCCGGGCATCACGCTGGCCAACCGGATCATCCGCCGCTACGAAGCCCTGCCGTGGCGCATGGGCGCTGAGGACTACGAACGCCTCGCCGCTGCCAGCCAGGCGGAGGATGTCCCTCAACTACCTCTTGGCGGAAGCCCGGTCGACGCGGACTGGGACCCGGGCCTCGCCCCTGCCATGACCGCCCTCGGCGTCGCACTTCATGAGGAGGCCACGCTCGATCTACTGGTGAGGGACCTGTCGTGAAGAAACCGCCGGGCGGCCTCTGCGGACACTCAAGTGCGCCAGCTCCTCCAACCGTACGGTCTCTGTGCAACCACCTCCTGTCCAGCTGAAGCGCCTGCTCCGAAGACCGCGCGACGCGACCGAGAAGAAGTCATGCACTTATCGCTCCTACTCGTCTCCCTCGTGGCCGACGGGTAGCCGGCCAACCGCTCCTGAGGAAATCTCACGCAGTAACGTACCGAGAAGTTCTTCCAAGGACCTGTTCTCATCGAGCACCTGCTGAGCCACCTTGTGCAGTGGTTCCGCAACATGGTGGAATCGCTCTCGTACATCCAGGTCCGGCCAGGAGACAGGTAGTCGACCGAAGGCACGCCGAGTGATTTCGCGCGCATGCCGGCCTTGAGCTGCATCGGCGAGCTCCGCGCCGCGGAAGCGCAGTTCGTGCAGGAGCCACCATCGGTCCACGGGATCGGCGGGGTGTACCGAAAGCACACTTCGTCCAGCAGCGGTGGGCAGCGACGTGACGACGGCCCGCCCTCCCGCAGCCCGGGTGGCGATCAGAATCGTGCCCGGATCGCAGACGACGCCGGGTTCGGCGGGGCCTTGTTGATCGGTGGCTCCGATGTACGGCAGGGCAGCGTTGAAGACGTCAGAGGGGGCGACCCAGGTGGTGTGGACGCCATCTTCACCAACGGAAGCCGGGGCTGCTCTTCCGGTCCGTGCGCGGGCGACCTTGCCAAATTCGGTGACCGGCCAGGACGGACGTTGCCGTGTCCAGACCCCGTGATAGGCATCCGCGAGTTCCATCGCGTCAGCGGCGATGCTCAGATTGAGGGCGGTCTTGGCCTCGATGAGGGTGACCAGTTCGTCGATCCGTTCGTTCTGTTCCGGTGGCGGGAACAGAACGGGCATCTTCTTCAACGCGTCCAGACTCAGAGTGGGTTCGACGTGTGCGCTGATGTGTCGGTCGATCCACGCCCTGGCTCGGGGCGTCCGCAACCAGATCCGCAGCCACCGTGTAACGGAGGGGCTTTTGGACCTGATGATGCCGACGCTCCGGGTCGCGACCCATCCCTCATGTTCCTCGGTGACCAGAGCCGCATCACCTGCCCGCCGGACAAGCACGACAACCAAGTCGTTCCGCCGAAGCGCTGCCCGGGTCCTCCTTGATTCGGCTGTGCCCGCTCGACCGGGTTGCTGGGTGGTGATACGACCGTGCCGGATGTTGCCTGTCCGGACGACTCCCTGGTGGTCCGGCAAGTCACGGTCGCTGATGCCGTATGTGACGTACAGGTCCTCGGCCGCGTCGGCCAGCGGCATGCTCATCCACTTGCCGTCCCTAGTCACGGAGTCAGGTTTCACAGCTCATCCAGAACACGTCGCAGGTCTCGCTCCAGCGCCTGGGCCTGGGCGAACTTCTCGTAAAGCCCCTCTCTGAGTGCCTCTACGCGGTACAGCCCCGTCGGATCACCGTTGTTTAGCTCGGAGGTGTACAGAGGCGGCAGCAGATCGAAATCGCATGCGGCAACCTCCTGGACCGTGCTGGAGATGCACCAGCCCGGCTCGTCCTTGTAGCCGAGCCACGGCGTGCCTTCCGACAGCGACGGGCCTCGCCACGCGGCCAAAGTTTCGAGGATCTTCCTCACACTGTCAGGAGCTAGTCGCCACTGCCGAGTGCCGGGCACCAGCTCCTTGGTCTTTCTGGCATCAATGAACAAGAACTGGCCCCGTCGGTCTTCGCTCCCCCAGCCCCTGTGCGGGCTCTTGTCACGATTGAGAAGCCACAGGCAACTGGAGTTGCGTGTGTGGGGGAAGATTCCCGGAGGTAGCGCCACAACGCTCTCGACGAGATCTCTGCGCACGAGCAGCTCCCGAATCCTCCGCTCGGCGTGCCGCAGCCCGGTAGCCGCACCGTCAGCCATCAAAAATGCGGCCCTGCCTTGCGGGGCAAGAGCATGCACAAAGTGCAAAATCCACGCGAAGTTAGCGTTGTCTCTCGGCGGGGGCGCCTCCTCTGGCCAGCGCGGGTCATTTCGGCCCGGGTCACGGGGCATCCATGGCCCCATGTTGAACGGCGGATTGGCCAGCACAATGTCGTACTGAGCCTTGACAGGGCGGGCAAGACTATCGACGGGCAGACCAAGTTCCGCCTCAACGCCACGAGCAGCGAGGTTCAACCGGGCGATCTGGAGTGTGTTCGCGTGCAGATCACGGCCCGTCAGTGACAAGTTCGCGCGCAGTCCGGTCTGCTCACGCACCTGACGTTCGACTTCGACCAGCAACCCGGCGGACCCGCACACCGGATCGAGCACCCTTTGCCCGTCCTGTGGAGCTACCGCCTCGACCAACAGACGCGCAATGTCGCGGGGAGTGAAGTAGTGGCCCCCCTTGGCCTGAGCGGATGACAGATCCTCCAGGCACTGTTCGAGTAGATCGCTCACTCGTTCCACGCGGTCGACGGCCACAATCAACTGTCTCAGATGGCTGTCGACCGTAGCCGGGAGAGACGGTACGAAGTCGCGGCGCATGTCCACACCATCCACACCGAGCCCTGCCGGCAGCCAGGCAGAGAGACACTCCTGTACGCGGGGGCCCAGGGGCTGAGGGTTTCGCGTCTGCGCAACGAGCCAGGGCCAAGAGGGTCCGCCGCCGCCCCAGATGTCCGCGGGCTGCTCCCTCGCCCGGTTGCGCAGATAGATCAGCCCAATAACGGTCCGGCACGCGTCCTGTGCGTTCAGACGTTCGGCCAGACCGCGCGTCAGCCGACCCACTTCGAGCCGCGCCCCACTCTTTACTTCCATCCCCGCTCTTCCTCTCAGGCTTACTCCGCTCTCGCCTTGCCGTTCGTCCACGACTACATCAGCCCAACGGTGGACATGACCAACAGAGCAAGGGTCATCGTGGCAGCGAAGGTTGCCGCCCCCGCACGAATCGCGCCCGTCATGGCCGCCCCGCCGATCCTCGACACAATCCCGCCCAGCAGCGCGGTGATCACCGCAGACTGCGCGGCAAGTGTCATGAGCAGCAACTTGTACTCCATGCCGATCTCCCCGTTCTCGATGCCCATCACATGACCAACAGATCCGGCTGGCCGTCTGTTGGACCCGGCGTCGCTTCGCCGACTGATAGGAACCGTAGCGACCCAGCGCCAGCCACCATGGGAAGCACGCTGTTTGGGTTTTCTCTAGGCGCGTGCTCAGGAGAATAGGCTGGTTCGGGTAGAGCACTCCGTTTGGGAATTGCACGCTGAACCCGGGCCTGAGCTCCATGTCACTGCGCGAAGGCGATGCCCTGTGGCTCACCCCCACCAATGGCAACCAATTCGTCATCACTGTCGACGACGCCGAGACCGCTGCGCAGCTCACCAACCGACTCCTCGCTCACGGACGCAAAGGCCGTTGACGTGGTGGTCATCGAGACGTGCCGGCCCTTCGTCCAACTCGCCCGGCGGACAGGCGTGTCCGGCCCCGACAGCTGAAGACGCAGATCAGGCCCGGACTCCTCCCGAGGCAAACCGGGCCCGACTCGTTTCTCGGGCACCCGGGCCCGCGTACCCGCGTGCCTGCGGATATTCGGACACCTGGGCATGCGGGCACATCGCGCACCAGCAGGATCGGGCAGTATCAGCCGGCGAATCCCGGAACCACCAGGCCGGACTCGTACGCGATCACCACCGCGTGAGTCCGGTTCTGTGCACCGAGCTTGATCAGTACGTTCCCGACGTGCGTCTTCACCGTCTCCAGGCTCACCGTGAGGGACTCCGCGATCTCCGGGTTGGACAGGCCGGTGGCCATCGACCGCAGCACCTCCTCCTCCCGCCTCGTCAGGGCCGCCCTCGGCAACGCCTCGGCGGAGCCCAGTGGGCGGGGGGCGACCATTCGGCTCAGTGCCGCCGGGAAGAGGATCGCCTCCCCCGCCGCCGCCACCCGCACCGCCTCCGCGATCTGCCGTACCGGGAGCCGCTTGAGCACGAACCCGCTGGCCCCCGCGCCGAGCGCGGCGGTGACGTAGCCGTCGTTCTCGAAGGTGGTGATCACCACGACCTTCGGCGGTTCGGCCGACTCGGCAAGGAGGTCGCGGGTGGCCTCGATCCCGTTGCGACGCGGCATCCGCACATCCATCAGGACCACGTCCGGTCGCAGCCGCCGCGCCTGCTCGACCGCCTCGATGCCGTCGGCGGCCTCCCCGACCACCGCGACCCCCGGCTGTGCCGCGAGCAACGTACGCAGACCACTGCGGGTCACCTCGTCGTCGTCCGCGATCAGGAGTGTGACGGCCTCGCTCGCGTCGGGGCCGGTCATGCCGACGACCGTACCGGCAGCCGGACCGTCAACCGCCAGTGCCGCGGCCCGTCCGGGCCCGCCTCGAACTCACCGTGCAGCAGCCGCACGCGCTCGGCCAGCCCGGTCAGGCCGTGCCCGGACGTCGGGAAGGCGCCCCGGCCCGCGCCCGTGCCCGCGCCGGTCCGGTTGACCACACTGAGCTCCAGTACGTCCGGGGCGGCCGCCAGCCGGACCTCGATCGGACCGCCCGCCCCGTGCCGCAAGGCGTTCGTCAGCCCCTCCTGCAGGATCCGGTACGCCGCCCGGGAAAGCGTTCCCTGCACCTGCGCCGGTTCGCCCGACAGCTCCGGCTCCACCACCGCGCCCGCGTGCCGCAAGCGGTCGAGGAGCTCGGGCAGGTCGGCCAGGGTCCGGGCCGGCGCCATCCCCGCCTCCTCCTCGCGCAGCACGCCCAGCACGTAGTCCAGGTCCTCCAGCGCGGCCCGGGCCGACTCCTCGATGCTGCGCAGGGCTGCCCGCGCCGCCACCGGGTCGGCGGAGAGCACCTCGCCCGCCACCGCCGCCTGGATCGTGGTCGCCGTCAGCGTGTGCCCGATCGAGTCGTGCAACTCGTGGGCCAGGCGGTTGCGTTCGGCCAACAGCAGCTCCCGCTCGGCCGCCAGCGCGAGCCGCTCGGCCGACGACGGCCCCAGCAGCCTGGGTGCCGACCCCCGCAGGACGTTCGTCACCACCGCGCACACAGCCGCCGCCAGCACCACGCAGCCGAGCGCCACCACCCAGCTCCAGCCACCCGTCACCCGCACCGACCGGCCGAACAGGCTCACCCCCGCATCGGCGCCGAGCGGCAGGGTCAGGCCCGCGAGGACCAGCACACCGCTCCCCAGCGCCCCCGTCCATCCCAGTGCCACGTGCAGCAGCAGCCAGAGAGAAGTCCGCCATCGGTCGGTGCCGGGTGAGCTCGCGGACCGGCGTGCGGCCACCGGGTCCGGCAACGGCACCCTCAGCAGTCGACGGGCGAACGCGATCAGCGCCCGCCGCACGGTGCGGCCCATCCCGACCGCGCCGATCAGCACAGCCCAGACCAGCAGGGTCATGATCATTTTCGCTCCATAGGGAGCGGCGGGCCACGCCAGCGCGGGCAGCATCGCGAGGGGCAGCAGCGGCAGGCTCGCCACCGCACCGCAGAAGGCGAACAGCATGCCCGAATACGTGGAGCCGCTCAGCAGCGGCCGGATTCCCCTGATCATGATGCGGCCAGTATGACCGGGCAGCTCACCGGGGTCCTCCCCCGATCGAGGGAGCGTTTTTTCCCGCCTTTCCGCGATGTGCGTCCGAGACCCCGGAAGCCAGGATCGTGCCCTGAGCGATCGATCCGGAGGACGGCTGATGAACACGCAAGGTATGGAGAGGTCGCCGAATGGCACGGCGCCGGTCGGAGCGGGCCCGGTTCCCTCCGGCCCCCGGGGTCCCGGCCACGGCGTGCGGCCCGCGGTCGGCGGGAACGGCCCGGCCGGGGCCGCCGTGGTGCTGGGGGTCATCAGCTTGACGACCTCGATCGTCTTCGTAGGTGGCCCGCTCGGCCTCATCGGCCTGGTCCTGGGCCTCGTCGCCCTGAGGACGGCCAAGCGGACCGGCGCCGGGCGGGGCAGGGCCATCACCGGCGTGGTGGCGTCGGCCATCGCGATCGTGGTGTCCGTCCTGGTCGCCGTATGCACCGTCTGGTACGCCAACAAGACGCAGGAGTGCTACCAGCCCGACAGCTTCCGGCAGTACACGCAGTGCGTGCGCCAGCAGCTCTCCGGAGTGTGACCGGCGACCGGGCGCGCCCCCGCCCTCGCCGACCTCCCGCGCCCACATGGGCGCAAGAACCAGTCCTCCCAGACCAGTCTCCCCAGGAATGGACACGCATCATCGTGCGAAACACACGGACGGCACCTCTGCTGGCCGCCGGCATCGCGGCGACTCTCGTTTCGGCGCTGACACCCGCAACGGCCTTTGCCGCAGCCGAGGTGTCCGCGGCGAAGGACCCGCTGCGGCAGTACACGCGGCAGAAGCTCCAGTGGCAGCGCTGCGACGCGGGGAGCCCCGCCGCCTTTCGGTGCGCGACCGTCAAGGTACCGCTGGACTACGGCGATCCCGGCGGCCAGAAGATCGACATCGCGGTGTCCCGGCTGAAGGCGGGCAGCGCCGAGGAACGTCGCGGCGCTCTGCTGTTCAATCCCGGCGGCCCCGGCGCGCCGGGCCTGAGCATGCCCATCGACCTGGGAGCGGACCTCCCGGAGAAGGTGAAGGGGCAGTACGACCTCATCGGGTTCGACCCGAGGGGCGTCGGGCAGAGCTCCCCCGTCAGCTGTGGGCTTACTGCCGACGAAATGATCACTGATCGCCCCTACCGGGACAGGACATTCGCGAAGGATGTGAAGTGGGCCCGTACGGTGGCCGACAAGTGCCTGGCCAAGGGGGGTGACACCCTGCGGCACCTCACCACCCGCAACACCGCTCGCGACATGGACGTCATCCGTGCCGTGCTCGGAGAGAAGAAGATCTCCTACCTGGGGTACTCCTACGGCACGTACCTCGGCGCTGTGTACGCGCAGATGTTCCCCCGGCGGACCGACCGGTTCGTGCTGGACAGTGCGGCCGATCCCGCGCGGTACGGGCGGGGCATTTTCCAGGAGATGGCCGAGGGGACCGAGCCCGCCTTCACGCGATGGAGCCGGTGGACCGCCCGGCGGCACACGGCGTACGGACTGGGCGATACCCCGGCCGAGGTCCGCAAGACCTTCTGGGACCTGGTCGCCCGCGCCGACCGCAGGCCCATCGACTTCGACTCGGAGTCCCTCACCGGTGACGGCATCCGAGCCGAGCGCCACAAGCTCTTCCACGTCCAGGTGGGCGCCGAATGGATCGCCGGGCTGAAGAAGGCCGCCGAGAGCAGAAAGACGGACGGGGGCGAGAAACCGGACCCGTCCGGCGCGTCCGAGGGGGCCCCGAGCCCCGCCCCGTCGGCGTTCGTCCGTGACGTTCCCCCGGACAACGGCGACGCGAGTGCTTGGGCCGTCCTGTGTGCCGACACCCGTACCTGGCCACGCGACCCCGAGCAGTACCGCCGCGACGCGATCCGCGACAAGGCCCGGTATCCGCTGTTCGGCGATTTCGCGTCCACCATCAAGCCGTGTGCCTTCTGGAAGCCGGGCAGTGAGCCCGCGACAACGGTGAACAACAAGGTCAGAGCATTGATCCTGCAGAACGAGTGGGACCCCCAAACACCCCTGGCCGCAGGCCGGGCCATGCACCGGGCCCTGCGCGGCTCCCGGATGGTCACCGTCTCCGGGGGCGAGGGGCACGGCATCTACCCCTTCAAGTCCTGCGCGGACAGGAGCGCCACGGTCTACCTGACCACGGGCAGGCTCCCGGCCAGGGACCTGACCTGCCGGGCACCGGGGGCTGCGGCGGCCGAGCGCACCGGGGGTTAGCCCTACCCGGAACCGCGGGGTAACGGGATCGTCCCGGGCCGCATCGTCCGGACATGCTGGGTCCGGCACATACAACTGGTTTCCCCACCATTCCAAAGGAGTTGGCGCGTGCGTGAGCAGGCATGGCAGAGGTTGCGTTCTTCCGGGCGGCGGGACGGTCGGCGCAGAGCCGTGGCCGCGGTGGCCGCGGGCGTCATGACAATGGGGGTCCTGGCGCCGTCCGCGGCGTTCGCCGCCCCCCGGCCGGACACCGTCCAGCAGGGCCTGAACGCGCTGCTGCGCTCCGATGACCTGCCCGCCGCGCTGGCGAGCGTCAGGGACGACAAGGGCCACACCCGTACCTACACCGCAGGGGTCGGCGACGTGGCCACCGGCTCGAAGGTGCCCAGGGACGGTCAGGTGCGGATCGGCAGCAACACCAAGACGTTCACCGCGGTGGTCGTGCTGCAACTGGTCGGCGAAGGGAAGATCCGCCTCAACGCCCCGGTCGACACCTACCTCCCGGGTCTCGTACGCGGCGAGGGCATCGCCGGACGCCGCATCACCGTCCGCCAGCTCCTCCAGCACACCAGCGGACTCCCCAACTACAGCAACTACCTGGGCGACGAAGTCCGTTACTTCGCACCCCGCGAGCTCCTCGGCATCGCTCTGCGGCACAAGGCCGACTTCGCCCCCGGGAGGGACTGGAAGTACAGCAACACGAACTACGTGCTGGCCGGACTGATCGTCGAGAAGGTCACCGGTCACCCGCTCGCCAAGGAGATGGACCGGCGCATCATCAAGCACATCGGGCTGCGCCACACCTACTTCCCCGCCCCCGGCGACGCGACCATCCGAGAGCCCCATCCCATGGGCTACTACCGGGATTCGGCCGACGCGCCGCTGCTCGACGTCACGGAGATCGACCCCTCCTGGGGCTGGGCCGCGGGTCAACTGGTCTCCACCGACTCCGACCTCAACCGGTTCTTCACCGCGCTCCTGTCCGGCCGTCTCCTCCCGCCGGCCCAGCTCGCCCAGATGCGCACCGCCACCGTCCCCGCCGAAGCCACCTTCGGCCGCGGCGCCCGCTACGGACTGGGGCTCGTGAGCAAGCCACTGCCGTGCGGCGGTCTCTACTGGGGCCACGGCGGCAGCTTCCCGGGATACGAGACCCGGGGCGGCGCCACCGACGACGGCCGCGCCGCCAACATCGCGGTGACCATGCAGCTGACCGACGAGGCAGCCAGGAAGCGTGTCGACAACGTCGTGGACACAGCCCTGTGCCGCTGAACCGCGTTTTCTGAGGGGCCGGCCGCCGAGTCGGCGGCGGAGCCGGAGACGGCAGCCGCCAGGCCCCGTCCCACGTCGGGGAGCCACAGCAGCGCCGTGGCCGGCGTGCCGCAGTCCTTCCGGACCATGCCGCGCGCCGGCGCCCTTGAGCGTCCCGACCGACCAGCCGAGGCCGTAGCGGCCGACGCTGCTGTCGACGTGGCCACGCCGGGTGTCGGGGTGCGATCGGGGCGTGATCCGGATCATGCCTCGTAGGGAGTCGCACTCGGCGACCACCATCCAGAATGCACCTTTCGTGCCCGCATGCGAATCTGGTGATGGCCCATCGTCCGAGATCCGCAATCAGGAGGCACGATCGTGGGCAAGAAGCAGAGTCGGCAGAACCGCGGTGCCCGCACCGGCGGCCACGAACGCAGCGCTGCTCCGGAGGCGAAGGAGCAGACGAGGCCTACGGCTGCTGAGGAGACGGTGCACTCGATCTCAGAGCAGGTCTCCCACCGGAAGCAGCGGAGGTTCGGCCACAACTGATCTCGTAGAACCACGACAACCGCCCTCTGCGGCGGCATCCCCTCGGGGATCGCCACCGCGGAGGGCGGTTTCTGTTGCGCGTGGCCATTGAGGGGATCCACTGGGGGGCCGGGGGCCGGGGGCCGGGGCGCTGGGGGACGGCTGGGGGTACTGGGAGTGCTGGGGGGTGCTGAGCGGATCCGGTCGCCGCTTCCCGCGAGCCCGGAGGCCCGCAAGCCCGTAAGCCCTTGAATCCGCGAACCGGTGCGCCCGCGATGCCGCGCGACCTCCCGCCGATATACCGCCCATCCGGGGCTCGGCCGGAGGTTTATCTACGCGCGGAGCCATGACGCCCGAACGATCATTCGGGCATATCAGACCAGTTCTTCCTCAGCTATTACCGGCCGGTACCAATAGCTGCTAGAAACGTGGCGCTCAATCAACCCCCCACCCACCCCCCACATTTCGGAGGGCTGACAGCCATGTCAGTACGGAGATTCTGGGCGTCCGCATCCACTCTGGTCCTCGCCGCCGTGGCCGCGCTGGGCGTTGCCCAGCCGGCCTCGGCAAACTCCTCGGCCGCCGCCGGCGGGTACGTCGCCCTCGGCGACTCGTACTCCTCCGGCGTCGGCGCGGGGAGCTATCTGTCCGACAGCGGCGACTGCCGCCGCAGCACCAACGCCTACCCCTACCTCTGGGCGGCTGCGAACTCGCCTTCCTCCTTCGACTTCGTGGCCTGTTCGGGCGCCACGACCAGTTCGGTGGCCGGGACCCAGCTGGGGGCGTTGAACTCGTCCACCGGCCTGGTCAGCGTCACCGCGGGCGGCAACGACGTCGGTTTCGCCGATGTCATGCAGGACTGCGTGCTCTCCGGCGAGGCCACCTGCCTCAGCAGCGTGAGCTCGGCCGTGACGCAGATCCAGAACTCACTGCCGTCCGGCCTGAGTTCGCTCTACGGTTCCATCCGCTCGCGGGCCCCGCAGGCCCATGTCGTGGTGCTGGGCTACCCGCGCTTCTACCAGCTGAGCGGCAGCTGCATCGCCGGGCTCTCGGAGAAGGAGCGGGCGGCCATCAACAACGCGTCCGACGTGCTGAACGGGGTCATCGCCAAGCAGGCGGCCGACGCCGGGTTCACGTTCTCCAGCGTGGTCGACGAGTTCACCGGGCACGAGCTGTGCTCCGGTGACGCGTGGCTCCACAGCGTGTCGTTGCCGGTCTACAACTCGTATCACCCCAAGGCCGCCGGTCAGTCCGGTGGTTACCTTCCGGCCTTCCGCTCGGCCGCGTAGGACGCGGACGACGGAGGTGCAGAAGTGGGGGGGGGGAGGGGGGGTGGGGGGAGGGTTCACAAGAGGGGCATTCCCCCCCGCTCCTCCCGGGTATCCACAGCTTCGCCCGTCGCCGACCGTAG
>NZ_JBHVWT010000007.1:213873-236998 GCF_042882135.1 Streptomyces sp. NPDC058240
GTCTCCTTTTCTTATCTTTTTGCTGGGCTATGCGTCCACTGCGTGAGCCCGCAAATCCCTGCACCTCCCCGCCCCGCCCCCCCCCCCCCCCCCGCCGCGCTGCTGCCACGGTCAGGCAGGTGTCGACGTGGCGCCCGGCCGGCGCAGGGTCAGGGCGGCGAACGCGGCGAGTACGGCGGTGGCCGCGGCGGCCCACCAGCTGTGGCGGAACGCGTCGAGCGCCTCGCCCGGCCCGTCCGGCGCACCGAGCAGCGTGACCATCAATGCCACACCCAGCACCGAACCCGTCTGGCGGGCCATCGTGGTGACGGCCGAGCCGGTGGCGAATCGGGTGGGCGGGAGAGCCGCGGCGGCTGCGCCGACCAGGGTCGGGAGAGCGAAGCCGACGCCGATGCCGGTGACCATCATGCCGGGGAGGAAACCGCTCGCGTAGTGCGGAGCCGCATCGAGTGCGACGGCCCACCAGGCCAGCCCGGCGGCGAACAGCAGGCAGCCGAGTGCGGCGGTGCGGCCCGCCCCGATCCGGCGGACGACCGGTCCCGAGAGGACGGCGAGCACCGGCACGACCAACGGCCCCGGTGCGATGGCGAGTCCGGTACGGATCGCCGAGTACCCCCACACCTGCTGGCACCACAGCACCGACGTGAGCAGCATCGCCGCGAACGCGACGGTGAAGAGCAGAGCCGCGAGGGTGGCCGTCGCGAAGACCCGGGCACGCAGCATCGGCAGTTCGACGACCGGGGCCGGATGCCGGGCGGACCGCATCCAGAAGCCTGCGGCGAGGACGGCGGTCGCGAGCAGCGGAACCAGCACGCGCGGCGAACTCCAGCCCCAGGCATCGGCCTTGACCAGGGCGAACGCCAGAGCGCCGATCGCGAGGGTGAGCAGCACCGCCCCGACGAGGTCCGGGAAGGGGCCCTCCCGGTGCGGGCGGGCGTCGGGCAGCAGCCGTACACCCGCGAGCAGTCCGATCACGCCGACCGGCACATTGACGAGAAAGACCCAGCGCCAGTCCGCCTCCACGAGCACGCCACCGACCACCGGACCGAGACCGGCCGCGATCCCGCCGATCGCCGCCCAGCTCCGGATCGCCCGGGGGCGGCGCTCCGCCGGGGTGTTGACGAGCAGGAGCGCGAGGGACGTCGGCATCAGCGCGGCGGCTCCGACCGCTTGCAGCGCACGGGCGGCCACCAGCCAGCCGACTCCCGGGGCGAAGGCGCAGAGCGCGGAGGCGACGGTGAAGACCGCGAGTCCGAGGAGGAAGCCACGGCGGTGACCGTACCGGTCGGCGAGCCTGCCCGCGACGACGAGCAGGGCGGCGAAGACGATCGCGTACGCGTTGAGCACCCAGGACAGCGAGGCGAGGGAGCTGCCGTCGAAGGCGTCACCGAGTGCGGGGACCGCGACATTGACGATGAACAGATCGAGATTCACGACGAAGACACCGGCCGAAATGATCCAGGCGGTGGCCCGAGAGGAGGGAGCGGAGGAAGGCGAGGCGGCGGAGGGAGGACGGGAGGGAGCAGCCGCTCGGTCAGCCGCGGAAGCCAGTGAGTTTGATTTTCCAACTGTCATGGCGGCAAGGTAGCGCCAGTGAGTTTGAGATGGCAACCTTGTGGTGATGAGTGCTGCACAGGAAACCCACGCCCGCACCGCCCCGACGGTCACGCTGCCCGGCCGTCCCTGCTCGGCCGCCGCCGCGCTGCACGTGGTGGGTGAGAAGTGGGCGCTGCTCGCGGTGCGCGAGATCTTCTTCGGCAACCACCGGTTCGAGGCCATCGCCCGGAACACCGGTGCGCCCCGCGACCGTCTCGCGGCGCGGCTGCGCTCACTGGAGCAGGCAGGAGTGGTCGAGCGGCGGCCCTACAACGAACGCCCGCCGCGTTACGAGTACCACCTGACCGATTCCGGACGGGACCTCGCGCCGGTCATCCGGGCGCTGCTGGACTGGGGTGACCGGTGGGTGCTGGAGGACCGGCCGGTGGTCATGATTCATGAACCGGCCGCGGGCCCCGGGAACGAGGATCCGCACAGGGACGGGGACGCGGACGCCGATGCGCACGGACAGGCACACGCGCACGCGCACGATCTCGATGCGGCGTGGATCTGCCGCACCTGCGGCGAGGAAGTCGTGATGAACACGCTGGCGGTCGATGTCCGCGCCCCCGGGTGGGACCGTTCGGGGCCCAGGGTGCCAAGCCCGTCCGACGGCTGAGGGCGGCGCTGCCAGGAGGCGTCGGGGAGGCCAGTACCGCTGCTTACCTCGACCAGTACCGCTGCTTCCCTCGACGAGAGGCGGCGGGGACGTCAGTACCGCTCGACGAGATGTTCCCGGCCCGCCGGGGGCTCGTACGGCTCGGGCCAGAAGTCGGTGATCTCGCTGATCCGCCCCGTCGCGTCGAACACGAAGAAATGGATGGCGTGCAGCTCCTCGGCGCCGACCGTGAAGCGCGTACGGACGGCGACCTGCCGCCCCTGGCCGTCGGCCACCACCCGCTCGACGCGGACACGCCAGTCCCCCGGGTACTCCCGGTTGAACCGCAGATACCGCTCCTTCCCGCGAATGCGTTCGCGGGTCTGCGGCAGGTCGTACAACACCTCGTCGGCCAGCGTCGCGGCGAAGGCGTCCCAGTCGCGGGCGTCGGCCGCGCTGCAGTACGTCTCCACCACGGCACGCAGATCGGCAGTCGTCGTCATGGTCCGAGTCTGAACCCCACCACTGACAATCGACCCTTGTTCAGGAACCGGCCGCCCTCGACGCCTTGATGGAGTACATCAGCGGGATGCGCGGCCGGTCGGCGGGGAAGCGATAGAAACCGTCGCTCTGCCGTTCCAGCTCCGAGAAGCGGGCGAAGAGCGAGGCGTCATGCTCGTGCAGGAACTCGATCCGCAGTCCGGCGGCGGCCAGCGCCGACACCACCTCGCCGATCGGGTGCTGCCATTCGACGCTGCGGTTGTGGACGGTGGGCGCGTCGAAGTCCGCGTACGTGCCGGGCGTCTCGTCCACCCAGGCGTCGCGGCTGAAGTAGTCGTGCTCGACCTTCGTCCCGGTGGCGTCGTCGAGGCAGTCCGTCATCGGATGGAACTCCGCGAGATAGAGAAAGCCGCCCGGCGCCACGAGCGATGCGGCGGTCTCGGCCCAGCGGCGGGTGTCGGGCAGCCAGTTCAGCGCGCCGATGCCGGTGTAGACGATGTCGTACGACGAGTCGGGGACGGCCTGCGCGGCCTCGTGGACGTCGGCCGCGACGAACGCCGCCCGGTCCTGGGTGAACCCGAGCTCGCGGGCCAGGGCGCGCGCGGTCTCGACGGCCGGTTCGGAGAAGTCCAGACCGACGACCTGTGCGGCGCCGTGCCGGGCCCAGGAGAGGGTGTCGACGCCGATGTGGCACTGCAGATGCAGCAGCGACTTGCCCGTGACGTCCCCGACCTCGGCGAGCTCGAAGTCGCGCAGGGCGTCCTTCCCGGCGCGGAAGGAATCGAGGTCGTAGAAGTCGCTCATGGCGTGGATGGGGACCCGCTCGTCCCAGTGCGCGCGGTTTGCCTCGTGCCAGTCGGCAGGCCGGTCGGCAGGGGTCGATGCATGCATGCCGGGAGGTTATCCACAGGCTGCGGACGAAGCGAACGAATTGTCGGCGTTCCGACGCAGAATGGGGGACATGACTGAGATCACTGGCTCGACGACGGCTCCTTCCGCCCAGGCCCCCGCCTCCGCACCGGGCTCCGGCTCCGGCTCCGCCCAGGCGGCCGCTTCCGCACCGGTGTGGGAGCAGCGCTTCCGGGCGCCGCGGGTGTCGTTGCCCGACTGGGCGGAGGACGCACCCGACCGCGCGCTGTTCGTCTCCAATGCGACGGGCACGTACGAGCTGTACGCATGGGACCGCGCCACCGGCGAGCAGCGCCAGGTGACGGACCGGCCGAACGGCACGACGGACGGAGTGCTGACACCCGACGGGGAGTCGGTCTGGTGGTTCAGCGACACCGATGGCGACGAGTTCGGGGTGTGGATGCGCCAGCCGTTCAGCGGCGGCAAGGACGGTGAGCCGGGCGCGACGGTGGACGAACCGGCGACGCCCGGCCTCGGCCCCTCGTACCCGGCCGGACTCGCGATCGGGCGGGACGGCACGGCGGTGGTCGGCCGCTCGACCGACGAGGACGGGACGACGATCCATGTCGTACGGCCGGGGGCGGCGCCCGTGGAGATCTACCGCCACCGCGAGTCGGCGGGCGTCGGCGACCTCAGCCATGACGGGACGCTGATCGCCCTGGAGCACACCGAGCACGGCGATGCGATGCACTCCGCGCTGCGCGTGGTGCGGCCGGACGGGACGACGGTCGCCGAGCTGGACGACACCGAGGGCGGTACGAAGGAGCTGGGCCTGTCCGTGCTGGGCTTCGCCCCCGTCGCCGGGGACAAGCGGCTCCTGGTCGGGCATCAGCGGCGGGGCCGCTGGGAGCCGATGATCTGGGATCCGACGACGGGCGAGGAGACGGACCTCGCGATCGATCTGCCCGGCGATGTGGTCGCCGAGTGGTATCCGGATGCCTCCGCGCTGCTGATCGTGCACGGCTTCGAGGCCCGCAGCGACCTGTGGCGGTACGAGCCGGAGGCGGGCGGCGCCCCCGTCCGGGTGGGGACCCCCGCGGGTTCGGTGTCGGGTGCCACGGCCCGGCCGGACGGCACGGTGGAGTACCTGTGGTCCTCGGCCGCGCAGCCGCCCGTCATCCGGTCCACCTCGGGTGCGGTGGTGCTCGATCCGCCCGGTTCGAAGGCCCCGGCGTCCGTGCCGGTGGAGGACGTGTGGGTGGACGGGCCCGGGGGCCGGGTCCATGCGCTCGTGCAGCGGCCCGCCGCCCCGGCCGAGGGGCCGTTCCCGACCGTCTTCGAGATCCACGGCGGCCCGACCTGGCACGACAGCGACGCCTTCGCCTCCGGTCCCGCCGCCTGGGTGGACCACGGCTACGCGGTCGTCCGGGTCAACTACCGCGGCTCCACCGGATACGGCCGCGCCTGGACGGACGCGCTCAAGTACCGGGTCGGCCTGATCGAGCTGGAGGACATCGCGGCGGTACGGGAGTGGGCGGTGAAGTCCGGCCTCGCGGACCCGGAGAAGCTGGTCCTGGCCGGCGGCTCCTGGGGCGGCTACCTGACCCTGCTCGGCCTCGGTACGCAGCCGGACGACTGGGCCCTCGGCCTGGCGGCGGTCCCGGTCGCCGACTACGTCACGGCGTACCACGACGAGATGGAGGACCTGAAGGCGATGGACCGCACGCTGCTGGGCGGCACACCGGAGGAGGTTCCCGAGCGCTTCGAGGCATCGTCCCCGCTGACGTACGTCGACGCGGTCCGGGCGCCGGTCTACATCTCGGCGGGCGTCAACGACCCGCGCTGCCCGATCCGCCAGGTCGAGAACTACGTCGACCGGCTGAAGGACCGGGACGCGGTGCACGAGGTGTACCGGTACGACGCGGGACACGGTTCGCTCGTCGTGGAGGAGCGGATCAAGCAGGTCCGCCTGGAACTGGACTTCGCCCGGCGCCACCTGGCCCCGGAGACGGACCCGTCCGACGCGTAGCGGGCAGGCGGACGGCGCCCGTTCCTCCCGCACGAATCGGCATGACACCGGCACGGAGCCGGTACGGAGCCGACATGGAGCCGGGGACACGGGCGTCAGTCGGCACCCCGCTCCGGGCAACCGGAGCGGGGACCGTACCGTGGAGGGGTGTACCGGTTCCTGCTGACCCCGCGATGGTGGGGGATCAACCTCTTCGTCGTGCTGGCCATCCCGTTCTGCGTGTTCATGGGCACCTGGCAGCTCGGCCGCTTCGAGGACCGCGTGCAGACGCACGACGCCGCCGAGAAGCAGCCCGCTCCGGGCACGAGGCCCGCCAAGCCGATCGACGACCTGCTGCCCGTCGACACGGTGACCTCCGGCCGCCCCGCCACCGCCACCGGCCGGTACGCCGACCAGTTCCTGGTGCCTGGGCGGAAGTTGGACGACAGGAGCGGCTTCTACGTCCTGAACATGCTCCGTACGGACAGCGGCAAGGCTCTGCCGGTGGTGCGCGGCTGGCTGCCCGGCAAGCCCGGCGACACCGCCGTGCCCGCCGCACCGACCGGCAAGGTCACGGTGACCGGCGACCTCCAGGCGTCCGAGAACGCCGGCACCGCGGGTGTCGACACGGCGGGCGGGCTCCCCGACGGCCAGCTGGGCATGATCAGCGCCGCGTCCCTGGTCAACCTCGTCCCGTACGACGTCTACGACGCATGGGTGACGCTCCAGGACACGGGTGCCGGTGCCGGTGCCCGTGCCGGAACCGGCGCCGGAGACAAGGCGGCCGGCGCGCTGCGCCCCGTACCGGCCACCGCGGCGCAGGGCACCGGGCTCGACCTGAAGGCCTTCCAGAACCTCGGCTACACCGGCGAGTGGTTCGTCTTCGCCGGGTTCGTGCTCTTCATGTGGTTCCGGCTGGTCCGCCGCGAGGCCGAAGCGGCGCGCGACCTGCAACTGGGCCTCCTCGCGGAAACGGAAGCGGAAGCGGAAGCGGAAGCGGAAGCGGAAACAGAGCCCGATCCTGGGTCCGAGCCCGTGTCGGAACCCGAGTCCGAGCCGGAGTCCGGCAAGGACGCCGTGGGCACCGGAGCGGTCTGAGACACGCGCGGACGCAGGACACGCTGGACGCAGACACGAAGACACGAAGACACGCAGACGCAGGACATCGCGCACATGAGGGGCCCGCCGGTTCGACGATCGACCGGTGGGCCCCTCATGTCCATACGTCGTACGGCCTCACGACGCGGGAGCCAGCACCCCGGTCCGGTAGATCGTGCCCGAGCAGGCGTTGGCGATCTTCGTCTCCGCGACCGGTGCCCCGGCCTCCGGCGTGTGCGTCACGGCGACGCTGCCGTCCTGCGTCCCGCCGCCGTCCTCACTGCCGAACTGCGTGACCGTCTCCGCCGTCCCGTCGCCGCTTCCCGTACCGGTACCGGCAGCCGTGGCGCCACTCGCGCCACCCGCGTCGTCGGTCGGCGACGGGCTCGGCGAGCTTCCCACGGTCGGGCAGGTGTCCTTCGGCACCCAGGCGAACTTCACCTCGTATGCCATCGACGGCTTCAACAGCACCGTCCCCTGCTCCTGCGAAGGGTCGGGCAGCCCGGCCGCCGCGTCGCCCGCGGTGTGCTGGACAACCGCGATCCTGGCCGGGTCGGCCGCACCGATCGCCTGGAAGCCCACGCTGCCGCTGCTGCTCACCGAGCAGTCCGTGCCGGAGACATTGGCGATCCGGAAGGTGCCGTAGACCGTGCCGTCGGCACCTGCCGCACCGGTCTCGGCCGAGGCGACACCGAGCTGTTCCGGGTCGCAGATCGGCATGGAGGCCATCGCGGGGTTGGTCGGGTCGGCGCCCCCGCCCGACAGGTGTCCGTCGGCACCCTGGCCACGGCTGTCGGAGGGGCTGCTCGTGCTCGTGGGCTGGTTCCGGCCACCATCGGCCTGCCCGTCGGCGTTGCCGCCGCTGTTCTTGTCGCCGGACTGCGAGCCGGTGTCGCTGCCGTTGCCGCCCTGCGCCTGCTCGCCGTGCCCGGCTATCGCGGGGTTGGCGGTGTTCGAACCGTCGGAGTTCGCGACATGAACGAAGGCGGGGACCGCGGTGCCGATGAGCAGCGCCGCGGCCGCCAGACCGACGACGGCCTGCCGCCGCTTGGCGCGCCGGACGGGAACCGCGCGTTGCAGATGATCGAGCGTGCCGTCGGTGGGCTCGATGTTCCGGACGGCGCCGCGCAGCATGCGGCGCAGCGCGACCTCGTCGAGGTCCGCACCGCCACCGGCCCCCGGGCCACCGTGCGGGCCCGAGTCCGGACCCGGGCCGAAGAGACTGCTCAGACTGCCGAGCTCAGCGGTCTCGGCCGCCCCGGCAGATTCAGCATCCCCATCAGCCCCGGCCGGCCCGGCCGCGTCCACGTCCCGGTTCACCCGTGAGGCATTCTCCGGCCCGTGGTTCACAATTCCGTTTCCAGTCCGGTCAATCCGACGCTCGCGCCGATGCTCGCGTTCGGGGCCGTGTTCACGTTCAAGGCCGTGTTCACGTTCAAGGCCGTGTTCACGTTCGGAGCCGTGTTCACGTTCGGAGCCGTGTTCACGTTCGGGGCCGTTCTCGTACTCGCGGTCGCGCCGGCTCATCCCTGCGCCTCCATCACAACGCGCAGTGCCGCGATCCCGCGGGAGCCGTAGGCCTTGACCGAGCCCAGGGATATCCCCAGCGTCTCGGCCACCTGGACCTCCGTCATGTCCGCGAAGTAGCGCAGCACCAGTACCTCCCGCTGGCGCCGTTGCAGCCCCCGCATCGCCTTGATCAGCGCATCCCGCTCCAGCTGGTCGTACGCACCCTCCTCCGCGCTCGCCATGTCCGGCATGGGCTTGGAGAGCAGCTTCAGCCCGAGGATGCGGCGCCGCAGCGCGGAGCGCGAGAGGTTGACGACGGTCTGGCGCAGATACGCGAGTGTCTTCTCGGGGTCCCGTACCCGGTTGCGCGCCGAGTGCACCCGGATGAACGCCTCCTGCACCACGTCCTCACAGGAGGCCGTGTCGTCCAGGAGCAGGGCTGCAAGACCGAGCAACGACCGGTAGTGGGCGCGATAGGTCTCGGTGAGGTGGTCGACGGTGGTTCCGGCAGCCACGCCCTCCTCAGCGCCCTCGCGCTGCGAGGGCAGCCGTGCGGGACGCGCAGCGGGCATGGGCGCAATCACCGGCATACCGCCGGGTGCGCGGGGCCGTCGGAGCGGACGCACCGAAGCGCCGCGCAAGGGGCCCACCACTGTGATATCGAGAACCTCTGCCACGCCAGTTGGACACGTTTCCCCCCGTCAGGGTTGTACGCGCGCGGCACCGCGTTTGGCGCTGTGCGACATGCCCTCATACGTACCTGCTCTTCCCCGAATACCCCGAATGTGCGCCCCGCCGCGCCAGAGGTGACCGCATAGACGCGCACTCCCCGGCCAGTGGTTGCAGCAGGCCGAAAGTCATCGTCGGATACCGCGACACCCCAGCTCAAGAGGTTGAGGCCTTCAACTTACTCACAGAGCATTCACAGAGAGTACAAAACAGGTTCGATCAGGACCGGGGAAACTCCGCGGCCACCGACTCGGCGATCTGAGCCACGTTCAGCGCCGCCCCCTTGCGAAGGTTGTCGCCGCAGACGAACAGCTCCAGACCCCGGGGATCGTCCAGTGACCTGCGCACTCTCCCGACCCAGGTCGGATCCGTGCCGACGACGTCGGACGGTGTCGGGAAGTCCCCCGCCGCCGGACTGTCGTACAGCACCACGCCCGGCGCCGTCGCCAGGATCTCGTGGGCCCGGTCGACCGCGATCTCGTTCTCGAACCGGGCGTGCACGGACATCGAGTGCGTCGCGATGACGGGTACGTACACGCAGGTCGCCGCGACCCGCAGGCCCGGCAGGTCCAGGACCTTGCGGCACTCCTCGCGGATCGCCAGCTCCTCCGACGACCAGCCGTCCCCGGCCTCGGTCCCGGCCCAGGGCACCACGTTGAGGGCCACCGGGGCGGCGAAGGGGCTGCTGTCCGTGTCCCCCAGGGCCCTGCGTACGTCCCCGGGCTTCGTGCCCAGTTCCGTACCGGCGACCATCGACAGCTGTTCGCGCAGCGCCGCGACACCGTCCCGGCCCGCCCCGCTCACCGCCTGGTACGAGGAGACGACCAGTTCCCGCACACCGAATTCGGCGTGCAGCGCACCGACGGCGACGATCAGCGCGAGCGTCGTGCAGTTCGGGCTCGCGACGATGCCACGCGGTCTGATCCTTGCGGCGTGCGGATTGATCTCGGGCACGACCAGCGGAACGTCCGCGTCCAGCCGGAACGCGGCGGAGTCGTCGATGACGACCGTGCCCTTGGCGGCGGCGATCGGCGCCCACTGCGCGGAGACGTCGTCGGGCACCAGGAACAGCGCCACGTCCACATCGTCGAAGACGTCCTCGGTGAGTTCGAGGACCTCGCTCTCCTCGCCGCGCACGACCAGTTTGCGACCGGCCGAACGCGGCGAGGCGATCAGCTTCACCTCGCCCCAGACATCCGCGTGCTGCGAAAGGATCTGGAGCATGACGCCGCCGATCGCCCCGGTCGCTCCGACGACCGCGAGCGAAGGACGGCGCGCAGTCATCGGCCGGTGCCCCCGTAGACGACGGCCTCGTCGGAATCGCTGTCGAGACCGAAGGCGGTGTGCACGGCGCGGACGGCCTCGATGACGTCGTCGGCGCGGGTGACCACCGAGATGCGGATCTCGGACGTCGAGATCAGCTCGATGTTCACGCCGGCGTCCGACAGCGCCTCGAAGAAGCCCGCCGTGACCCCCGGGTTGGTCTTCATGCCGGCGCCGACCAGGGAGATCTTCGCGATCTGGTCGTCGTAGCGCAGCGACTCGAAGCCGATGCTGCCGCGGTTGCGCTCCAGTGCGTCGATGGCCTTGCGGCCCTCGGCCTTCGGCAGCGTGAACGAGATGTCGGTCAGACCGGTCGACGCGGCGGACACGTTCTGCACCACCATGTCGATGTTGATCTCCGCGTTCGCGATGGTGCGGAAGATCGCGGCGGCCTCGCCCGGCTTGTCGGGCACGCCGACGACGGTGATCTTGGCCTCGGAGACGTCATGGGCGACTCCGGAGATGATCGCGTGCTCCACCTTCTGGTCCCCTTGCGGCTCGTTGCTGACCCAGGTTCCGCGCAGTCCCGAGAAGGACGAGCGGACGTGGATCGGAATGTTGTAGCGGCGTGCGTACTCCACGCACCGGTGCAGCAGCACCTTGGAGCCGGACGCGGCCAGCTCCAGCATGTCCTCGAAGGAGATCCAGTCGATCTTCCGGGCCTTCTTCACGACCCGCGGGTCGGCGGTGAAGACACCGTCCACATCGGTGTAGATCTCACAGACCTCGGCGTCCAGCGCGGCCGCGAGCGCGACGGCGGTGGTGTCGGACCCGCCTCGGCCGAGGGTGGTGATGTCCTTCTTGTCCTGGGACACACCCTGGAACCCCGCGACGATCGCGATGTTCCCCTCGTCCAGCGCCGTACGGATACGGCCCGGCGTCACATCGATGATGCGCGCTTTGTTGTGGACCGAGTCGGTGATGACGCCCGCCTGGCTACCGGTGAACGACTGGGCCTCGTGGCCCAGGTTTTTGATCGCCATCGCCAGCAGGGCCATGGAGATCCGCTCTCCGGCGGTCAGCAGCATGTCGAACTCACGCCCGGCAGGGATCGGGGATACCTGCTCGGCGAGATCGATCAACTCGTCCGTCGTGTCGCCCATCGCTGACACCACGACAACCACCTGGTTGCCGTTCTTCTTGGCATCGACGATTCGCTTGGCGACGCGCTTGATGCCCTCGGCATCGGCTACGGAGGAGCCTCCGTACTTCTGCACGACAAGGCCCACGTGCGCTCCTCGCTCAGTCCATTACTGCGGTCGACTCAGTTTAACGAGCAGTCCGGAAACGCCCCGCTGATACCACATGGTGAGATGTCCCGCTCAGTACGTGATCATCGGCGTGTCGCCCCGGACCGCTCGTACAGGTCTGTTGCCCGCCGAGCAGGCCCGCACTCCCGTATGTGGCCCAGCCCACACGCCTGGCGGCCCGGCTCCTCGATTCACCGGCCCTCCGCCTCCAGCGTGTACCGGAACCCGACCGTCCGCCCTTCGGAGGCCCCGCCATGCGCAAGCCGCTGCGCGTACTGCCCCTGCTTCTCGCCCTCGCCGCGCTCCCCCTGGCCGCGCCCCCGCCCACGCGGGCAGCACCTGGGGGTGAACAGACCGCCGGCCGTGCCTACTGCACCGGCCGCAGCCCCAGTGGTCCCGCGATCTCCTCGGCCATCACGCGGCCGGCTTCCTCGGCGAGGTCGTCGTCGACGGTCTCCGAGTCGGTGTCCAGGCCGTCCAGTTCCTGGAGGGGCTGGTTGAGGCGGATGTGGGCGACCAGGGACTGGAGGGCGCGCAGGGTGGCGGAGGCGGTGGAGCCCCAGTTGGAGAAGTAGGAGAACTGCCACCACCACAGGGCCTCGGTGGTGCGGTCCTCCTCGTAGTGGGCCAGGCCGTGGCGCAGGTCGGTGACCAGGTCGGCCAGGTCGTCCGAGATCCGGGCCGGGACCGGGGCCTTGCGGGGCTCGTACGGGTCGAAGACCTCGGAGTAGACGTCGATCGGTTCCAGCAGGGCGGCGAACCGCTCGCGCAGGCCGTCGGCGTCCGGCTCCGCGCCCAGGTCCGGCTCGTAGCGCTCGTCGGGGACGACGTCCTCGTACGCGCCGAGCCGGCCGCCCGCCAGCAGGAGCTGGGAGATCTGGAGCAGCAGGACGGGGACGGCCTCCTCTGGCTCCTCGACCTTGGACACCTCGGTGACCGCGACGATGAACGTCTTGATCTGGTCGGCGATCTGGACGGCGAAGTCGTCCGGGTCCTGCGTGACGGAGTTCAGCGTGGCGTCAGACATCGAGGGGACCTCCCGTGGGCACGGTCGCGAACGGTGAGTAGAACATAGCGTCGCTGAACGTAAAGCCGCCGTGAGTCGCGGGAACGGTCCTGGAGACGGTCACCGGAAGAACATCGGGAGACGTGGAGGCGTCAGACATCGAGCAGGCGCCTCCCCTCGAAGGCGCGGCCCAGGGTGACCTCGTCCGCGTACTCCAGGTCGCCGCCCACCGGCAGGCCGCTGGCCAGCCTGGTGACCCGCAGGCCCATCGGCTTGACCATCCGCGCCAGGTACGTCGCGGTGGCCTCGCCCTCCAGGTTGGGGTCGGTCGCCAGGATCAGCTCCGTGATCGAACCGTCGGCGAGGCGGGCGAGCAGTTCGCGGATGCGCAGATCGTCCGGGCCGACGCCCTCGATCGGGCTGATCGCGCCGCCGAGCACGTGGTACCGGCCCCGGAACTCACGGGTCCGCTCGATCGCGACGACGTCCTTCGGCTCCTCGACCACGCAGATCACCGACAGGTCCCGGCGCGCGTCCCGGCAGATGTTGCACTGCTCCTGCTGGGCGACATTGCCGCAGACCGAACAGAACCGGACCTTGTCCTTGACCTCCAGGAGGGCATGTGCGAGGCGGCGCACATCGGTCGGCTCGGCCTGCAGGATGTGGAAGGCGATCCGCTGCGCGCTCTTGGGACCGACGCCGGGCAGCCTGCCCAGCTCGTCGATGAGGTCCTGAACCACGCCTTCGTACAACGGGAACGCCTTCCTTTCCTGTCCTGTCCTGGGTGAGCCGTGCCGGAGGATCCAGCAGGGTCAGAAGGGGAGGCCGGGCATGCCGCCCAGGCCCTGGGCCAGCGGGCCCAGCTTCTGCTGCTGGAGCTGCTGCGCGTTCTCGTTGGCCGCCTGGACCGCGGCGACGACGAGGTCCGCGAGCGTCTCGGTGTCCTCCGGGTCGACGGCCTTCGGGTCGATCACCAGATTGCGGAGCTCGCCGGAGCCGGTCACGGTCGCCTTCACCAGACCGCCACCCGCCTGACCCTCGACCTCGGTCCTGGCCAGTTCCTCCTGGGCCGCGGCGAGGTCCTGCTGCATCTTCTGGGCCTGCTGCAGCAGTTGCTGCATATTGGGCTGACCACCACCGGGAATCACGGTCACTCCTGGCAATTCGACGACAAAATGTTTCGGTACGCCGAGCCTACGTGGTCGCCGGGCAGCGCGCCCCACTCACTGGCGCGCAACCCTTTCGGGTGAGTTTCAGGCAGCCCTTGCCGGGCTCCTATACCTGATCACAGGCCCTGCGCACCCGGGAATACCGCGTTTTCTACCCCATGGCCCACCATTCGGCGGTAGGAAGGGCACGCGCATCAGGTCACACAGGCGCACCGGTCGTCACGCAAGGTTACCCACGCGGGACTGTCGGCCACGCCGGAGAGCAGTGAGCACCCCGCCGTCTCGAAACACATCGCCACATCAGGCGTCGCTACGCAGAATGCAGAGGAGTTCCCGGTGAGTCAGCCGGAGATGCAGCCCGAAGGGCCGCCCCGCAACGAGCCCGGTTCGGCCGGCTCGGCCGGTACCTCCGGTTCGGACTCCCGCACACGGGGCCGGGATCTGACCGGTGCGCCGTTCCCGCTCGGTGACTGGGGCGAGCCCGCCGACCGCCTCGACGAGCTGTACCGCTGGGTCGAGGCCGACGCGCTGCGCACCGCCGACTGGTACCTGAACGACCGGGTGTGGAAGCGCCGGGTGGCCAGGGCGCTGCGGATCAGCACCGCGATCGGGGCGGTCGCGGGCGCCGCGCTGCCGCTGCTCGATCTGACCGGGGCGCTGCACGGGGCGGCGGGCTGGGGCTATCTGTCGCTGCTGCTGGGCGCCGCGAGCATGGCGTGCGACCGGTACTTCGGCCTCACCTCCGGCTGGATAAGGAATCTCGCCACTGCCCAGGCCGTGCAGCGGCGCCTTCAGGTGCTCCAGTTCGACTGGGCTTCGGAGTGCGTGCGGGAGGTGCTCGGCCCGACCGAGGGGACGGCCAGCGAGGCGGCCGAGCGGTGCCTGGGGGTGCTGCGGCGGTTCTCGGAGGACGTCACGGAGCTCGTGCGCACCGAGACCGCGGACTGGATGGTCGAGTTCCGGTCCGGGCCGGCGCCGATGGGGATGCAGGCGCTGTCCTCAGGCGTTGGGAGCGGCGGGCGTTCGGACCACGGGGTGCTGTCGGGACGCTTCCCGCTCCAGACGATGACCCGGCCGAACATGCCGCGCCAGCGCCCCCCGGAGTCCCCGCGGTGACCCCGGGGGCGCCCGGCCGCCCAGGAAGCGCCGAAGCCGCTCGGAGCCAGGGCCTGTCCGGCGGATCAGGGCCGCGACCCCGGCCATGATCCGCCGGACAGGCCTTGAGGGCGGGACAGCCCTCAGCTGAAGATGATCATTGAGCCCTGGGCGAGGCTGCGGGTGGCCGCCGCGTGCAGGCCCAGCCAGACGTGCCGCTCCCGGGCGAACGGGCTGTTGTCGTACGGGATCGGGGCCGCCGGTTCCTCCAGGGAGGTCGGTGCGGCGGGCGGCAGCGGGGCGGCCGGCGGGTTCGCCGGGTCGATGCCGATGGAGGGGGCGACGTACTCCAGCTCCCGCAGCAGTCCGTGCGAGGAGCCGAGCGGGCCGCCGCCCTCCAGCAGGTCGTCGTTGGAGAGCGGGACGGTGAAGTCCAGCGGGACGTACGCCCCGGCGTGGTCGTAGTGCCAGACCAGGTGGGACTGCTGGGCCGTCGCCTCGAACATTTCCAGCAACTGCTCGTAGTCCCCGCCCAGTTCGCCGACCGGCGTGACGGCGAGGCCGCTGATCTGGAGCAGGAAGGCGCGGCGCAGGAAGTGCAGGGCGTCGTAGTCGAAGCCCGCGATCGGGGCGACGTCGCCCGTCAGGCCCGGCATGTAGGCGTACACGGGGACGGGCGGCAGTCCGACCTCGCCCAACGCCTTGTCGTAGACGGCTATCTCTTCGGCGAACGGATTGTCGGGGCTGTGGCACAGCACATCGACGAGGGGAACCAGCCACAGGTCACAGGCCACGAAGTCTCGCTCTCCCACGGTGCGCATCGGAACGTTCAAGATGGTCGGGACAGCGTAATGCGGTGGGCGCGTTGCGCACAGTGGCCGTCGGCGGCGAGGGGGCGGGACGGGGGTTACGGCTGCGGCGCCCCGGGGTCCGGGGCCTGCCCGGTCGGCTGCCCGCCGCGCCGCGGGTGTTCGAGCTCACCGGCCGCGAGCCGGTCCGCCCAGTTCAGCGCGTGGGTGTTGTAGTCGTCCATCACCGCGCGCACCGCGTCGTGTTCGCCGAGTGTGATCGCCGCGACGAGATCCTGATGACCGTGCCAGAGCCAGTCCCGAGCAGCCTCGTCGTGGCGCAGGTACGGCACCGCGAACACCCAGGCCTGGACGCGCAGTCGGTGCAGGAAGTCGTTGATGTACGCGTTGCCCACGAGCGCGCCCAACTCGCGCCAGAACCGCAGGTCGTAGCCGATGAGGATGTCGAGGTCGCCACCCCGCGCCGCCCGCGCGGCCTCCTGGGCCCTGCGGCGCACGGAGACCAGGCAGTCCCGGAACGCCGTCGGCTGCGCGGTCGAGAGTCCGGCGCCGAGGAACACGCCGCGGACGACTCCCTCGATGACCAGGCTGCGGGCCTCGACCAGGGACCGGTAGTCGGCGACGGTGAACTCCCGTACCCGGAAGCCCCGGTGCTGATCCGATTCCAGCAGTCCCTGCGCGGAGAGGTCGAAGAGCGCCTCGCGCACCGGTGTCGCCGAGACGCCGTACTGCTCGGCGATCTGCTTGACCGTGAACTCCCGCCCCGGCTGCAGACGCCCGGCGAGCACCTCGTCACGCAGCGCGTCCGCGATCTGCTGCCGCAGCGTACTGCGGGTCACAGCTCCGCTCGCGCACATGGCGCCCCTCCCCATTTTTTCGCCTGCGGTCACCTTAAGCCAGGGCCGCTGTGCCCGGATCCGGGCAGGGGAGGGGCGCACACCACCGGTCCGCGCCATCGGGCCGCGCTAACGGGCCGCGCGAACCCGGGTCACGCTGTGTGCTCGTCCGCGACCGACAGCGCCGCGTCGAGGGCCGCGAGGCCCTCCTTGGCCTCGGCCTCGGTGACGTTGCAGGCCGGAACGGCGTGGGTGCGGTTCATGTTGATGAAGGGCCACAGGCCGTTCTTCTTGGCCGCGGCACCGAAGGCCGCCATCGGCGCGTTGGCCTCGCCCGCCGCGTTGTACGGGACCAGCGGCTCGCGGGTCTCCTTGTTGCGGACCAGGTCCAGCGCCCAGAACGCGCCGAGGCCGCGGACCTCGCCGACCGACGGGTGGCGCTCGGCGAGTTCGCGGAGGCCGGGGCCGAGGACCGTCTCGCCGATGTGCGCGGCGTTCTCGATGACCTTCTCGTCCTCCATCACGTGAATGGTGGCGACGGCGGCCGCGCAGGCCAGCGGGTGACCGGAGTAGGTCAGTCCGCCCGGGTAGGCGCGGGTCTCGAAGGTCGCGGCGATCTCGGCGGAGATCGCGACACCGCCGAGCGGTACGTAGCCGGAGTTGACGCCCTTGGCGAAGGTCATCAGGTCCGGCACCACGTCGAAGTGGTCGGCGGCGAACCACTTGCCGGTGCGGCCGAAACCGGCCATGACCTCGTCGAGGATGAAGACGATGCCGTACCGGTCGCAGATCTCGCGGACGCCCGCGAGATAGCCGGGCGGCGGCGTCATGATGCCCGCGGTGCCGGGGATCGTCTCCAGGATGATCGCGGCGATGCTGCCGGGGCCCTCGAAGGCGAGGGTGTCCTCCAGGTGCTGGAGCGCGCGGGCGCACTCCTCGGCCTCGGTCTCGGCGTGGAACGGCGAGCGGTAGAGGAACGGTGCCCAGAAGCGGACGACGCCCGCCGAACCGTTGTCGGACGGCCAGCGTCGCGGGTCGCCGGTCAGGTTGATCGCGGTGGAGGTGGCGCCGTGGTACGAGCGGTAGGCGGAGAGCACCTTCGTACGGCCGGTGTGCAGCCGGGCCATCCGGACGGCGTTCTCGACGGCCTCGGCGCCGCCGTTGGTGAAGAAGATCTTGTCCAGGTCACCGGGGGTGCGCTCGGCGATGAGCCGTGCGGCCTCGGAGCGCGCCTCGATCGCGAACGCGGGGGCGAAGGTGGCGAGCTTGCCCGCCTGCTCCTGGATCGCGGCGACGACGGTGGGGTGCTGGTAGCCGATGTTGGTGTAGACGAGGCCGCTGGTGAAGTCCAGGTAGCGCTTGCCGTCGTAGTCCCAGAAGTACGCCCCCTCGGCGCCGGCGACGGCGAGCGGGTCGATCAGACCCTGGGCGGACCAGGAGTGGAACACGTGCGCGCGGTCGGCGGCCTTCACGGCCGCACCGGCGGCGGGGTCGACATGAGGGGCATGAGGGGTCATGCGGCGAGCGTAGGCCGCGCCGGGAGCGGCCCGACATGGCCACCTTGTATGGCGTGGCGCGCTCTGGTGGGCAGGGTGTCGGGTTGTCGGCATACGGGGCCGGGTCCCGCGCCCTGCCGACGAGCCCCCTCGGTCCGCCTCCGACGCGCCCCGGACGCCCGGAACCCATGAAGACCCCCGAACCCGCAACCGGCCCGGCCGCGCGCTGCGTGGATCCCTATGATCGAGCGAGCCACGCCAGGAACCGCTCAGTTCACTCCCGGGGGAAGGACGTTCAGCGCCATGCAGAGCCTGACGCCACAGGATCCGCGTGCCATCGGCGCGTACCGGCTGCTGGGCCGGCTCGGCGCGGGCGGCATGGGCCAGGTCTATCTGGCCCGGTCCGACCGCGGCCGTACCGTCGCGATCAAGCTGGTACGCGGCGAACTCGCCGAACAGCAGGAGTTCCGCGACCGGTTCCGCCACGAGGTACGGGCCGCCCGCCAGGTCGGCTCCGCCTGGACCGCCCCCGTGCTGGACGCGGACACCGAGGCCGCCGTGCCCTGGGTCGCCACCGGATACGTCGCCGGGCCCTCGCTGCACGCCACCGTCACCGGCCGCTCGCGCACCCCCGAGGGCGCGGCCTCCGGTGCGTACGGCCCCCTGCCCGAGCGTTCGGTCCACATCCTGGGGGCCGGTCTCGCCCACGCCCTCCAGGCCATCCACGCCGCCGGGCTCATCCACCGCGATCTCAAGCCCTCCAACATCCTGCTGACGATCGACGGACCGCGCGTCATCGACTTCGGTATAGCCCGGGCACTCGACACCGTCACCGACGGCGGTGTCACCCGCACCGGCGCCCTGGTCGGATCGCCCGGTTTCATGGCGCCCGAGCAGGTACGGGGCGAGCGGGTGACCCCGGCGTGCGACGTGTTCTGTCTCGGCTCGGTACTGGCGTACGCCTCGACCGGCCGGTTTCCGTTCGGGGCGTCCGACAGCGGCGCGCACGCGCAGATGTTCCGGATCGCGCAGGAGGACCCGGACCTGACCGGCGTCCCCGTGGGCCTCGTCGAACTGGTCAGGGACTGTCTGCGGAAGGACCCGGCCGCCCGCCCGACGACGGACGCGATCCTGGCGCGCCTGGCCGGCGCCGACGCGGCGGAACCCTGGCTCCCGGGTGCGCTGATCGCCCAACTCGGACGCCACGCTGTGGAGTTGCTGGACTCCGAGGACCCGGAGGAGGCGGCGGAGGAGGCGGCGACGGCCGCGCAGGCCCCCGTACCGGACGAGAGACCCCCGGTGCCCGCGCCTCCCGCGGCCCCCTCGGACCGCCCCGTGCCCACGCAGCCCGCGGACCCTCCGACCCCGTCCCCCGCACCCGCCCCACCGCACGGGGCCCCCGCCTACGGCTACCCGCCGCTGCCCGCCCAGCCGCACCCCAGCCAGGGCTTCGGCCCCCAGCAGAACCATGCCGGGTACGGATATCCGCCACAGCAGCAACAGCCGTACCAACAGCCGCAGCCTCAGCCCGGATTCGGCGCCACGCCCCCGTACGGCCCCGCCTACCCCGCCGCCCCGCAGCCCGAGCCCGAACCCGCCCGCCGCGGCAGGGGCTCGTCCATCGCGCTCGTCGCCGTCGCCGTGCTCGTGGCCATAGGCGCGGGCGGATCCGTCTACGCGCTCATGAACGGCAAGACACCGGGTCCCACGCCGTCCGCCACCGACTCCCCGACCCACCCGGACACCTCGTCGGGCTCCCGGGCGAACGACGACCCCTCATCACCGGACTCCTCCCCCACCGACGGCCGGCAGAACGGCGACGGCCCCATCCCGTCCGGCTACCTCGGCACCTGGTCGGGCTCCATCGACAACGCGGCCGGCCACTCCACCCGGAAGCTCGTCATCCAGCAGGGCGCGGTCGGCCGGAGCGTCCTCACCCTCACCGCGGACGGCCCGCTCGACACCGGTGGCTCCTACCACTGCGTCTTCCAGGCGGCCCTGATCGCCGAGCCGTCCCCGGGCGGTCCCGTCGAGGTCGGCCCCTCCACGGTCAGCGTGGGCGAGCCCATGACGTCCTGCACGGCGGGCAAGGCCACCACGCTCACCCTGCTCCCGGACGGCACCCTGCGCCGCGAGAACAACGACAGCGGCGAGCAGCTCACGTACACGAAGGACGACTGAGCGGACCGGACGGGCCGGTCAGACCAGGCTGCGCACCGTGAGGCCGATCCCCACCGCGAGGACCGCCAGCGCCGTCAGGACACTCCCGTACGGGGTGTGGCGCCGCAGGGCCGGCAGGCGCCGCTCGCCCAGGGCGGCGAGCCCGTTGCCGTCGCCGGACAGCAGCAGACCGGCGGACGTGAGGGGGAGCGCCATGCCGACGCCGTACCCGACGACCAGCAGGACGCCGAAGAACGTACGGCTGAGCACGACGGCACCCAGCAGGACGACGAGCGCGGACGGGCTGGGCACGAGCCCGCCCGCCGGCCCGATCCCGAGCAACGCGGGCAGTCCGGTACGGCGCGACCGCTTCCCCCCGTCACCGGCGTGAGGGTGAGGCCCGCGTCCGTGATCGTGGTCATGGCTGTGCCCATGGTCATGGACGTGCCCGTGGCTGTGCGACGCCGGGCGCCCCGTCCGCAGCGCCCGTACCGCCGTCACCACAAGTCCCGTGCCCAGCACCGCGATCACCGCGCCGCTCACCGCGCCCAGCCACCGCAGTTGGCAGGAGTGGAGGAATGAGCAGCACCCTGCGGTGGTTCAAGTCCAGCTACAGCGGCTGCGGCGGCAACTGCATCGAGGTGGCCTTCGACTGGCAGAAGTCTTCGTACAGCGCGGCCGACGGCGGTGACTGCATCGAGGTGACGGCCTGCCCCCACGCCATCCACGTCCGGGACTCCAAGGTGCCCGAGGGTCCCACCTTCGCGGTGGCCCCCCGGCGCCTGGTCGACCTTCCTCACCTGGGCGAACTGGCGATTCGCGGGGTCGGGAGCGTCCCGGCCCCGCAAATGTGTACGACTTGTGGACGCCATGACATACCCTGCGTTCCTGGGCCGCACCCCTCTCTCATCTCTGGGTGCCATGCGGCCCTCTCTTACCGTGGGGGTAAATCATTTTGCGTACGCGCAGAATCTCGACCGCGACCTCGCTCGCGGTCCTCTTCAGCTCAGTGGTTCTGGTCGGCGGGGCGGCGAATCCGGCCGCTGCCGACTCCGGCAAGGTTCTTCCCGCCGCTTCCGTCGGCGATGTCGTCGCGGACGGCGTGCACAAGCGGGTCTTCATCAGTGACCCGGCCGGTGGCAAGGTCCTCGCCACCGACTACAGCGGTAACGTCGTCGGTACGATCCCGTCGCTGCCGGGCGTGACCGGTCTCGAACTGTCCGCCGACTCCGGCACGTTGTACGCGGGTGTGCGCGGCGCCGACGCCATCGCGGCGATCGACACCTCCGCCCTGGTGGAGTCCGCCCGATACGCGACCGGTGCGAACACCAAGCCCGCCTACCCGGCGCTGGCGGGCGGCAAGCTCTGGTTCGGCTACGGGGCGGCGGCCGAGGGCAACATCGGGTCGCTCGACCTCTCCGGTGCCGAGCCGGTCATCACCCTGGACCAGGAGCCGAACCGCACCTGGTACGCGGCGCCGACCCTGGCGTCCGCGCCGGGTGCGCCGGGCACGCTGGCCGCCGGCATCGAGGGCCAGAGCCCCACCCAGCTGGCCGTGTACGACGTCGCCTCGGGAACGGCCACACGGACCGCGCAGATCTCCACCGACGGGGGCAACCTGCGTGACCTGGCGCTGAGCCCGGACGGCAAGCAGGTCGTGGTGGCCAGCGGCTACCCGTACCACCACCAGGCCTACCGGACCTCGGACCTCACGCCCGGTACCACGTACCCGTCCGACGCGTACCCGAACGCCGTGGACATCGCGCCGAACGGCACGGTCGCCGCGGGCATCGACGGCTCCTACGAGCCGGACGTGTACATCTACAAGCAGGACACCACCAAGCCGATCCGGACGTACGACTTCCCCAACACCGGTACCAGCAGCGGATCGGACCTCCTGGTTCCGGCCGGGCTGGCCTGGGCGCCGGACACCAGCCGGCTCTTCGCGATCACCGAGAACAGCACGGGCGTCCGTTCGCTGCGGGTGCTCACCGACGCCGTGAAGTCCGCGACCACCGTCACGGTCGACGCCCCGGCGAAGTCGGCGCTCAACAAGAAGCTGACCGTCACCGGCCGGGTCAAGTCCGCGGGCGCGTTCCCGGCGGGCTCGAAGGCCACGGTCACGCGCACCGACATCGAGTCGCCCAAGGGCAAGGCGCTGCCCTCGGTGACGCTCAAGTCGGACGGCAGCTTCTCCTTCACCGACACCCCGACCGCGGGTGGCCAGGTCACGTACAAGGTGTCGTACGCGGGCGACGCGTCCCACTCCGCGGCATCCGGCTCCGACAAGGTCGCCGTGCCCCGGACGGTCACCTCGCTGACCCTGAACCACAACAAGGCGCTGTACTCCTACGGCACCGATGTGTCGTTCACCGCGCACCTCGGCAAGACGTACAAGAACCGCACCGTCGAGCTGTGGGTGGACCCGTTCGGGCCGGACAAGCCGAACAAGCTGGTGAAGACCGGCAAGGTCAACTCCAAGGGCAACCTGTCGACCACGGTCGACATGACCCGGGACACCACCGTCACCGCGATCTTCAAGGGCGACGGCCGGTACACCTCGAAGAAGGTCACGTCGACCGCGTTCGCCAAGGTGAAGGTCTCGACCTCCGCCACCAAGCAGTACAAGACGGCGAAGATCGGCAAGACGTCGTACCGGTACTTCCACAAGAAGACCAACCCGGTCTTCACGACGACGATGACGTACTACAAGAACCGCTCGCACAAGCTGTCCCTGGAGATCTACTACCAGGGCAAGTGGTACGACGCGGGCTCGCAGTACTTCAAGCTCGGCACCAGCGGGAAGTCCATCGTGACGCTGACCGGCACCCATGACACGGGCTACCGGATGCGCGTCCGCGCCTCGTACGTCAACGGCACCTCGGGCGACACGGTGAACTCGACCACGCACGGCGCCTGGCAGTACTTCATCTTCACGAAGTAGCCGGACAGCGGGCCGGCCCACGAGCGGACGGCATGCGTGCGGGGCCGGGGGGAGCGCCCGGCCCCAGACCCCTACCCGCCAGCTCCCCCCCACCCCGGGGAGAGACGGAGAGCATGCAACAGGGCCTCGTGTACCCTAAGTGCGACAGG
>NZ_JBHVWT010000007.1:237006-278011 GCF_042882135.1 Streptomyces sp. NPDC058240
GTGGGGGGGGGGGGGGGGGGGGGGGGGGGGGGGGGGGGGGGGGGGGGGGGGGGGGAGAGGGGGGGGGGGGGGGGGGGGGGGGGGGGCCCCCCCCCCCCCCCCCCGCACCCGTACCCGCCGTCCTCCGCCCGCGCCGGTCAGCCCAGCAGCTCACGCAGCCGGCCCGCCTGTCCCTCAGCCGTACCGGGCGGGTTCCTGCGATGCGCGGGATCTTCGAACGAGAGGATGAACAACCAGGTCAACGCGAGCAGACGACGGCACTCCCGCAGACGGCTGCGCTCCTCGGCGGTCAGATCGAAACAGTCGAGGAAGGCCGTGGCGTCGAAACCTCCGTCGACCCAGCCGGAGACATGCTCGGTGATCTCCGCAAGTTCGAAGGCGCGGTCGCTGCGGCCGGAGTCCTCGAAGTCGACCACCCGTACCCGGGAAGCGTGCTCGTCCCAGAGGTAGTTGGCGAGGTTCCCGTCGCCGGGGCCGAAGACCGGTGCACCGGGGACGTCCGGCCCGGCGGCGAGGCCCGACCGGTCCAGCCAGGCCATGCCCTCGCGCAGCGCCGCCCGTACCACCGCTCCGGCAGCCGGTCCCGGCCCCCGACCGTGCCAGGTGCGCAGCCGGGCGATCAGCCCGGCCTGGTGGTCCGGACGCATCGGCACCCGGGCAAGGCGGTCGTACGGGACCGCCGCGTACAACGCGTCGAGCGTCGCGGCCATCGCCGCCATCCGCGCCGCGTCCACCGGAGATCCCCGCAACGGAACCCCCGGCACCCGTGACATCACCACCGTCGGCGGAACGGCGTCGCGATCGACGGCGATCGGTGCGGGGGCGAGGCCCGGCGCATGAGCGTCCAGCAGCGTCAGGGCCCGCCACTCACGGTCGAGCAGAGCACGGGCGTCGCCCTTCCGGTAACGCTTCGTCACGTCGTCGCCGCGGATCTCGACCACATGGGTGCTCCACCGCACAGAGTTCATGGCGCCGATCCTGCCAAGCGGGGCGCGTACGGCCCATTCCTCCCGGGCTGCCGCCCCGGAGGGACACACCCCTCAGACCAGCGGCTTGGCCGACATCAGCAGGTGCTGGTGGGCGGGGCGGGAGTCCTCCGCGTCCGCCCCGGGCGTCCGGCCGGTGACCATCGCCCGCTGGCCGGGGCCCATCAGCTCGAACCTGATCACGGGGGTGCCGAACGAGCCCAGGGCATCCATCAGATACGCGGGGTTGAAGGCGACCGTCAGCTCGTCGGCGCCCTCCAGGACGGCGGGCAGTCGCTGGGAGGCGACGTCGTCCTCGTAGCCCGCCTGGAGCAGCACCGAGCCCTCGGAGAAGGCGAGGTGGAGCGGGCTGCCGCCCTCCGCGACCACGGCGACCCGCTTGACGGCCTCGACCAGGGGCGCCCGGTCCGTCTCCGCCGTGACCGCGCCGGTCATCGCGAACAGCTTGTCGTGACGCGGCAGTCGGCCGTCGAGCAGACGCACCGTCGTACGCATCCCGGCCAGCTCGAAACCGGCCGAGCCGCCGTCCAGCGCGAGCCGGACCATGCCGCCCCGACCGAAGGAGCGGGCGATCTCGGTGAGCCTGCGGGCGGAGACCACGACATCGACCGGGACACCGTCCGCGCCACCGGCCGCGCCGGGCTTCCAGGTGAGAGTGCGCACCGCGAACCGGTAGCGGTCCGTGGCGGCGAGCGTCATCGTGTCGCCGTCCAGGGACAGCCGGATGCCGGTCAGGGTCGGCAGCGTGTCGTCCCGGCCCGCCGCCACCGCTACATGGGCGACGGCCGCCGCGAACTCCTCCGCGTCCACCTCACCGAGCACCTCCGGCAACGACGGCAGCGCCGGGTAGTCGTCGAACGGCAGCACCGAGAGGCCGAACCGGGCGCCGTCGCTCGCCAGCGAGAACCGTGAGCCCTCGACCGCGCACTCCACCACCCTCTCGGGCAGCACCCGGCAGACATCGAGCAGTCGGCGGCCCATGACCAGCACCTTCCCGGCCCGTACGGTCTCCGCCGCCACCTCGATACGGGCGGACGCCTCGTAATCCAGCCCCGAGATGCGCAGCCGGCCGTCGGCCGCCTCCAGCAGCAGCCCGCCCAGCACCGGAACGGGTGAGCGCGTGGGCAGCACCCGGGCGGTCCAGGCCACGGCATCGGTCAGTGCGCTGCGCTCAATGCGGAACTCCATGGCGACGGCCTCTCCCGGTCGACTCCGATCACGGTCGTGATCGTGAGCCGACACTAGGGGCCGCCACTGACAACGGAAGAAGAAGAACGGTTGCGGCCGACGCGACAGCGGCCACCCCCGTGAGCCGCTGCTGTCGCCCCCTACCCCTCCCCCGAGAGTGCCGCAACCGTGTTCGGACTCTAGGTCCTCGGGTAGGTACCCGGAAGCTTCAATTCGCACTGTGTGGGCCGTGGCAGGTATCAGTCCGCACAATCAAACCGGTAGCCTGCATTCCGGTTTTTGGGCAGGAGTGGAGGACCTGTGCACGCGCGGGAACGGGCCGATGACGTACTGCGGATGTACCGGTTGGCCCGGTCGGGCGGGTCCCGGGAACTTCTGCACTGGGTGTCCGGCCGGGCGGCCGGCTGGGCCGGGCTGCTCGACGGGGACGGCACCGTGCTGCACGGCGTGACCCGCAGCGCGGACGGTACGGGCGTCGAGTCGGCAGCGATGGCGGGTGAGTACGCGAAGGGCCTGTCGGGGCTCGACGCGCGTTCCTTCGCCTTCGACCGGGGCCCGCACACCGCGCTGCTGTTCCCGCTGGACGGCCCGCCGGACGCCGCCGCCCCGATCCTCGCCGTGGTCACAACGCGCCCGCTGCCGGACGGGCTCGCCACCCTGCTCTCCGACGTGGCGATGCCGCTCGCCATGTGCTGGGCCGCGGAGGCCGTGGAACGCAAGCGGCGCCGCGTCGACCTCGCGGAGTCCCGCAGCCGGGAAGCGGTGCTGCATCTGCTCATGACGGGTCAGCTGTCCATCGCACACCAGGTGGCGGGCGCCCTCTGCGCATCCGCGCCACCCCCACCGGGACCGCGAGGGCCCGCCGGGACGAGAAGAAGACTCGGCAGCCCCTCGGCCTGGACGACATCCTGCGCGCCCCGGCCGTACGGGAATGGGCGGCCCAGCAACTGCGCCCGCTCACCGAACCCGACACTCCCAGGAGCACCACGGACCGGCGGGACACCCTCCGCGCCTGGCTCCGCTGCGAGGCCCAACTCACCCCGACAGCCGAGGTGTTGGGCATCTCGGTACCGGGGGTCCGCAAACGTCTCACCCGGCTCGAATCGGTGCTCGGCCGCTCACTGCTCCAGGCGCCCAGCGCCCGTTACGACCTGTGGCTCGCCTTCCGGGCCCTGGACGTCACCGGAGCGGACACCGCCCGGTGAACCGAAGAGGGGGCGTGTCCGGACCGGCCGGACACGCCCCCGTCGGGTGGGGTCCCACAACCGCGGATCCGCGGAATGCGGGTCAGCAGCTCAGATTGGAGCCGGGTGTGGTGCCGAGGATCGACACGAACGCCTGGTAGCGGTCGATACGGCTCTGGACCTGGGCAGGGTTGCCGCCGTTGCACTCCAGGGAGCCGTTGATGGAGCGGATCGTCTCGCCGAATCCCGCACCGTTCACCATGGCGTTGTGGGCGGTCATGGTGCCGGGGCCGTTCTGGGTGTTCCAGTACCAGAGGCCGGTTTTCCAGGCGACCGAGGCGTCCTGCTCGACCAGGTACGGATTGCCCAGCAGGTCGATGCCGAGGGCGTCACCGGCGGCCTTGTAGTTGAAGTTCCAGCTGAGCTGGATCGGCCCGCGGCCGTAGTACGCGGACTGGCCGGCCGGGCAGCCGTAGGGCTGGCTGCTGTCGCAGTAGTGCGGGTAGTTGGCCGTGTTCTGCTCGACCACGTACACCAGACCGCCCGTCTCGTGGCTGACGTTGGCGAGGAATGCCGCCGCTTCCTGGCGCTTGACGGTGTCGCTCCCGGTGTTCGCGAAGCCCGGGTAGGCACTCAGGGCCGCAGTCAGTCCGCTGTACGTGTAGAACGGATTCCGGTTCGGGAACATCTGGTTGAACTGCGCCTCGCTGACGACGAAGCCGGACGGGGTGCCCGGGTCCGTACCGCCACCACCGCAACTGCCCTGGTCCGCCCAGACGTCGGAGCTGCCGGGGGTCTCGTTCTGGGTCCACCACTTGGCGGTCCAGTTGTGTCCGTTGTAGGAGGCCGACCCGCCGCCGGTGTAGACGGACGAGGAGTTCCAGGGTGCCGCGCAGTCGGCTGCCGCGGCGGTGGTGGCGGGGAGAACGACGACCATTGCGACGACCGCGCCCAGCGCGGCCAGCAGGCCCATGATGCGTCTGATCATGCGATCACTCCTTCGGTGCGGCGCAACGAGCCGGCCGGTGCACCGCCATGGGGGGTTGACGGTCACTCAAGCGCTGCTGGTCTGAACCTGTCAAGGTCTGGACCAACAGGGGGACCCCTTCCCGACGGAGCGTTCACAGGCGGACCGACGGCGCATTCGCACCGCCGACCCCGCCCCCAACAGGGGGAATTCCGGACAGAGTTCATCCGGATCATGCGGCGCAGCACGGACGGAGCCGAAGGAAAAACTCCGACCCCGTCCAGCATGCGGAACGCCGGACCTGGCCGGCCCGGCGGCGGGCCGTCAGCAGCCCAGCCGGGAGCCCGGCGCCGTACCGCCGATGCCGGTGATCCGTTCGTACTTGGCGACCCGGGCGGCGACCGAGGCGGGGTTCCCGCCGTCGCACTCCAGGGAGCCGTTGAGCGAACGGATCGTCTCACCGAATCCCGCACCACCGACCATCGCCTCGTGCGAGGTCATCGTGCCGGGGCCGTTCTGGGTGTTCCAGTACCAAAGGGCCGTCTGCCAGGCGATGGACGGGTCCTGCTCGACCAGCCAGGGGTTGTTGAGGAGATCGAGGCCGAGCGCGTCGCCCGCGGCCTTGTAGTTGAAGTTCCAGCTGAACATGATCGGACCCCGGCCGTAGTAGGCCTTCTGTCCTGCCGGGCAGCCATACGGTTGGCTGTAGTCGCACTTGCGCCAGTAGTTGGCCTCGTTGATCTCCTTCACGTACTGGAGCCCGACCGACTCGAAGTCCGCGTGGGTCAGGAACGCCGCGGCCTCCTGGGCCCGTGTGGTCGGCGTACCGATGTTCGCGAAGCGCGGGTAGGCGTGCAGGGCGTCGATCAGGCCCTGGTACGTGTAGAAGGGGTTGCGGTCCGGGAAGATCTCGTCGAACTGCGCCTCGCCGATGACGAAGTCCGAGACCCCGCCCGTGCAGGCCCCCTGGTCGGCCCAGACGGTCGTGGCACCCGGATTCTCGTTCTGCGTCCACCACTTGGCCGTCCAGTTGCGGCCGTGGTGCGCGGCCGTGCCGCCCTGTGTGTAGGCGGTCGGCGAACTCCACACGGGCGCGCACTTCGGGGCCGGATCCGCGGCGACGGAGGCGGAGGCGGAGGGGAGGAAGGCGGCCGTCGCAACGACGGAACCCAGCACGATCAGAAGGCTCTTGATGGGTTTCAGCGCTGCTCACTCCATCGGCAGGGCACGCCGAACACCTCAGCGGGCCGTCTGGACGTCCCGCCACTCAAGCCCCAATGGCCTGGACCTGTCAAGGTCTGGACCAGTAGGCGAACGGCGGGCGAACGCCCACCGACTCCCTGGCCTCCGGCTTCCTGGGCCATCTGAGCCGGGGCAACGGCCAGGACGTGATCCGGACACACGGACACCTGTCGTGCGCGACGCCGAAGGGGCTGCGGATCTGCGGCGAGGAATGAAAGGCGAGGAGTGAGAACGGAACAGGGGAGGGCCGGAACAGTGCGTCCCGGCCCTCCCCCGTCCTGCCTCCTAGAGGAAGGAGTTGATCTCGATGGTCTCGGTGCGGCCGGGGCCGACACCGATCGCGGAGATCGGGGCGCCGGACATCTCCTCCAGCGCCTTCACGTACGCCTGCGCGTTCTTCGGCAGGTCACCGAAGGTCTTGGCCTTCGTGATGTCCTCGGACCAGCCCGGCAGCATCTCGTAGACCGGCTTCGCGTGGTGGAAGTCGGTCTGGCTGTACGGGAGCTCCTCGACGCGCTTGCCGTCGATCTCGTACGCCACGCACACCGGGATCTGCTCCCAGCCGGTCAGCACGTCCAGCTTGGTGAGGAAGAAGTCGGTGAGACCGTTGACCCGGGTCGCGTACCGCGCGATGACCGCGTCGAACCAGCCGCAGCGACGGTCACGGCCGGTGGTGACACCGCGCTCGCCACCGATCCGGCGCAGCGCCTCGCCGTCCTCGTCGAGCAGCTCCGTGGGGAACGGGCCCGCGCCGACGCGAGTGGTGTACGCCTTGAGGATGCCGATGACCCGGCTGATCTTCGTCGGGCCCACGCCGGCACCGGTGCAGGCGCCGCCCGCGGTCGGGTTCGAGGAGGTGACGAAGGGGTACGTGCCGTGGTCGACGTCGAGCAGCGTGCCCTGACCGCCCTCGAAGAGGACGACCTTGCCCGCGTCGATGGCGTCGTTCAGGATCAGCGTCGTGTCGGCGACGTACGGCTTGATCTGCTCCGCGTACTGGAGCATCTCCTCGACGATCTTGCCGGACTCGATCGCGCGCCGGTTGAAGACCTTGGCGAGGAGCTGGTTCTTCTGCTCCAGGGCCGCCTCGACCTTCTGCTCCAGGATCGACTCGTCGTAGAGGTCCTGGACGCGGATGCCCACCCGGTTGATCTTGTCGGCGTACGTCGGGCCGATGCCTCGACCGGTCGTGCCGATCTTGCGCTTCCCGAGGAACCGTTCCGTCACCTTGTCGACCGTGACGTTGTACGGGGTGATCAAATGGGCATTGCCGCTGATCAGCAGCTTGGACGTGTCCACGCCGCGGTCGTTCAGCCCACTCAGCTCGGAGAGCAGGACGGCCGGGTCGACGACGACACCGTTTCCGATGACCGGGGTACACCCCGGCGAAAGGATTCCGGAGGGGAGGAGATGCAGTGCGTACTTCTGGTCACCGACGACCACCGTATGGCCGGCGTTGTTGCCGCCTTGGTAACGCACCACATAGTCCACGGATCCACCGAGGAGGTCGGTGGCCTTTCCCTTGCCCTCGTCACCCCACTGAGCACCGAGCAGCACAAGTGCGGGCACAGGCGTACACCCCTTCCGGGCGGGGCATGTCCAAGGTCAGGGGGCGTACGTAAACGTCGTACATGCCGTACGACGATGTACGACAAGGCCTGAACCGTCGAACCGGGTGCCCCGGAATAGACGAAGCCCCTGGCGCAATAGCGCAAGGGGCTCTTGCACCAAGATGCTACCCGAGGAAGGACCGAGGTGTCGGCTGCCCAGCCCCCCGGCGACGGTGCGCACCAGCTGCTGGTGGTCATCGACCCGGTCGCCCGCCGGACCGACGGCGAGTCCGTGCGTATCGCGAAGGACGTGCTGAGCGCCGGTTCGCACGCCAAGATCTGCCTGCCCGACGGGCCCGAGGAATTCGCCCGTGCCCTGTCCCGCCGGGGCAGTCGGCGGCCGGTGGTGGTCGGTGACGACCGCGCGCTGCGGCGGGCGGTGGCCCAGCTGCACCGGGAACGGGAGCCGGCCGGGAGCGTGCTCTCGCTGATCCCGGTCGGCAGTGCGGCCGCGCTGGAACTCGCCCATTCGCTCGGCGTGCCCATGGGCGCGGTGGCGGCGGCGCGCACCGCGCTGGACGGTGCCGTACGCAGGCTCGACCTGCTGGTCGACGACAGCGACGGCGTGGTCCTGGGCGCGCTGCACATCCCGGCCCTGAGCACGCTGTCGGGCGCGGCGGCCGCGCACACAGGGGTCACCGCGGTCTGGGACACCTGCCGCAACCTGGTCCGCACGCTGGTGCGCCCCACCCCGGCGACGCCCGCCGCCGCCCCGCCGCCCACGCACCGGCTGCGGGTCGAGGCCGACGGCGTCCTGCTGAACGATCTGGACCGCCCGGTCGAATCGGTGACCGTGACCTCGCAGGGCGGCGACGGGGGCCTGGCGGAGGTGGTGATCCGCCCGCCGGCGGCCGACCCGGAGACGACGGAGGCGAAGGCCGTCACGGTCTCGGGCGCGGACTTCCGCTACCGGGCGGACATACAGGTCGGCGGCCCGGTCCGGACGCGGACCTGGACGGTGCGGGCGGGGGCCTGGGGACTGATGCTGCCGGTGGCGGAGGGATAGCGTCCGGGCACGGGGGCCGGACCGGACGCCGGACCACGCGGCCGGGCCCCGCGTGCCCGTCAGGCGTCCGCGCGCCCATCGCCGGACGGGAGGTCGAGCGTCTTGCGGTGCTCGCGCCAGCGGTCCATCAACCCGCCCAGCTCGTCCTGCAGGAACTCGAAGAACGCCGCCGTCTCGATGAGCCGGGCACCGGCCGGGGTGTCCTCGCCCAGGGTGCGGGCACCTTCCTTGAGGGTGTTCTCCCAGCGGGTCAGCACCCGGTCGCGGCTGACGAAGGTGGTGTACCAGACCTCGTCGTGCACGCGATAACGGTCGCGGCGCGAGCCCGGCTCGCGCTCACGGCCGACCATGCTGACCTGCGTGAGGTAGTTGACCGCACCGGACACGGCCGCCGGGCTGATCTGCAGCGCCAGGGCGAGCTCGGCGGAGGTCATGCAGCCGTCGTCGTCCGCCAGGAGCGCGGCGAAGACCCGGGACGCCATCCGCTGCATCCCCGCCTCGGTCATGTCGGACGCGAACCGCTCCACGAACCGCGACACGGCCTCCGCGTCACGCCCGGAGCGCATGCTCTGTTCGGTTTCGCTGGTCATCGCCCGATCGTCTCCCCTGCTTTCCCGGCCCCCGCCATGACGTCAACTTTATACGCTTCCTTAACTTCACAAATTCATGAAAGTAGCGTACGTTCAAAACATGACGAAGGCAATCACGGTGGCCGGACTGCACAAGTCGTTCGGTCGGACACACGCGCTGGACGGCCTCGACCTCACCGTCGAGGCCGGCGAGGTCCATGGCTTCCTCGGGCCCAACGGCTCCGGGAAGTCCACCACCATCCGGGTGCTGCTGGGTCTGCTGCGGGCCGACTCCGGCGCCGCCCAGCTGCTCGGCCGCGACCCGTGGCGCGACGCGGTGGAGCTCCACCGGAAGGTGGCGTACGTCCCGGGTGACGTCACGCTGTGGCGCAACCTCTCCGGCGGCGAGGTGATCGATCTGTACGGGAGCCTGCGCGGCGGCCTCGACCGGGCCCGACGCGCCGACCTCGTCGACCGGTTCGAGCTCGACCCGACCAAGAAGGGGCGTACGTACTCCAAGGGCAACCGCCAGAAGGTCGCTCTCGTCGCCGCCTTCGCCTCCGATGTAGATCTGCTGATCCTGGACGAACCCACCAGCGGACTCGACCCGCTGATGGAGGAGGTCTTCCAGGACTGCGTCGCCGAGGAGCGTGCGCGCGGGCGGACGGTCCTGCTCTCCAGCCACATCCTCAGCGAGGTCGAAACGCTCTGCGACCGGGTCAGCATCATCCGCCAGGGGCGGACGGTGGAGACGGGTTCACTGGCGGACATGCGCCACCTGACGCGTACGAACATCAGCGCCGAGCTGGCCGGAGCGCCCGCCGGGCTCGACCGTCTGCCCGGCGTCCACGACCTCGACGTCCAGGGCCTGCGGGTCACGCTCCAGGTCGACACGGACAAGCTGGACGCCGTGCTCAAGTCGCTCACCGCGTCGGGCGTACGGACGCTGACCAGTACCCCGCCCACGCTGGAGGAGCTGTTCCTGCGCCACTACACGACGGACGCGGCGGACACGACGGACACGGCGAGCGCGACGGACGCGCCCGGCAGCGACGAGGGCGCGGGGGTGGCGGCGCGATGACTGCCGTGACCACGACCGCCCCGGCCGGCACCCGGCGCCGGACCAGGGCCGCAACCGGGCAGCTCGCCGGGACGTGGACCCTGCTGCGGCTCGCGCTGCGGCGCGACCGGATCATGCTGCCGATCTGGGTGCTCGCCCTCGGCGGCTCCTTCTCCTCCGTCGGCGGCTCCATCGCCTCGCTGTACGACACCACCGCCCAGCGCGCCGAACTCGCCGCGTCGATGAACGGCAACAGCTCCCTCCGGGCGATGTACGGACCGGTCTTCGACGACTCGGTCGGCGGGCTCGTGAGCTGGCGGATGGCCGCCTTCGGAGCGGTGCTGGCGGCCGTGATGAGCCTGATCGTCGTCATCCGGCACACCAGGGAGGAAGAGGAGACCGGCCGCCAGGAGATGCTCTCCTCCGCGATGGTGGGACGCCGCGCCCCGCTGACCGCAGCGCTGCTCACCGCGGTGATCGCGAACGCGGCACTGGCGCTGGTGATCGCGGCGGGCCTGGCGAGGTCCGGCGCGGGCGGCGCCGGGGCACTGGCGCTCGCCCTGGCAGTCGCCGGGACGGGTGTGCTGTTCGCCTGCACGGCCGCGATCGCCGCGCAGTTCACCGAGAGCGCCCGGCTCGCCAAGGGGCTCACCGCAGCAGTGATCGGTGCCGCGTTCGTCCTGAAGGCGGCGGGCGACTCGGCGGCGGACGACGGCTCTTCCGTGCTGACCTGGCTCTCCCCCATCGGCTGGGCGGAGAGCGTACGGGCGTACGCGGACGAGCGCTGGTGGGTGCTGCTCGTCTTCGCGGCGGCCGTGGCGGTCCAGGCCGTCCTCGCGTACGGCCTGGCCGGGCGGCGCGATGTCGGCATGAGCTTCCTGGCGACGAGACCGGGGCCCGCGCAGGGGCGGATCTCCACGGCGTTCGGTCTCGCGCTGCGGCTCCAGCGCGGTGCGCTGACCGGGTGGACGCTCTCCTTCGCCGTGGTCGGTGTCGCCTTCGGCGGACTGACCGGCGGAGCGGCCGATCTCGTCGGTGACAACGCGAAGACCAGGGAGATCTTCGAGCGGATGGGCGGACAGGCCGGTCTGACCGATGCGTTCCTCGCCGCGATGGTCTCCGTGCTCGGGATGGTCGCGGCGCTGCACATCGTCGCGTCGGTGCTGCGGCTGCACGGCGAGGAGACCGCCGGCCGCGCCGAGCCGGTGCTGGCGGGCGGAGTGGGCCGGATCGGGTGGGCGGCCAGCCATCTGGTCATCGCGTTCGGCGGCGCGGCCCTCCTCATGGTGGCCGGTGGCCTCGGCCTGGCCGCCGGCTACGGCCACGAACTCCCGGCCGTGCTGGGTGCGTCGCTGGTACAGCTGCCGGCGATCTGGCTGCTGGGCGGGGTGACGGTCCTGCTGTACGGGGCGTTCCCGAAGGCGGCGGTGGCGGCCTGGGGCGTCGCCGGGATCTGTCTGGCGCTGGGGTGGCTCGGGCCCGCCGTCGACATGCCGCAGGCGGTGATGGACGTGTCACCGTTCACGCATCTGCCGAAGCTGCCTGGTGGCACGGGAATGGAATGGGGCCCGGTGCTCGCGCTCACCGCCGTCGCGGCGGTGCTGGTCGGGGCCGGGGTGGGGGCATTGCGCAGGCGCGATGTCCTGACCTGACGGTGACGTGGGGGCAGGGAGTCCCGGCCAGGTGCAGGGACTCCCGGCCAGGTGCAGGCTCGACGCGAGATGCAACCTCAGCGCGGTGCCCCTGCGTCACCCCGTTCATGGAGAACCGAAGCGAAGCCGTCCGCGGGATCGCCGGGTGCCTGGTCGTCGCCGCGGGCGGGGCCGCCGGGACGCTCGCCTGGGCGCCGTACGGCAGGAGCGGAATCTTCGGCGGCTTCGAGGGCGCGACGGAGTGGAACGTGCTCTGGCTCGGGCTGCCGGTCATGGCGCTCGGCGGCATCACGGCCGGGCTCGTCCTCGTCGCCCTCGCGGGGCGGAAGTGGCGGCGGGCGCTCGGGGCGGCGGCGGTGCTCGCCGCCCTCACCGGCTTCGGGGTGGCCTTCGACGTACTGGAGGGACCGCCCCCGGCCTGTGGGCCGGGATGCTGAGCGCCGGGCAGTCGGACGCCCGGCGCATCGAAGTCCCGACCCGCGGCCTCGTCACAGCTCCACGCGGAGTTCCTTCAGGCCCCTGATCACATAGCCCGGGTTCCACTCCGGTTCGGCCGCAAGCCGCAGGTCCGGGGCGCGGCGCAGCAGCTCGCCGAAGGACGCGGCCAGTTCGACCCGGGCCAGCGGGGCGCCCAGGCAGAAGTGGATGCCCGCCCCGAAGGTGATGTGCGGGTTGTCCCGCCGGGCCAGGTCCAGGGTGTCCGGGGCGGTGAAGCGGGCCGGGTCGCGGTTGGCGGAGCCGAAGAGCAGGGCCACCTCCGAACCGCGCGGAATGACGGTGCCGTCGATCTCGATGTCGTCCAGGACCCAGCGCTCGAACATCTGCAACGGGGTGTCGTACCGCATCAGCTCCTCGATCGCCGTCGGCAGCAGCCCGTGGTCGGCGCGCAGGGCGGCCAGTTGCTCGGGGTGGCGCAGCAGGGTCCACCAGCCGTTCACGGTGGTGTTGACGGTCGCCTCGTGGCCGGCGTTCAGCAGCAGCACACAGGTGGAGATCATCTCCTGCTCGCTCAGCCGCTCCCCCTCGTCGTGGGCGGCGATGAGCGCGGAGATCAGATCCGTACCGGGGTTCCTGCGCCGCTCCTCGATCAGCTCGCGCAGATACGCGGAGAAATCGAGCGAGGCGCGGACGGCGGCGCGGGCGGTTTCCTCGGACGGGTTCAGCTCGAACATTCCGCAGATCGCCGCGGACCAGGGCCGCAGCGGGGCCCGGTCGGACTCCGGGATGCCGAGCATCTCGGCGATGACGGCCACCGGCAGCGGCTCGGCGACCGCCGTGAGCAGATCGCCGCCGCCCGCCTCGACGAAGGAGTCGACCAGCTCGGCGGCCAGCCGCCGCACGGTCGGGACGAGCTGCTCGACCGTACGCGGGGTGAACGCCTTGGAGACCAGGCGCCGGATCCGGGTGTGGTCGGGGGCCTCCAGGTCGAGGATCCCCTGCCCGTTGAGGGTGTGGAAGGGCTCGTGCGCGGCGGGCGGCGGCGTGCGGCCGAACTCCTCGTGGGTGAAGCGGTGCAGATACGTGCGCCCCAGGCGACGGTCGCGCAGCAGCGCGGACACATCGGCGTGGTGCGGGACGAGCCACTGGTCGGTCGGCTCGAAGCGGTGTACCCGGCCGGTGGCGCGCAGCGCGGTGTAGGCGGGGTACGGGTCGGCGACGAAGGCCGGGGACCAGGGGGCGAAGGGGGCATCGGCCGCGGAACGGGGAGACGGGTGCATAGGCGGACGCTAACCGCACCCCACCGCCGCCGACCACCCACCCCGCGCGCAAGCGCACGCTTGCGCGCGGAACCGTCGCCCCGGGCACCTCAGGACGGTGTGACCAGCCGGGCCTCGTACGCGAAGACGGCCGCCTGGGTGCGGTCCCGCAGTCCCAGCTTCACCAGGATGCGGCTCACATGCGTCTTGATGGTGGACTCCGCGACCACCAGATGCGAGGCGATCTCGGCGTTGGACCGGCCCTGCGCGATGAGGACGAGCACCTCCGTCTCGCGCTCGGTGAGGTCGCCGATCCGGGCGAGGGCGGGCGAGCGCGGGGACTCCGCGAGCTTCGAGAACTCGTTGATCAGCCGCTTGGTGACGGTCGGGGCGAGCAGCGCCTCACCGGCGGCCACCACCCGTACCCCGTCGGCGAGCTGGCGCGCGGAGGCGTCCTTGAGGAGGAAGCCGGACGCCCCGGCCCGCAGCGCCTGGTAGACGTACTCGTCGAGGTCGAAGGTGGTCAGCACCAGTACCTTGGCGTCCGCGTCGGCGGCGACGATCTCGCGCGTGGCCTCGATGCCGTTGAGTTCGGGCATCCGGATGTCCATCAGGACCACGTCGGGGCGCAGGGCCGCGACCTGCGCGATGGCCTGCCGTCCGTCGACCGCCTCGCCGACGACCTCGATCCCCGGCATGGCGTTGAGCAGCACCGAGAAGCCCTCGCGGACCATCATCTGGTCGTCCACGATCAGCACCCGGATGGGCGGGGTGGTGGGGGTGCTCATGCTCGGTCCGCCTGTTCCGCCCGCTCCGTCTTCCCGAACCCGACCGGCCCGGCCCCGCGTGTCCCGTCCTGCTCCTGGGACTCGGGATCGGCCTGCACGGGGATGAACGCGGCGATCTCGTATCCGCCCTCGCCCGTAGCCTCGGCCGTCATGTCGCCGTTCAGCATCGTGACCCGTTCCCGCATCCCCGTGATCCCGTGACCGGCCCCCGGCGAGGGCTTCACCGGACCGGTGGGCGGCCCGTTGACGACCCGCAGACCGAGCCCGCCCAGCACATAGCCGATCTCCACCTTGGCGGATGCGCCCGGTGCGTGCCGCAGCGTGTTGCTGAGGGCTTCCTGGATGATCCGGTACGCGGACAGCTCGACCCCCTGCGGCAGCTCACGCACCGCACCGGTGATCGTCTTCTCCGTCTCCAGGCCCGCCTCGCGCACATTGGCGAGGAGCCCGTCGAGCTGGGCGAGGGTGGGCTGCGGGGCGTCCGGCGCCTGGTAGTCCTCGGCCCGTACGACACCGAGGACCCGGCGCAGTTCGGTGAGGGCGGCGACGGCGTTCTCCCGGATCGTGACGAAGGCCTGCTCCAGCTCGGGCGGCGGATTCTCCACCCGGTACGGGGCGGCCTCGGCCTGGATCGCGACGACCGACATGTGGTGGGCGACCACGTCGTGCAGTTCACGGGCGATGGTGGTGCGCTCCTCCAGCAGTGTGCGCCGGTCGCGTTCGACGGCGGTCACGGTGCGCTGCACGGTCACCTCGCGCTCCGCGTCACGGCGGATCTGCACCATGGCCACCACGAGCAGGGCGAACGCGGAGGTCAGCGCCATGCTCACGGTGGTGGTCCCGGAGCGCCAGACGGCGTTCTCCATGAACGTGCCGAGCAGTACGGTCAGGCCCCACATCCAGGCGGCGGTGCGCGGCCCGGTCCTGACCGCGACGACGACCAGCACGACCAGGTGCGCGAAGAACGTGCTCGGCCCCCACGGCCACCCGTTGCCGCCGAGCACCGCGGTCACCGGGGTCGACGCGAGCGACATCCAGAACGCCCCGACCGGTCTGACCAGTGTCATCACGACGCAGACGGCCGGGAGCGCCGCGATCACCTCGGCGGGCGGAAAGCTCGTCCGGGAGGCCCCCGTCAGGAAGACGACGAGCGCGGCCAGCACCACCATCGCGTGCGGCGCCCAGGTGGCACGCGCCCGCACCCGCTTCGGCAGCCGACGGATCACCGGCCCGTCGATCCGCAGCCGCGGCATCGGGCGGTAGGCGAACGCATCGTGGAAGAGGGCCTGCCGGAGGCCGCCTATCGCACCCGCGGCCATCCGGTACTCCGGACTTCTGCTCTTGGTCTCGGTCACGCTTCCACGGTAGAGGGCGGGCCGGGGCCCGGTCGTCAGCAGTGATACGGATCCTGTGCCGTCCGTCGCAAGTACTACGGACTCCTCCGCACCGCCGTCCCCGCCCTCACCAGGCCAGCTGTGCGAGCTCCTCCGCCACCACCGCGCACGCGTCCGCCGCCGGGTCGATCAGCGGGTAGTGGCCGACATCGGGCAGCAGGGTCAGCCCCACCGTCTCGCCCGCCTTCGCCGCCGCGTCGACGAACGCCTCCGCGACCGCCTGCGGCACATCGAAGTCGGTGGTGCCCTGCACCACGGTGGTGGCGATGCCGGTGGGCAGCAGCACGGCCGGGTCGGCGTGCGGCGCCCGCTCCCCGAAGTCCTCCTCGCGGCCGAGGAATTGACCGACCGCCCCGGAGCACACGTCCAGCCCGACGGCGGTGGCGAAGTCGGCGATCGGCGCGAGGGCGACGACGCCCCGCAGCTGCGGCGGCGCGGGCAGCCGCCACGGCGAGCCCTCGGGCAGTACATGCCGGGCGGCGGCCCACAGGGCCAGCTGCCCGCCCGCGGAGTGCCCGGTGACGACGATCCGCCGGGCATCGGCCTGAGGGAGTTCCCGGGCCAGCAGCGCCGGCAGCGCGTCCATCGCCGCGGCGACATCGTCGAAGGTCTCCGGCCAACGGCCCGCCACCGGACCGGCCCCCCGCTGCTGCGGGATCTCGCTGCCGCGTCGGTACTCGACGCTGGCGACGGCGAATCCGCGCCGGGCCAGGAAGTCCGCGAACGGCGACACATGCTGCCGGTCGTACGGCGCCCGCCATGCCCCGCCGTGCAGGACGACCACGACCGGCGCCCCGGTCCGCCCGTCGCGCGGGGCGTAGAAGTCGATCAGCTGGTCGGGGTGGCTGCCGTAGGCGGCGGATGCGTCGGGCGCGACCGGTGGATGCGAGAGGGCCGACTCGGTCTCGGCTGCGTCCCGATCACGCGCGGCAGAATCCGACATGCTGCTCCAACCGTCCTGTAGCTGTGCCCAACTGGCCTGACCTGCGGGGACGGTACCAGTACGGAAGGCTCCCGTCCCCCGGCGGCGGACCGCCCGGTCTCACTCCCGCTCCAGCCGGTAGTAGTACGCCCCGTACAGACCGCCCTGGAGATCACCGAAGAAGTAGGTCCAGGGGCTGTCCTCGGAGAAGACCGCGGGATCGGCGCCGTCGAACTCGGCCCGCACCCCGTCGGCGAACCGGGCGAGTTCGGCGTAGGGCGCACGCTGGTCGCCGCCCGTGCACTCGCGCGCCACCCGGAGCTTTCGCCGGTGCAGCAGGCCGAGCAGGTGCCGCAGCGAGGAGAGATCCGCGTGCACCAGGCGGAAATCTCCCGGACAGAGTGCGATCTCGTCCGGGAAGGCGTGCACGGTGCCGTCACCGAGGTGCAGGAAGAGGTACCAGCCCTGGACCGCCCCGAAGAGCAGCAGCTCGCCGAACTCCCGCTCCACGACCCCCACTTCGTCGCCGAGGTGCACCAGCGTGGACCGTTCCACGGCGCAGTCCTCGGCCGCGAGGGGCGGGGCCATCCGGAACGGGCCCTGCGGGAAGCCCTGTTCGCACAGTACGCGCAGGTCGTCCGGCCGTCGCACCACGCCGGACAGGACCGTGCGCGAGGCCCGCACCCAGCCGGGCGGCGGCACGGTGGGGACGGGGCCGCCCTCGTCGCGGCCGATGTCGAAAATCATGTGGTGTACCCCCGTCGTCCGCTGCCGTCGCACCACATCCTGGCCGCGCCCGCGGCGGGTCCGGGCGCCGACAGCGCCCTGACCCGCCCGGAGCTCCCGGCCCGCCGACGGTTTTTCGAGAGGCCCTACGCCAGCACCTCGGCCAGCGCCCGCGCCGCCCGTTCCACGTCCGCGAAACCGACGTACAGCGGCGTGAATCCGAACCGCAGCACGTCCGGCCGGCGCAGGTCCCCGACGACGCGCCGCGCGATGAGCGCGCTCATCACCGGCTCCGCGTCCTCGCAGCGCAGCGCGACCTGGCTGCCGCGTTCCGCGTGCGCGGCCGGGGTCACCGAGGTGACCCGGCCCTCGGGCACGTACCCGGCGACGCACTCCAGGAAGAAGTCCGTCAGCGCCAGGGACTTGGCCCGTACCGCCTCGACCGACACCCCGTCCCACACGTCGAGCGAGGCTTCGAGCGCCAGCATGGAGAGGATGTCGGGGGTGCCGACCCGGCCCCGTACGGCGCCGTCGGCCGGGGCGTACGCGGGGGTCATGCCGAACGGGTCGGCGTGCGACGTCCACCCCGGCAGCGGTGAGTCGAAGGCCGCCTGGTGGCGTTCGGCGACGTAGATGTAGGCGGGCGAACCGGGGCCGCCGTTCAGGTACTTGTACGTGCAGCCGACCGCCAGGTCCACGCCGTGCGCGTCGAGGCCGACGGGCAGGGCGCCCGCGCTGTGGCACAGGTCCCAGATCGCGACGGCGCCCGCCGCGTGCACGGCGGCGGTGAGTCCGGGCAGGTCGTGGAGCCTGCCGGTGCGGTAGTCGACATGGTTGAGCAGGACGGCCGCGGTACGGGGGCCCAGCGCGCCGGGCACCTCGGCGGGGGCGACCGGGACGAGCCGGTGACCGGTCATCCGGGCCGCGGACTCGGCGATGTACCCGTCCGTGGGGAAGGTCGTCGCGTCGACGAGGATCTCGTCTCGCCCCTCCGGCGCCAGCCGGGTGGCCGCGACGACGGCCTTGAAGACGTTCACGCTGGTCGAGTCACCGACGACGATCTGCCCGGCGGAGGCCCCGACGAGCGGGGCGATCCGGTCACCGATCCGTTCCGGCGCGGTCCACCAGCCGCTCTCGCCCCAGGACCGGATGCGCAGCTCGCCCCACTCGCGGGTGAGGACCTCGTGCACCCGGGCGGGCACGTGTCGCGGCAGCGCGCCGAGCGAGTTGCCGTCGAGGTACACCCCGTCGTCGAGGGCGAACAGCTTCCGCAGATCGGCGAGTTGATCGGCGGCATCGAGTGCCGCGGCCCGCGCGGCGAGGGTCCCGGACATGGCGGCGAAGGTCTCAGACATGGCTGCGCGCCGTCCACAGCTCGGGGAAGACGTTCTTCGTGGCCCGCTTCTCCAGCCAGGCGACCCCGGCGGAGCCGCCGGTCCCGGTCTTCGAACCCATCGCGCGCCGGGTGGCGACGAGATGGTCGTTGCGCCAGCGCCACACCAGTTCGCCGACGTCGGTGAGCGCCTCGCCGAGCCGGACCAGCTCGTCGTGGCGCTCGGGGTCGGCGTAGATCTCCGCCCAGACCGCCTCGACCTCGGAGGACGGCTCGTACTTCTGCGCCAGGTCCCGGCCGAGCACGGCCTGCGGCACGGCGAACCCGCGCCGGGCGAGCAGGGCGAGCGTCTCGTCGTACAGACTCGGCTCGCCGAGCGCCTTCTCCAGCTCGGCGTGGACGCGGGGCGCGCCCCGGTGCGGCACGAGCATGGACGCGGACTTGTCGCCCAGCAGGAACTCCATCCGCCGGTACATCGCCGACTGGAATCCGGAGCCCTCGCCGAGGGCGGAGCGGTAGGAGTTGAACTGGGCAGGGGTGAGCTGGGCGAGCGGGGTCCAGGAGGCGTTGAGCGCCTCCAGCTCCCGCACCGAGCGCTTGAGCGCGTCGCGTGCGACGGTCAGCCGGTCCTCGCGCAGGGCGTGCGCGGCGGTCTCCCACTCGTGGACGATGACGGTGAACCACAGCTCCATGACCTGGGTGGTGACCAGGAAGACCATCTCGCCCGGATCGTCGGAGCGAGGGTGCTGGAGATGGGTCAGGACATCCGCCTGGACGTAGTCCTCGTACGGAGTCGTTCCCGCGAAGTCGAGGTGCGGGGTCTGCGCACCGGTGGCTTCGGGGTCGGGGTGGATCGTCGACATTGCTGTCTCCTCGACACAAGCTTCCGGGTAGCGGTCCGCCCCTTCCGTGAGGTGATGGAGCTCCGGTCCCCTGCCGGCATCCTAGACGGACGTCCCAGGAGTGCGCAGACCCCGCGGACGTACCACCTGTCCGCGGGGTCCGGCGGAAAGCTCTAGGGCCTCTCGATCCAAACGAAAGACCCTAGCCGAGGGTCTCGGCGGCGGTCGGCGAGGACTCGCGCAGGAACGTCGAGCAGCGCTCGTACTCCTCCTGCTCACCGATCGACCGGGCGGCCCGCGCCAGGGCGTGCAGGGCGCGCAGGAAGCCGCGGTTCGGCTCGTGCTCGAACGGTACGGGGCCGTGGCCCTTCCAGCCGGCCCTGCGCAGTGCGTCGAGGCCGCGGTGGTAGCCGGTGCGGGCGTAGGCGTACGACTCGATGACGCGGCCGCCGTCGAACGCCTCGTCGGCGAGCTGTGCCCAGGCCAGGGAGGAGGTCGGGTACTTCGCGGCGACATCGGCGGGGGCCGTGCCGTTCGCGAGCAGCTCGCGCGGCTCCGGGTCGTCGGGCAGGTGGGTCGGGGAAGGGCCCCCGAGCAGGTTCTCGTGGATCGACATGGGTTCAAGTGTGCCTGGCACATGCGTGCCGGGGGTACCCGGGCGCCGGGCCGGCGGCCAGCTCGGGCGGTCAGCTCGCGCCCGGGTTCTCCTCCTTCTCGTGCACGGGCTCCAGGGGCGGGGCGGCGATACCGCAGTGCACCGTGCACTCGGGCCGCGCCTGCTCCTCCTCGTCGGCCGCGACCGGGGGTCTGCGTACCGTCGCCCAGGCGATCACCGCCCCCAGCACGAGCAGCCCGGCGCACATCGGCATGGCCCGGCGGAAGGTCACCGCGAACTCGTCGGGGTTCCGGTAGGCCTCCGGGCCCATTCCGGCGAGCAGCGGCAGCGCGGCCACCGCGATCAGCCCCGCGGCGCGGGCGGCCGCGTTGTTGATCCCGCTGGCGAGACCGGCCCGTGCGGTGTCCACGGAGGCCAGGACGGTCGCGGTGAGCGGGGCGACCATGGTGACGAGTCCGACGCCGAGGACGGCGACCGCGGGAAGCACATCGGTGAGGTAGCCGGAGACGGAGTTCGATCCGGGCCCGACCCGCAGCATCAGCAGCATTCCCGCGGCGGCGACCAGCGGGCCGGCGGTGAGCGGGATACGGGGCCCGATGCGCTGCCCCAGTTCGCCCGAGGCGGCCGAGAAGAGCAGCATCAGGACCGTCGTCGGCAGCAGCGCCGTGCCCGCGCCGAGCGCCGAGTACCCGGCCACCACCTGGAGCTGGATCGCGGCGAGGAAGAAGTAGCCGCCGAGCGCCGCGTACACGCAGAGGGTGATGATGTTGACGACGGTGAACTGCCGGGACGCGAAGACCGAGGGTGGCAGCATCGGTTCCGCCCGGGTGCGCTCCACCCGTACGAAGACCGCCCCGAGCAGGACCCCGCCGACGGCCGCCCCGATCACCACGCCGGACGCCCCCTGCCCCGGCGCCTCGATCAGCGCGTAGGTCACCAGGGCGAGGGCGAGGGCCCCGAGCATGGCACCCAGCACGTCGAAGCGCCCGTGTGCGTGCGGGTCGCGCGACTCCGGTACGTGGCGCAGCGCCACCGGCACGCAGACCACGGCGAGCGGCACGTTGAGCAGGAACACCCACCGCCAGCCCGGCCCGTCGACGAGCCATCCGCCGACGAACGGCCCGACCGCGGCCCCGACTCCGCCGAGCCCCGACCACAGCCCGACCGCGCGGGCCCGGTCGTCGGGGTGGAAGCTCGCCTGGATCAGGGCCAGCGAACCGGGCGTGAGGAGCGCCCCGCCGATGCCCTGGAGGGCGCGGGCGGCGATCAGGACGGCGGCGTTCGGTGCCAGGCCGCACAGCACGGAGGCGGCGGCGAACCAGACGACGCCGACGACGAAGACCCGCCGCCGCCCGTACCGGTCGCCCAGGGCGCCGCCGAGGAGGATCAGCCCGGCGAGGGTCAGCATGTAGGCGTTGACGGTCCACTGGAGGGCGGCCAGGTCGGTGCCGAGGTCCTTGCCGATCCGGGGCAGGGCGACGTTGATGACGGTGGAGTCCAGCATGGCCATGCTGGAGCCGAGGACGGTGGTGAGGACGACCCAGCGTCCGGTGGCGGAGGCGACGCGGATGGCTCCCGTCTCGGCTGCGTCAGGCATACGAGCAGCATCCCCGCTCCGTGCCGGGAAGGCCATCGGGCGGGGGGCGCCCGGCCGACGAAGTCAGCCCGTCAGATCGACGGAGGGGCGGCTGTCGCCCGCACCGTTCCAGTCCACGGGGAAGCCGGCTCCGCGGAACGCCCGGACGACGAGTTCACCGGCGTGTTCCATCTTCCGGGTGCTGCCGTCCGGTGCGCCCCAGAACGCCAGGAGGAGGTGTCCCGTCTTCCGGGCGCGTGCGGCGTCCTGGCGCGTGTAGTAGCAGAACCCGACGAGGCCGTCCGGGCCGCGGCCCCGTTCCCCGGCGGCCTCGGAACAGTCGTCGAAGCCGTCGGACTGGGTGGTTCCGGCGTCGGCGAGGGCGACGAACCCCGCCGCGTCCAGCCCTGCCAGCACCGCACCGATCCGCTTCTTCGCCGCGCGCCATTCCGCCCGCGACAGCTTCCGCTCCGGCGCGGACCCCGGCTCGTCCGGTGCCGGCGGCCCGACTCCGGCGGCGGCCGCCAGGAGCGCGGCGACCTCCGGGGCCCAGGCGTTGACGGTGACGTGGTTGCCATGGCCGTCGGTGATGTCGGGGTCCGCCCCGCGGGCGATCAGCAGCTCGACGGCTTCGGGCGACTGCGAGAACTCGGCGGCGAGGTAGAGGGCGGTGCGCCCGTCACCGCCCGGATGCTCCACGGGCGCTCCGGCGTCCAGCAGCGCGGCGAGGACGGAGGCCGCACGGGCCGGGTCCGCCTCCGCCCCCGTCGCGGCCCGGTGCAGGAGGCTCCACCCCTGCTCATCGACCGCGGCGACATCGAATCCGGAGTCCAGGGCGGCCCGCACCGCGGCGAGGTCGCCGTCGTGCGCGGCTTCGAACACATCCATGGCGGCAGACCCTACGACGCCCGCGCCGTCACCGCGCGTACGCCCCGGATCAGCGCATCCACCCCGGCCTCCGCCTTGGAGCGCGGGCACCCCACGTTCAGCCGCACGAAGCCCTCCGCCCCGTACACACCGCCCGGCATCACCGCGACCTTCTCCTGCTCGACCAGCACCCGCTGCAAGGCCTCGTCGTCGTCGACGCCCGCGGGCCGCAGATCGATCCAGGCCAGGTAGCCGGCCTGCGGCGGCTGCCACCCCAGCTCCGGGAACGCCTCGTTCAGCCGCTGCGCGACCAGCGCCAGATTTCCGGCGACATACCCCCGGAGCGCGTCCAGCCACGCCTCCGACTCCCGGTACGCGGCGATGTGCGCGGTCAGCGACAGCACCGCCGGGGAGGCGAGTCCCTCGGCCGTCTCCATCCGGCGCAGGAACTCCGCCCGGTCGGCCGGATCGCCGATCAGCCCGTACGAACCGGTCAGCGCCGGGAAGTTGAACGCCTTCGACGCGGAGGTGACCAGCGCCCAGCGCCCGTCGCCCGCGACCCGGGTCCACGGCACATGCGCATGCCCCTCGTGCACGAAGTCCGCGTGTATCTCGTCGCTGATCACCGCGACCCCGTACCGCGCGGCGAGCGACGCCATCTCGCCCAGCTCGGTCTCCGTCCACACCCGGCCCGTCGGATTGTGCGGCGAGCACAGGACCAGGACCTTGCTGTCGGGGCGGGCGAGCTCGCGTTCCAGCGCGGCCCGGTCCCCCACCGGCACACCCCGCAGCTCACGCCCGAGCCCGGTGATCGCCTTGCGGAAACCGTCGTAGGTGGGGGTGTGGACGACCACGCCCTCGCCCTGCGACGTCCACATCTGCAGCAGTTGCGAGAGCTGGCTGAGCACGGAGGGCCCGTACACCAGCTGCCCGGTGTCCACCTCCGTGCCGTGCCGGGTCGCGTACCAGTGGGCTATCGCCGAGCGGAAGTCGTCCTGCCGCCAGTCCGTGTAGCCGAACACCCCGTGGTCGAGACGGGAGCGCAGTGCGCTCAGCACCTGCGGGGCGGTCTCGAAGTCCATGTCGGAAATGGTGAACGGCAGCAGCCCGTCCACCCCGAACCGGTCCGCCACCCCGTCCCACTGGACGCACCAGGTGCCCCGGCGGTCGACGACGGTGTCGAAGTCATAGCGCGCAGTGGAACTCACAGCTGCCCCTCATATCTCTCGCGGACATGCCGTGGGGGAGGGAAGCCCCAAGATAAAAAAGCCACCGCAAAAACCCCCCCCCCCCCCCCGAGCCGGGGAAAGCACGAACGAGCAGACAGGAAGAAGAGATCTCATGCCGCGGCGAGCGTGGGCTCGGGCACGGGCACGGACGCGGGGTACTGCTCCTTTGCGAACAGCCCCACCAGTGGCATGAAGCGGTAACGCAGCCGTGCGTCACCGGCGACGCTCCAGGCCTCCAGCAGCCGTGCGTCGGCCAGTCGTTCCAGCAACTCCTCCGCCTCGTCCGGTTCGGTGCCCAGCAGCGCCGCCGCGTCACCGGCCGTCAGCGCGGACAGACCGGTCCGCGCCAGGAGGCCGAACGCGGGCCTGGTACGCCGGTCCAGCAGCGACAGGGCCACGCTCAGCCCGGTCCGTACGTCGAGGCTGCCGATCCGCAGTTCGCCCAGCCGGCGCCCCTCCGGGGCGAGCCGGTCGGCCAGTCGCGTAGCCGGCCAGTGCGGGTGGGCCGCCAGCCGGGCTGCCGCGATGCGCAGGGCGAGCGGCAGCCGGTCGCAGAACTCGGCGATACGGGCGGCCGCTTCGGGGGCTTCGGCAAGTCGTCCCGGGCCGACGACGGCGGCCAGCAGGGCGCTCGCCTCGGCGGGTTCCATGGGGCCCAGCCGGACCAGCCGGGTGCCTTCGAGCGAGGCCAGGGGGGAGCCGACTCCGGTGACGACGGTGCGGCTCCCCCCGCCGCCGCCCGGCAGCAGCGGGCGCACCTGGGTGTCGTCGGAGGCATTGTCGAGCACGATCAGCATCCGTCGCCGGGCCAGCAGGGTCCGGTAGAGCTGGACCCGCTCGTCCGGTGTCGCAGGAAGCTGTTCCGGTACGACGCCGAGGGCGCGCAGGAACCAGCCGAGTACCTCTCCGGGCGCGCGGGGGCCGCCGTCGGCGGTACGCAGATCGGCGTAGAGCTGCCCCTCGGGGAAGCCGGTCCGGCAGTGTTCGGCGGCCCGCAGTGCCAGGGCCGACTTCCCGGTGCCGGGCGCCCCGGTGACCACGACGTCCTGGTGGTCGCGCAGTGCGCCGAGTACCTCCCGGGTCTCGGCGGCACGGCCGGTGAAGTCGCCGGGCGCGGCAGGCAGCATCGCGGGGACGAGACCCTGCCAGCCACCGCTGCCGGTCTCCGCGCCCTGCCGGGAGGGCGTCCCGGCCGTCGGCGGTGCGGCACACGGCTGGGGCGGCGCGGCTGCCGGCGACGGGCGCCCGGCCGATGTCGTTCGGTCCCGCTCCGGCGCCTGCGCGGACGCCAGCGTCCCGGTGAGGATCTCCTGGTGGACGGTGCGCAGGGCCGGGCCCGGGTCGATGCCGAGGTCCTCGGCGAGGGCCCGGCGGCCCTCCTCGTACACGGCGAGCGCATCGGCCTGGCGGCCGCAGCGGAACAGTGCCGTCATCAGCTGGCCGCGCAGCCGCTCGCGGACCGGATGCAGCGTCACCTGCCGGGTCAGCCCCGGGACCATGTCGGCGTGGCGGCCCAGAGCGAGTGCGGCCTCGGTGTGGTTCTCCAGCGCCGAGAGCCGGGCCTCTTCCATACGGGGGGCCTCGGCCTCGGCGAGGTACTCGGTGACATCGGTGAGAGCCGGGCCCCGCCAGAGCGCGAGGGCATCGTCGAGAAGGCGCTCGGCATCGGCGTACCGCCCTGCCCGCAGAGCGGCTCGGCCCGTGTCGGCGAGCCCGCGGAAGATGTCCCAGTCGAACCGGGCGTCGCCGATGTCCATGCGGTATCCGGGGCCGTGGCGCTCCAGTCCGAGGCCGGCGCCCAGGCGGGTGCGCAGCCGCGATACGTAGGTGTAGAGCTGGTTGGTGCTGGTGGCCGGCGGGTCCCAGCCCCACAGCAGGGCGGTCAGCCGCTCGTCGGGCATGACCTTGCCGTGGGCGAGCAGCAGGGCCGCGAGCGCGGTGCGCTGCTTGCTGCCGTCCAGTGCGACCGCGCGGCCGTCGAGCTCGGCCGACACGGGTCCGAGGATCTTGAGGTCCATGCGGCTCTCCCCCGTTCAGCAGCCCCGTTCCGATCGCCGGGCCGTCTGCGGAAGAAACTACTGAGCTGGGCTTTCCCCTCGACCTCGGTTCGATTTCGTGGCCGCGAAAGCGATTCGAAAGAGTCTCAAAAAGGGGTCTCCGTAACGTTCATGGCACACCGCGGGGCAAGGGCCCGCAGCGCCGCCGCATTCGTCACAGGAGGACATCATGAAGCTCGTCACCCCCTCGGCCAAGGCCCTCCCGGCGGGCCGCATCGCGGCCGGAGCGGTCCTCCTCCTCGCGGTGGCCGGCACGATGGGCGCCTCGAACGCGATGGGGTCGGCCGCGCGGTGGTCCGGCACGAACGCCGCCGCGAGCACGGTGGCGGACGACCCCTGGACGAGCGCCCCGTCGGGGAAGGCCGACGATCCCTGGACCGTCGTCCGTACCGCGAAGGCGGACGACCCCTGGACCGTCGCCCCCGCGGCGATGAGGGACGACCCGTGGACCTGAGCCCCGGGCCCCTCAGGGCCGTACGAGCGCGAACAAGCGGTCCGAGTCCAATTCCCCGCCGTCGCCGAGCACCGCCAGCAGCCGGGCGGACCGGTCCTGCCAGCCCGGCGCTCCGACCTCGGCGAAGAGATCCTCCGCCGCCTTGAAGCTGCCGGCAGCCCCGGCCCGGTCCGCGTGCAGAGCCTGCACGCACCCGAGGACGATCCCGGCCCGCCCCTCCAGAAAGCGGTCGGGCACCTTGGCCGAGGTCAGCAGCGCATCCCGCAGAACCGCCTCGGCCTCCTCGGTCCTGCCCCGGCACCACAGGGCCTCGCCCAGCGTGCGCAACGTATGCGCCTCACCCCGGCGGTCACCGCTGCCGCGGACCAGCTCCAGCGCGCGTCGGCAGGCTTCCTCCGCCCGCTCCCCGTCCCCCTGATGGATCAGTGCCTCGGCCAGCCGGACGGTGTTCTGCGCCTCGCCCCGTTCGGTCCCCAGACCACGGCTTCGGGCGACCGCCTCGGAGGACAGCCGCAGGCTCGCCTGCGGGTCGCCCCGCTCCAGTTCGACCTGCGCCAGGAGCCCGAGCACATGGGCCTCGGCGTAGTGGTCACCGACCGCGCGGAAGATCTCCAGCGAGCGGTGTCCCATCTCCCTGGCACGGTCCATGTCTCCGCGATGGCGTTCGCACAGCGCCAGGTTCCGGAGGACCAGGGCGCGTCCCTGGTCCTGGCCCTGCTCCTCGAACAGCCGCAGGGCCAGGCTGAGGCGTCGATGGGCGGAGTCGTAGTCCCACTCGACGATCTCCAGGGTGCCGAGCGAATGCAGCATCGCCGCCTCGCCCAGCGCGTCCCCGGTCCGGGCGGCGGCCTCCAGCGCCCGGTCGCCGCAGTCCCGCCAGTCCTCCAGGTAGTTGCGGTTCTGGAAGAGCGTCACGCTGGTCATCGCCAGATCCCAGGCGTAGGCGGACTCGTCGTCCCGGGCGGCCTGCTCCACCAGCCCGGTGATCGAGGAGCGTTCGGTCTCGAACCACTCCATCGGGTCCTCCAGCAGACTCTCCACCAGATGGCCGGGGAGCGGGTGGAGCGGCGCGGGACCGTGGATGACGGTGTAGTCGCCGCCGTAGACCCGCCGATGGGCCTCTCCGGCCAGCGCGAGCCAGGCGGCACAGGCGCGCCGGGTGGCGGACCGCAGTTCCACCTCGCTGTCCTCGGCCCCTGCGCACTCGCGCGCGAACAGCCTCAGCAGGTCCTGGAACCGGTAGCGGACATGGCCGGTGGTGGCGCTGAGCGGTTCGAGCAGCTGGGCGTCGACGAGCTGCTCGATCAGGTCCTCGGCGTCGACGGGGTCGATGTCGAGGAGCGCGGCCCCGGCCCAGGCGGAGAAGTCGGGGACGTTGAGGACACCGAGCCGCCGGAACATCCGTGCGGCATCGGCCGGGAGATCCCGGTAGCTGAGCCGCAGTCCGGCCCGGACTCCGCGCTCGTCCAGGCTGAGCTCGTCGAGCCTGCGGTGCTGGTCCTCCAGCCGGGCCACCAGGGTCCGTACGGACCAGTGGGGTTTGGCGGCGAGCCGCGCGGCCGCGATCCGCAGGGCCAGCGGAAGCCGGTCGCAGAGCGCGCTGAGCCGGGCGGCACCGACCGGGTCGGCGCCGAAGCGTTCGTCGCCGGCGACCCGGGAGAGCAGGGCGATCGACTCGTCCTGTTCCAGCGAGCCGAGGTGCAGCGGCACGAAGGCGTAGTCACCGGCGAGTGCGCCGCCCATCGTGTCGCGGCTGGTGACCAGGACGCAGCAGCGTCCGGTGCCCGGCAGCAGGGGGCGTATCTGCTGGAAGGAGCGGGCGTTGTCGAGGACGACGAGAACCCGGCGGCCGCCCAGGACACTGCGGAAGAGGGCTGTGCGCTCGTTCTGGTCCGCGGGGATCTGTGGTCCGGGTACGCCCAGGGCGCGCAGGAATCGGTCGAGTACGGCTCCGGGCCTGCGGGGCGCCTCCGCCTCGTCGTAGCCGCGCATGTCCGCGAAGAGCTGGCCGTCCGGGAACCGGGCGACGACCTGGTGGGCCCAGTGCACGGCGAGGGCCGTCTTGCCGACGCCACCGGTGCCCGTGATGGACCCGACCGGGAGCGCGCCGCCGTCGAGATGGTCGAGGAGCCGGTCCAGCGAGGCGAGTTCGGGATGACGTCCGGTGAACGAGGCGGCGCTGGGCGGGAGATGGGCGGGCACGGTGGTCTGGGGTGCGAGGCCGACGGCCTCTGCGGGCAGGCCGAGTTCCGGGGAGTCGGCGAGGATCTCCTCGTGCAGCTCCTGCAGCGCCGGGCCGGGGTCGATGCCGAGCTCCTCGGCGAGCAGCCGCTGGGCGTCGCGGTAGGTCTCCAGGGCTTCGGCGCGGCGGCCCGAACGGTACTGGGCGAGCATCAGATGCCCGGTGGCCTGCTCCCGGAGCGGGTGTTCGCGGACGAACGCGCTCAGCTCGCCGGTCATTTCGCGGTGCTGGCCGAGTTCCAGGCGGAGCCCGGCGTACTCCTCGTACACATCGAGGCGCATCCCGGTCAGCTGGGCCGCCTCGGACTCGACGCGCTCGGCGGAGATGCCTTCGAGTGCGGGGCCGCGCCACATGGCGAGGGCCTCCTCGAAGTGGGCGCACGCCTCCTCGGACCGGCCGCGGCGGGCGGCCTCCCGTCCCTTGGCGGCACGGTCCTCGAACTCGACGGCGTCGATGCGGTGTTCGCCGGCGAAGAGCATGTAGCCGGGGTGGCTGGTGACCAGGATGTCCTCGACGCCGACCGCGGTCTTGATGGTCTTGCGCAGGGCCGAGACGCAGATGGCGATCTGGTTGCGGGCGGTGGCGGGCGGGTTGCCGTGCCAGACGGCGTCGGCGAGCGTGTCCACCGATACCACCCGGTTGGGGGCGAGGAGCAGCATCGACATGATCGTGCGCTGACGGGCGCCCTGGAGAACGACGGGCCGCCCGTCGGCGCTGATGTCCAACGGCCCCAGGATCCGGAACACCACCTGAAGCACGAGCTGCCTCCTGATTTCGGCCGCAGCCGTACCTGTACGACCGGGTTCGCCGCTTTGAGACTGATTACCAGGGCGGCGCCGGGCCCCGCAACGACGACGGCAGAAAGCTGCCAGAGCCGTGGGAGCCCGGAGCGCCGGGTGTCATTTCAGGCTCTGGCCATCCAGGAGGCGGGCGGGAAGGCATCGGGCCGGTCCCAGACGGCGACCGGTGCGGTCTCCCGTGCCGTGTCCGTGTTCCCGCGACCGGCCGTGGACAGTGCGGTGAGCAGGGCGGTGACGGCCGCCAGCTCCTCAGGGGTGGGGGCGCCCTTGATCACCTTGAACAGGGCGGAGCCGAGCGGCCCTTCGAGTGCCGGTACGGACATGGTGTCTCCTCACGCAGGGGGGTTTCCGTGCTTGCGGGCGGGCAACGGGGCGTGCTTGGAGCCGAGCATGGAGAGCGCGTCGATCAGGACGTGGCGGGTGTCGGCGGGATCGATGACGTCGTCGACCAGACCGCGTTCGGCCGCGTAGTAGGGGTGCATCAGCTCGGCCTTGTACTCCTTGACCAGCTGCCCGCGCATCGCGTCCGGGTCGTCCGCGGCCTGGATCCGGCGTCGGAAGACCACATTGGCGGCGCCCTCGGCGCCCATCACGGCGATCTCGTTGGCCGGCCAGGCGAGCGAGACATCGGCGCCGATGGAGCGGGAGTCCATGACGATGTAGGCGCCGCCGTACGCCTTGCGCAGGATCACCTGCACCCGGGGGACGGTGGCGTTGCAGTACGCGTACAGCAGCTTCGCGCCGTGCCGGATGATCCCGCCGTGCTCCTGGTCGACGCCCGGGAGGAAGCCCGGCACATCGACGAGGGTGACCAGCGGGATGCTGAAGGCGTCGCACATCTGCACGAAGCGCGCCGCCTTCTCGGAGGAGTGGATGTCGAGCACCCCTGCGAACGACTGCGGCTGGCTGGCGACGATGCCGACCACCTGGCCGTCGAGGCGGGCAAGGGCGGTCAGGACGCTGGTGGCCCAGCGCTCGTGGACCTCCATGTACTCGCCGTCGTCGACGAGTTCCTCGATGACCCGACGCATGTCGTACGGTCGGCTGCCGTCCAGCGGGACCATGTCGCGCAGTGCCTCGCATCGCCGGTCGGCCGGGTCCGCCGAGACGGAACGGGGCGGTGTCCCCCGGTTGTTGGAGGGCAGCATGGAGAGGAGATAGCGGACCTCGGCGATGCAGGTCTCCTCGTCGTCGTAGGCGAAGTGCGCGACGCCCGAGGTCTCGGCGTGCACATCGGCGCCGCCGAGCCCGTTCTGGGTGATCTCCTCGCCGGTGACCGCCTTGACGACGTCCGGTCCGGTGATGAACATCTGCGAGGTCTCGCGGACCATGAACACGAAGTCGGTCAGCGCCGGGGAGTAGGCCGCGCCGCCCGCGCACGGGCCGAGCATCACGCTGATCTGCGGGATGACACCGGAGGCCCGGGTGTTGCGCTGGAAGATCCCGCCGTACCCGGCGAGCGCGGAGACGCCCTCCTGGATACGGGCGCCCGCGCCGTCGTTCAGCGACACCAGCGGGGCACCGGCCGAGATGGCCATGTCCATGATCTTGTGGATCTTCGTGGCATGGGCCTCGCCCAGCGCACCGCCGAAGATCCGGAAGTCGTGCGCGTAGACGAAGACCGTACGGCCGTCGACCGTGCCCCAGCCGGTGATGACACCGTCGGTGTACGGCTTCTTCTCCTCCAGGCCGAAGCCGGTCGCCCGGTGCCGGCGCAGCTGCTCGACCTCATGGAACGAACCCTCGTCGAGGAGCAGCGCGATGCGCTCACGCGCCGTCAGCTTGCCCTTGGCGTGCTGCGCCTCGGTCGCCGCGGGCACCCCCTGGAGGACCTCCTGACGGATTCGCGCCAGTTCGCCGATCCGCTCGTTCATCGACATGACCAACTCCTTTACTGTGTCAGCCGGTTCGCAGGACGGTTCCGAGGTCACCCGAAAGCCTCTCAGGCGGTCCTGCGGGCGACGAAGTCGCAGAGTGCGGTGAGTGCGCGGCGCGCGGGCAGCGGCGGCAGCTCACCGAGGCAGGCGCGGGCCCGCTCCAGGCGCCGGTGCATCAGCTCTTCGGCCTCCGCCGTCACCGGTGAGCGGCGGAACAGTTCCAGTGCGCGGCGGTGCGCGGCGGGCGGGGCTCCGGCACCGTCGGCGAGCAGGGCGCGCAGCTCGCCGTCGGCCGTGTCGTCACCCGCCCGCACCAGCAGTACGGGAAGGCTGGGCACTCCGGCCAGCAGGTCCTTGCCCTGCTCCTTGCCGGTCAGTTCGGCCGGGGCGCTGAGGTCGAGCAGGTCGTCGGCGATCTGGAAGGCGATGCCGAGCTGTTCGCCGTATCCGATCAGTGCCGCCACCTGCGAGGCGGGCGCGCCGGCCTGCAGGGCCCCGATCCCCAGCGACATGGCGAGCAGGGCGGCCGTCTTGCCCGCGGTCACCTCGAAGTAATGGGCCACGGGGTCCTCACCGGGGGCGGGCCCGGTCAGTTCGCACAGCTGCCCCGAGACCAGCCGGTCGGCGGTCCGGGCGTTGAGGTCTATCGCGGCGGGAACGAGGCCGGCGGCGAGCCGGGCGGCGCGGGCGAGCAGCCAGTCGCCGCCGAGCACGGCGGCCCGGTCGCCCCAGCGCGCGTTGGCGCTGACGACTCCGTGCCGGGTGGCGGCCCCGTCCATGATGTCGTCGTGGTACAGCGAGGAGATGTGGACCAGCTCCGCGATGACGGCGGCCTGGATGACGCCGTCCTGCCACGGGTCGCCGAACTCGGCACCGAGCAGCACCAGCAGCGGCCGGAGCCGTTTACCTCCGGCCGCCGCGAGATGGCCGGTGAGTGCGGCGATCCGGGGATCGGGGGCGTCGTGGGCGCAGTCCTGGAGCCACTTCTCCGCGACAGCCAGCGCCTCATGCATTCCTGTCTCGAACTCCGCCTGGTCCAGGCCAAGTTGGCCGAGAATCCCGGCCGGTCGCCCCGGCGCGGATATCGGGTCCTCACACATTTGATTTACGCCCACGAGGAAACCCCTCAGTCGCACCGGTGTTGACTCATTCATTCGACGAATATCGACCGCCACTCTCCCGTCGCCCCCGACTTCCGGACAATGGCGCTGACATGAAGGTGCCACTACGTATGCGACGCGCCCGGCGACAGTGAATTGTCAGCTTCCTGCCAACCTCTCCGATTCCGTCTCACACCTTGAGAGGCCCCGTTACGCTCCGTGCGGAATCACTTGAAATGCCAAGAAGGGCTGGAGAATTGCGTATCCGAATCGCCATGGCCGCGACGGCAGCGGCCGGTCTGCTCTCCCTGTCGGCCGTACCGGCCACCGCCGCCGCGGGCGACGCGCCGGAACCCGACGGAGCCGGGCAGGCCTGCACGGATGTGAAGCTGTCGGGTTCGCTGCCCGCGCCACCGGCCGGCATGGCCGTGCGGCAGCAGGTCACCATAGGCGCCGACTGCAAGCCGAAGCTGGGGCCCGCCCGACTGGTCGCCGCGGTGGGCGCGGACACGGGCGGCGGGGCCGGAACCGCGGCAGCCGACGCGAAGGCCGCGGGCACCCGGCAGCTGAAGAGCTGGTCCGAGATGTACGACTGCTGCAACATCCGGATGACCGGCCTCTACACGACATCCACCTGGGACACCGACGGCAACCGCGTCACCACCGCGGCCACCGAGGCGCGCCAGGAATGGAACCGTGAGCCCTGGGACGCGGGCTGGTCGCTGGAATCGTCGAGCAAGAACGCCGACTGCCTCACCGACTGCGCCGTCTCCCACAATGAGGCGCATGCCGAATTCTCGTACAAGGGCGTCTTCGACACGTCCGGCGACTGGTACGCGAACAAGCATCATTCCTATGTGGATCTGAATGCCGACGGCACCGCTTCCTGTCGTTTCGACGTGGAGCTGAAGCACAGCTTCATCGGCTGGAATCTGCAGCGGGGCTGCTCCTGAGAGCCGTCCGGCGATGAGTTCCGGACAGAGAGCGTGACGGCGGTGGCCGGATCCCGGGGCAAGGGTCCGGCCACTGCCGCATATTCCCGTCGTCGAATTGACGTCGGCATGCACACCATGCGTTCGAAGGGCTACGGGAAGGCCTGGCAGCAACCTGACATCCCACGGGCTTCCGGGGGTGCGGTCTCCTTACACTCGCGGAGATCGTTTCCCCCCACCAGAAACCCGTAGAAGGAGTCCCATGTTCGGAGGGATCGGGCGGCTGGCCGTGCGCCGCCCCTGGCTCACCATCCTCGCCTGGATCATCGCCGCCGTGGCGCTGGGGCTCCTCGCCCCACAACTGAAGGCCACCACCGACCAGGCGGAGTTCCTGCCGCCCCACTATGAATCCGTGCAGGTGAGCCGCCTTCAGGAGAAGGCGTTCCCGCAGCAGGAGACACCGGCGGCGGTGGCGGTGTTCCAGCGGTCCGACGGCGGGAAGCTCACCGCTGCCGACAAGACCGACCTGGGCAAGGTCGTCGCGGGGCTCCAGGACAGGAAGCTCGACCGGATCAAGTCCGTGGAGACCAATCCGCAGTCGGTCTCCCCCAATGGCCGAATAGCACTGGCCAGTATTTTTGCCACGGTCAAGGACCCGTACGACGTGAAGGTGTCGGAATCCGTAAAGGAAATCCGGACCGACGTCAAGGAACTGCTGGCCGGGACGGAGCTCAAGGCGGGTATTACCGGAGCCGCCGCCACCGCGCTGGATTCCCAGGAATCGGCCGGTGACACCGATGCCATGATCATGCAGGCCACCCTGATCCTGATCATTGTGCTGCTGCTGATCATCTTCCGCAGCCCGCTCATCGCCATCCTTCCGGTACTGATCATCGCGCTCACCTTCATGGTCGCGACCGGGCTGATCTCGACCGCCGCGGAACTCGGCGGGCTGCAGGCCGACAGTTCGATCACCGCCATTCTGATCGTCGTGCTGTTCGGTGTCGGCACCGACTACATCCTCTTTCTGCTCTTCCGGTACCGGGAACTGCTCCGGGAAGGCCACGACCCCAAGCCGGCCATGAGCGAGGCGGTCGGTCGCGTCGGCGAGACCATTGCCTCCGCCGCCGGAGCGGTGATCGTCGCCTTCCTCGCCCTCCTGCTGTCCAGCCTCGGCATGCTGCGCGCCATGGGTCCCGCCCTGGCGATCTCGGTGGCGGTCACCCTGGCGGCGGCACTGACCCTGGTCCCGGCGGTCTTCTCCCTGCTCGGCCGCAAGGCGTTCTGGCCGTCCAAGTCCTGGCGCAAGCAGCCCGGTCACGGGCTCGCGGGCCGGGTCGGTGCGCTCACCGCACGACGCCCCGGCGTCGTCGCCGCCGTCTCGGGCGGGCTGCTGGCGGTCCTGGCCGTCGGTGCGTTCAGCTTCAACCCGGCGTTCGACAGCGAGAGTTCGCTCCCGAAGGACCTGGAGTCCGTACGCGCCGGTGAGGATCTGCAGCGCGGCTTCGCCGCCGGGCAGACCGATCCGACCTGGGTGCTCGTCGAGGCGGAGAACGGCGCCCGGCTGAAGCAGGCCGACCTCGACGCGTACCGGCAGAGGCTGACCGCGGCCAAGCTCGGACAGGTCACGCCCGCCACCATCAGCCCCAAGGGCGACGTGGCCCAGTTCGGCGTGGTGCTGCGGGAGAAGCCCGCCGGCGACCGGGCCATCGAGCTGGTCTCGGGACCGCTTCGCGACGCCGCCCATCATGCCGCACCGGACGGCACCCGGGCGCTCGTCGGCGGCACCTCGGCCGTACTCGCCGACATCCAGCACGCCACGAACCGCGACTACTCACTGGTCTTCCCGGTCGCCGGAATCGCGATCATGGTGATTCTCGGGCTGCTGCTGCGCAGCGTCGTCGCCCCCTGGTACCTGATGCTCGCGGTGGGACTCGGCTTCGGAGCAACGCTCGGCTCCACGGTGTGGCTGTTCCAGGACATCAGGGGCGAGCAGGGCCTGCTCTTCACCCTGCCCGTGATCGTGTATCTCTTCGTCGTCGCGATCGGCACCGACTACAACATCCTGATGGCGGCCCGGCTCCGCGAGGAGACCAGGCGCGGCAGAAGCCCGGCGGAGGCCGTGCGGGAGGCGATCACCCGCACCGCATCGACCGTCGGGGCGGCGGCCTTCATCCTCGCGGGCACCTTCGGAGTGCTGCTGCTCGCCAAGAACAGCATGCTGCAGCAGATGGGCTTCGCCGTGGCGTTCGGCATCCTGCTGACCGCCTTCGTGATGGCGCTGCTGCTGGTGCCCGCCGTGACGACGCTGCTGGGCCGGCGGGCCTGGTGGCCGGGCAACCGGAACACACCCGTCGGAGAGGGCGAAGACCACCGCGACCCGTCCCCCGAGGAGCCCCACGAGACCGTGAACGCCGGTGCAGGATCGGCGACTTGACGGTAGGAACAACACCTTCCCGGCACCCCCGCGCCGCTCACCACGGCGGCACGGGGGTGTCGGGCTTTGCTTGGTTGTGCCGCATACAAGAAGATTGGCAGCCTGAAGACCATGACCACTGAAGTCAGTCGCGACTCCCGCCGCTCGACGGCGCTGTCCACACCCCCTCCGTCCCGGTGGATGCGCTGGACGGCCCACGCCGTCCCCCTGATCGCCCTGCCCTCCTCGCTGTGGCGCCTGGCCATGACCGTCGGTGTGCCGGTCGGATACAGCGACGCGGTCCTGCGCACCGACTACGGCCTGCCCGGCAGCGGCTATTTCGTCCTGCCCCTCATCACGGTCCTTCAGGAACTGGCGGCGCTGCTCACCCTCGGCCTGGTCAGCAACTGGGGCCTGGTAGCCCCGCGTTGGCTGCCGTTCATCGGGGGCAGGCCGGTCCGGACCTGGGCGGCCGTCGTTCCCGCGGCTCTCGGCGCACTGATCCTGACCGTGGTGACGTTCAGTCAGTACCTCGCGTGGGACAAGGTCGACAGCGGCAGCCTCGACGATGCCCACCGCAGCGTGATGGGCTGGTGCTATGCGCCCCTGCTGCTGTGGGGCCCGCTGCTCGGTGTCGTCACGGTCTCCTACTACCTGCGGCGAAGGCGTCAGCGATGAACACAGCAGTACTCGTCCTCCTGGCCGCGCTCTCCCTCACCGCACTGCTCGCCGGACTCGCCTCGGGCGCCCGGCGGCTGCTCGGCGTCGAGATCGGCAAGGGCCGCGCCGCGCTCACCGCGGCCGTCGGTATCGGCGCCGGCACCCTCGTCGGGTTACCCCTGCGCGATGTGCAGCCCCTGGCCCTGCTCACCCTGGAGATCGGTGTCTCGCTGCTGGTGGCCATGGTCTTCCTCGCCGCCACCGAAGTGCTGATCCCTTCCGGCACCGTGCGCGGCCTGGTGGGATTCCCGAAGGCGCTGCGCCGCCGTTTCGCCCGGACCCGCCGGTACGCACGGCTGAGCCGGATCTTCGTACGTCACGGACTGGGCCGGTTCCTCAGCGGCAGGTCCCGCCGCGCACCCGCCGAACGCGCCGTGCTCGCCCCGTCCCTCAGGCTCGCGCTGGAGGAGGCCGGGGTGACGTTCGTGAAGCTGGGCCAGGTGATGTCCACACGCTACGACCTGCTGCCGCAGGAGTTCATCGACGAACTCAGCACCCTGCAGGACCAGGCGACGGCCGAGCCGTGGGAAGCCATCGAGCAGGTGCTCCAGGAAGAACTGGGCGCACCGACCGCCGAGGTGTTCGCCGAGTTCGAGCCCAAGCCGATCGCGGCCGGCTCGATCGCGCAGGTGCACCGTGCCAGGCTGCACAGCGGTGAGCAGGTCGCCGTGAAGGTGCAGCGGCCGGAGGCGCGGGCGATCGTCGTGGACGACCTGGACATCCTGTACCGGTTCGCGGCGAAGCTGGAACACCACACCGAATGGGGCCGCAGTGTGGGGGCCGGGGCGCTCGCCGAGGGGTTCGCGACCTCGCTCCACGAGGAGCTCGACTTCCGCATCGAGGCGCGCAACACCCTCTCGGTGGCGGCCGCCATCGAACAGTCCACCGGTGAGTCCGTGATCCAGGTGCCCGAGGTGCACCTGGACCTCAGCAGTCGCCGCATCCTGGTCACCGAGTGGATGGAGGGCGTCCCGCTGCACAGCGTCTCGGGCATCCTCGACGAACGCGGACTGGACCGGGACGCCCTGGCCCAGGCGATGCTGGAGTGCCTGCTGGGACAGATCATGACGAGCGGGGTCTTCCACGCCGATCCCCATCCCGGCAATCTGCTGCTGCTCGCGGACGGGCGGCTCGGCATGCTCGACTTCGGCTCGGTGGGGCGTATCGACCGGTCGCTCCGCTCCACACTGCGCAGCATGCTGCTCGCCCTGCACCGCGGCGATCCGGCCGGCCTCTCCGATGCGCTGCTGGAGCTGGTGGCCCACCCCGAACTGGTCGACGAGCGGAAGCTGGAGCGGGCGCTCGGAGGGTTCCTGGCCAGGCATTTCGCGCCCGGTGTCAAACCGGACCGGGAGATGTTCGCGGACCTCTTCACCATCGTGTCGCGGTACGGGATCAGTGTGCCGCCGGAGATAGCGGCCGTGTTCCGGGCACTGGCCACCATGGAGGGCTCCCTGGAACGGCTCGTCCCGGACTTCGACATCGTCACCCGGGCCCGCTCCTTCGCCGTCACCCAGCATCTGCGGAAGCTGCGGCCCGAGATGCTGGGACGTTCGGTGACCGAGGAATTGCTCGCCATGGTTCCGATGCTGCGCAGGCTGCCGCGCCGGGTCGAACGGATCGGCAGTGCCATCGAGGGCGGTCAACTCACCGTCGGTGTACGGATGTTCCAGGATCCGCAGGACCGCAGATTCCTGCGTTCGCTGGTGCATGAGGTACTGCTGGCGTTCCTGGGCGGTGTGATAGGTCTGGTGGGTGTGCAGCTGCTGCGGACCAGCGGCGGACCCCGGATCAGTGACGGTCTGGGGCTCTTCGAACTCTTCGGCTACAACCTCCTGCTCATCAGCTGCGTGCTGGTACTGCGGGTGCTCTTCATGATGATCAGCCCGAGACGCTGAGCGGTGGCGGGTGACCGTCAGCGCTGTGCGGCCGCCTTCTGGTACGCCCGTCCGGCCAGCGGCACCACCACGGCGATCAGGATCACGAGGACCGCCAGCGCGGCGGGGATGGGATGCTCCGCGGGGAACGCCCCGCTGGTGGCGCCCCGTTCGTTGCCGAACAGGTCCCGGCTCGCGGAGACGACCGCGCTGACCGGGTTCCACTCGGCGATCACCCGCATCCAGCCGGGCAGCCCGTCCAGCGGCACGAACGCGTTGGACAGGAACGCGAGCGGCATCATGATGACGCCGGCCGCCGCGCTCACGGTCTCCACATTGCGCAGCACGAGCCCCAGCAGGGCGCCCAGCCAGGACATCGCGAAGCCCATCATGAGCAGCAGTCCGAAGCCGGCCAGCGTCTGGAGCACGCCGTTGTGCGCGCGCCAGCCGATGAAGTACCCGACCAGTGCCATCACGGCACAGGTCCAGGCGACGAGCACGCCGTCCGCCACGGTCCGTCCCACCAGGACGGAGGACCGGGAGATGGGCAGCGCACGGAACCGGTCCACCAGACCGTTGTTGAGATCGCCCACCACGCCGACCGCGGTCGTGGTGATGTTGGTGAGCATCACCTGCGCGAAGATGCCGGCCATGATGTATTCCTTGTAGCCGCCCTCGCCGGGCACCTGCATGGCGCTGCCGAAGAGGTAGCCGAAGACGATGACGAACGCCACCGGCATCACGGTGATGCCGAGCAGTTGTTCCGGCATCCGGCGGATGTGCCGCATCTGTCGGCCCACGAGTGCGAACGAGTCGCTGATTGCCTCGGTCATGCCGGCTGCTTCTCCTTGGTCGTGGTGGCGGTTCCGCTCGCGTCCGGATCCGACGCGGGCTCGGTCCGGCCCTGCTTCCCGGTCAGGGCGAGGAACACGTCGTCGAGCGAGGAACGGCGTACGGCGAAGTCCTCGGGCTCGATCCCGAGCCGCTGGAGACCGCTCGCAGCCGCGGCGATGGTGCTCACACCGCCGGTCAGCGGTACGGAGACGGTACGGGTCTCCCGGTCCGTGACCGGTTCCCCGGGCGAGACGTCGGACAGCGTCCGGGCCACGGCCGCCAGATCGGCGACGGAGGCCACCGACACCTCCAGCCGCTCGCCGCCGACCTTGCGCTTGAGCTGGTCGGGAGTGCCCTCCGCGATCACAGTGCCCTGGTCGATGACCGCGATCCGGTCGGCCAGTTGGTCGGCCTCCTCCAGATACTGGGTGGTCAGCAGCACGGTCACGCCCTCGGCCACCTGGTCCCGGACCATCTGCCAGAGGGTCTGCCTGCTGGTGAGGTCCAGACCGGTCGTCGGTTCGTCGAGGAAGAGCACCGGCGGCCGGGCGACCAGGCTCGCGGCGAGGTCGAGGCGGCGGCGCATACCGCCGGAGTACGTCTTCGCCGGCCGGTCGGCGGCGTCCACGAGCCCGAACTGTTCGAGGAGTTCATTGGCACGGACCTTGGCCCCGCGCCGTCCGATGTGCAGCAGCACCCCGATCAGCTGGAGGTTCTCGCGCCCGGTGAGCCGCTCGTCCACCGCCGCGTACTGGCCGGCCAGCCCGATGTGGGCGCGCACTTCGCGGGCCTGGGTCGCCAGGTCGTACCCGGCCACGGTGGCGCGCCCCTCGTCCGGCTCCAGGAGCGTGGCGAGAATCCGTACGGTCGTGGTCTTGCCGGCTCCGTTGGGTCCGAGGACGCCGAGGATGGTGCCCGCGGGTACGGAGAGGTCGATGCCGCTCAGCGCCTGGTGGTCGCCGTAGCGCTTGCGGAGACCCTCCGCCGAGATTGCCGTTTCCATGACGGCTGCTCCTTTGCTCAACTGGTGTGGGAATACGGGGAAGTTCAGGAAGGTGATCAGGTGGTGGGAGCCGCTTGCAGCTCGGCGAGAATCGCCAGGACGACCCGGCCGATCTCGGCCGCGGGCTCCGGCTGAAGCAGGTGTCCGTGGTGCGCGGCCACCGGATGGGTGGTGACGGCACCGGCCACATGCGGCTGCCATGCGGCCACCGAGTCCGCCGTCTTGCGTACGGGGTCGTCCGTTCCGACCGTGGAGACGAACAGCAGCAGTTCGCCGTCGAAGCGCCGGGGCCGGTATCCGGCGCTCAGCTCGTGGTTGTTGATCCCGGCCTTCATGAAGGCGGTGATGCGGCCCTCCTCCAGGCTGCCGAGCGCGCTGTCCCGACTGCGGATGATCTCCATCACCCGCTGGTGCTCCAGCGGCCCCTCGGGAAGGTCTGCCAGGTCGTAGCCGACGAAGTCGAGAAGGGTTTCGAGCACGTCCCGCTCCGTGGGGAGGGCGTAGTCGTCGTCCTCCCACGACTCGTCGTACGGTGTCTGGTCCAGGTTCACGAGGAGTGCGACCTTCTCCCCCGCCTCGGTCAGCAGGGTGGCGATCTCGTGTGCCACCAGGGCTCCGAAGGACCAGCCGATGAGGTGGTACGGGCCGGCCGGCTGGACCTTGCGGATCTGCTCGACGTAGTCGGCGGCCATCTCCTCGACGCTCGTCGCGATCGGCTCCTTGCCGTCGAGGCCTCGGGCCTGGAGTCCGTACAGCGGGTACTCGGCCCTGATGTGCTTCAGCAGCGAGGAGTACGGCCAGCTCAGCCCGCCCGCGCCGTGGACGCAGAAGAGGGGGGCGCGCTCGCCGCCGGTACGCAGCGGCAACAGCACTTCGAAGCCGTCGCTGTCCGAACCGGTGCCGAGCTTGTCGGTCAGCTGCGCCACCGTCGGTGTCTCGAAGATGCCGCGGTTGCTGAGCTTGACGCCCAGGACCGAGCGGATCCGGCTGACGAGCTGGATGGACGTGATGCTGTCGCCGCCCAGCTCGAAGAAGCTGTCGTCGATGCCCACCCGGTCCACCTTGAGTACTTCGGCGAAGAGCCCGCAGAGCACTTCCTCCTGGGCGGAACGCGGGCCACGGCCGGCTGCGGGCAGGTCGAGGCCGGGTTCGGGGAGGGCTTTGCGGTCGAGTTTGCCGTTGACGGTCAGCGGGAGCGCGTCGAGGAGGACGAACGCGGACGGCACCATGTAGTCCGGC
>NZ_JBHVWT010000008.1:0-67352 GCF_042882135.1 Streptomyces sp. NPDC058240
ACTCAACGCCTTCGACATCACCTTCGACGGCCGGCTCTCCGCAGCACGCCAGTAACTCCAACAACCTGAGTTACACCGCTCGTTTGACAGACCCAGCCGGTCGGCCCTCCCGGACGGACGGCTGGGCAGAACCTGCCGCCCAGCTCGGTGCGCAGTCGACCTTAGCCCGATTGCGATCGTCTTTTCGGGGGGTCAATACGCTCCCACGGCACAGGGTGCAGGGCATATGACCCGAGAGGTGATCGGATGTGACTCAGGGGCAGGGGCGAAGAGCGAGAGGAAAAAGTCATGTTGAAGATCGTGAAGAGGCGCGCTCGGCACATTGCCGCGTGCTCGGGTGCTGCCGTAGCCATGGTGCTAGGTGCTCCGTTGCTGGCAGCTGCGGCGCCTTCTCAGGACTCTGTTCCCGTGGAGCCCTACGCCACGGTGATCAGTCAGAGTGGGGTGAACGAGCGGCAGTACCCCAGCACCGACTCGTCGGTGCTGGGCATCCTCAGTTACTACGATCAGGTGGGCCTGCGATGCAAGGTCCGTGCGCAGGACATCGTCGGCGACGACGTCTGGTACCTGCTGCGTGACGAGCAGGCATGGATCTCGGCCAGGTACGTAGTCCAGACCGGAGCCGTCCCCTACTGCAAGGATGCCCAACCGAACGGGTTCACTTCCAGCCCGCAGGCCGCCGACGCCAAGGGCTGAGCACACCTGTCCCTCCGAACGTTCGAACCTTGGCGGACCGTGGTCCTCGGGCTGTTTCGCCCGAAACTGCGGTCCGCCGTGGCGTGCCCCGCCCGGACGACGAAGTCCTCGTCGTCACTGCCGAGCAGACGGGGGCGGCCTCCCGCTCGCTGAGGGGCCAGGCACCAAAGCCCAATCCCGTTGAAACGATGGATCAACCCGGACGGCGTCCTCGTCCGCCTGGACCAGGCGCGCGACGACCGGGACCGAACCGGTACTGCCCCGCCACACGATCTGCTACGGCCTCTGCCCTTCCGGCTCGGTCGGCCTGCGATCCCTCACCGGCGGTGCCGAACCCCGCCCCGGTAGGAGACGTTGCCATGGCCAACCAGTGCAACGAGCAACCCGGCGAACGTTCCCGTCACAGGACAGAACAACCAGGGCCATGATCCGCCGGACAGGACCTAGAACACCGGCGTGCCGTCCCGCGTCAGACGCCAGTCCACCGACGCGAACTGCGAACGGTCCACCGAACCCTTCGCCTGCACCCAAGCAATGATCGTGTTACGGATCTCCTCCGAATTCGCCCACAACTGCTTGGCACCCGCCACATGCGGGAAATTCCCCCCACCACTGGCCCGATAATTGTTCACCGCCAGCACGAACTGAGCCGCCGGATCGATCGGCTTCCCCTCGAACGCAAGATTCACGATCCGCGAACCATTCGGCTTCGCGATATCGATCTCATACGTCAGACCCGACACCGCGTCATAGTTGTAATCCGGGGTATTGTCCGCATTCGTCAACTTCGCCGTGTCCACCGGCGCACCAGCCGCCGTCTGCACGTAATACCGCGCCGAGAACTCCAGATAATCCTTCAGCTGCGCACCCGTCAGCAAACGCGCCTCAAGCGTGTTCTCGAACGGATACAGACCCGCCGCATCCTTGATCGTCACATCGCCGGCCGGAATCTGCGCCGTACGCGAGAAGCACGACGCCTGCGAAAGCACCGGAAGCGCCGCATACGCGCCACCCGCCAGAGCCGCCTTCACCGTCTCCGCCTGAACGACATTGATCAGATCGATGATCGGCTCGTCCTTCCACGCGGCCTCCGCCGTCGTCATCGCCGCCGTCGACGTACCGATCACCTGATTGACGTACGCCACAACCTTCTTGTGCTCGTCCGTCAGCAGCCTCGTGATCTTCGGGTCCTCCGCCACGGTGTTGGAGTTCAGCACCTGCGAACCCGCCTTCTCTACCACCCAGCGACCCTTCTCCCACACCAGATCGAAGTCGAACAGCGTCAGCCGCTGCCCCCACTTCAACGGCTCCGAAAGCACCACCTTCTTGCCGGTCTGCTTGTTCTCCACGAAATACTCGGGGATCTCCAGATGCGCATGCCCGACCAGAATCGCATCGATACCCGGCACCTGCTCGGCCACCAGACCCGCCGCATTCTCCACATACGGGATCTGATCACCGTACGACGACGTACCACTGTTGCCCGAGTGCGCCGAAACAATCACCACATCCGCACCCATCGAACGAAGCCGCGGCACAAACTTCGCCGCCTGCTCCTCCAGGCCCGGGAACACCATCTTCCCGCCGACATTCGCCTTGTCCCAGATCGCAATACCCGGATTCGTCAGCCCCAGGATCGCCACCTTCACATCCCGGCCGTGCGGAGTACGCAACCGCTTGATGACATACGGGGCGAACGCCGGCCGCAACGTCTTCGCATCCAGTGCGTTCGCACCCAGCAGCGGGAAGTCGCACTGCTCCTCGAACTTCCGCAGCACCGGAATACCGTAATTGAACTCATGGTTGCCCAACGCCGCCGCGTCGTACCCGATCGCATTCATCGCCTGCGCCATCGGATGCACCGGACCACGCTTCGCCGTGATCGGATCGATCTTGGCGTAGTAGTACGACAACTGGGTGCCCTGGATCGTGTCACCCGCATCGATCATCAGCGTGTTACGACGACCCTTCTCCCGGCGCACCTGGTCCACCAGAGTCGAGATCTTCGCCAGACCGACATCGTTGTGCGCCTTGTCGTCGAACTCCTTGTCCGTGAAGTAGTCCCAGTTGAAGACATTCCCATGCAGATCCGTCGTCCCCATCACGGTGAACGAGTACCGCTTCGGCGGACGCCCGTGACCATGCCCATGGTCATGACCATGGGCCGCGGCAGGCGCCGCGGAACCCCCCGCGATCGCCACACCCGCACCGGCGGCCGCCGATGTGCCCAGGAACGTCCTACGGTTCAGCGGCATTTCGTCTCCCACATCTCAGTTCTCACGCAGCTCGGTTCTCGTACGACACGGCACCCGCACAACAGGGCCCGCCGCACACAACGCGCGTAGATAATGACCCAGGAGCCGCACCCGGCAACACCCCCTGCGGGTTTCGATCTGATGACCACCCGCTGTCGGACCCGGATGCGACAGTGAACCCATGACCCACACCCCACCGTCCTACGGCACCCCCGAACACCCCCGCGTCGCAGTCCGCGGCGAAGCCCGCCTCGAAGTCGACCCCGAGACCGCCCGCATCACCATCACCGTCACCGCCCGCGGCAAGGACCGCCGCAACGCCCTCGAAGACCTCACCCGCCGCAACAACCACGTACTCGAACTCGCACGCTCCTACGGACAAGCCATAGAAAAACTCGAAACCGGCGCAATCTCCATCACGCCCGAACTGACCCAGAAAGGCCGCAACGAACAAATCCACGCCTACCACGGCCGCGTCCACATCACCGCCGTCCTCAACGACTTCACCGCGCTGGGCGAATTCACCACCCGAATCGCCGACCTCGACATGACCCGGGTCAACGGCCCCTGGTGGGACCTGCGCCCCGACTCACCCGCCCACGGAACCGCCCGCCGCCAAGCCGTCCACGAAGCCGTCCAACGCGCCCGCGAATACGCCGACGCCCTCGGCGCCCAGCTCACCGCCCTCGTCGAACTCGCCGACTCGGCGCCGAGAACACCGCCCCTCCCGCGCTCCCCGCCCCCGGCGCCATGCGCGGCCGCGCCGCCTTCGGCGGAGCAACACCCGAACCCGCCCCCGCCCTCGACCTCGAACCACAACGCCAGACCGTCTACGCCCAGGTCAACGCCCGCTTCATCATGTCACCGCCAAAACTGTAGAAAACAATGCTCATCCGAGCACCCCGCCGCACAATTCAACACTTGTCAATAAGCCTTCATCCAAAGGTCGTTGAGCAGTCACGGCACGCCAAATAACTACCCGTAGGTAAGGTCTAGGCTCGAACCATGCGCCGAGCAAAAATCGTTTGTACCCTGGGCCCCGCCGTCGACACATACGACCAGATCAAGGCATTGGTCGAAGCGGGAATGGACGTCGCCCGCCTCAACCTCAGCCACGGCACCTACGCCGAACATGAAGAGCGATACCACCGCGTACGCAAGGCCTCCGACGAGAACGGACACAGCGTCGGCATCCTCGCCGACCTTCAAGGCCCGAAGATCCGCCTCGGACGCTTCCGCGAAGGCCCCGTACTCCTCGAACGCGGCGACAGCTTCACCATCACCGTCGAACCCGTCGAAGGCGACCGCCACACCTGCGGCACCACCTACGACGGCCTCGCCGCCGACGTCACCACCGGCGAACGCATCCTCGTCGACGACGGCCGCGTCACCCTCGAAGTCACCCAAGTCGACGGCCCCCGCGTCCACACCACCGTCATCGAAGGCGGCATGGTCTCCGACCACAAGGGCCTCAACCTCCCCGGCGTCGCCGTCTCCGTCCCCGCACTCTCCGAGAAGGACATCGAAGACCTCCGCTGGGCCCTGCGCACCGGCGCCGACATCATCGCCCTCTCCTTCGTACGCAGCGGACGCGACATCGAGGAAGTCCACCGCATCATGGACGAGGAAGGCCGCCGCCTCCCCGTCATCGCCAAGGTGGAGAAACCCCAGGCCGTCGAGAACATCGACGGCATCGTCGCCGCCTTCGACGGAATCATGGTCGCCCGCGGCGACCTCGGCGTCGAAATGCCCCTGGAGCAGGTGCCGATCGTCCAGAAGCGCGCGATCAAACTCGCCAAGCGCAACGCCAAACCGGTCATCGTCGCCACCCAGATGCTCGACTCGATGATCGACAACTCCCGCCCCACCCGCGCCGAGGCCTCCGACGTCGCCAACGCGGTCATCGACGGCACGGACGCGGTGATGCTCTCCGGCGAGACCAGCGTGGGCAAGTACCCCATCGAGACGGTCCGCACGATGTCCCGCATCGTCGAGGCCGCCGAGGAGGACATCCTCACCAAGGGCCTCCCGCCCCTGACCGACCGCAACAAGCCCCGCACCCAGGGCGGCGCGGTGGCCCGCGCGGCAGCCGAGATGGGCGACTTCCTCGGCGCGAAGTTCCTGGTCGCCTTCACCCAGAGCGGCGACACGGTCAGGCGCCTCTCCCGCTACCGCTCACCCATCCCGCTCCTCGCCTTCACCCCGGACCCGGCCACCCGCTCCCAGCTGAACCTGACCTGGGGCGTCGAGACCTTCCTCGGCCCGCACGTGGACTCGACGGACGCGATGGTCGCCCAGGTCGACGAGGAGCTGCTGAAGATCGGCCGCTGCCAGGAGGGCGACGTCGTGGTCATCACGGCCGGCTCCCCGCCGGGGGTCCCGGGCTCGACGAACCTGGTGCGGGCGCATCACATCGGTGAGGACGACAGCCCGAAGTAGGCCGGTCGTCAGTACTTCGGCCCGACGTGGGCGTCCATCAGCGCGACGGACGCCCGTCGGGCGACGGAGATGTTCCGGCTGTTGGCCTGCTTCCAGTGAACGCCGACGAAGTCCAAGGCGTCGGTGAAAAGCCGCAGGATGTCGGCCGACAAGTTGGTGAAGAAGTACCGGGGGTATTCGTAGCGCTTCTGCTCGCCGCCGATGAGTCTCGTGGTCCAGTTGGTGACTCGGCATCCGTCGGAGTGGACCAGACCGCGGATGAACTCCCAGGGGTGGGTACGCACGATCTGCTGCTGCCAGGGTTCGAGAGAGATCGTGCGCTCGTGCTTCTTGCCGGGGCCGTGCTGGGGGAAGAAGCACGGCCAGTGCTTGCTGTAGCAGGTCACGTTCTGGCAGCCCTGACGCTGAACTCGGAACACCTTGTTGCCGGGGCGCACGAGCTGCATGGCTTCGGCGCAAGCGTCGATGAGACCGGGCCAGCTGTCGGCGCAGGCGATACGGAGGAAATGCACGCCCCTCTTGCTGGAGCTGATGCAGCCGTCGCCGAGATAGAGGCCCAGTAAGTAGGCGTACGCAGCGGGGACTTCAGGATCACTCGGCATGTCGCTGCATCGCGGACAGCCCGCAGCGCGCCCCCTGCCGAGGGGATCTGTTCGTGTCTGCCACGAACGGATTGCGGCGCGCGAGATGCCGGTCTGTCTGCTTACGGAGTTCTGGCTGAAACCCTGCGCGACGAGGGCCAGAGCGCGCTTGCGCGTATCAAGGTCGTACACCAGGCCGAGCCTGTCCGGTATCCAGGCAACCTGGAGGCGGAACAAGCTGGCATTCACACGTTCACGTGAAGCCTAGCCATTCTTCGGCGGCCTTGGAATCGAAGGAAAAGTACCCCGAGTCGGACTCGAACCGACACTGTATGGGTTTTGAATCCATTGTCTCTAACCAATTGGACTACCGGGGCTCGCTGAATCGTAGGTTTCCCTCGACCCGCTGCCCGACCACCTTACCGCAGCTGGGTAGGCTCTTGGCAGCAGTACCCCTGCCTTGATCAAGGAGCCCCGTGACCACGCCCGAGTCGCCCCAGCCCGCCGCCGACGACGACAAGTCGCACGTTCCGCCGCTGACAACCCGCGTCGTCATCGCCGAGGACGAGGCGCTCATCCGTCTCGACCTCAAAGAGATGCTGGAGGAAGAGGGCTACGCGGTCGTCGGCGAGGCCGGGGACGGGCAGCGGGCCGTCGAGCTGGCTCGGGAGCACCGGCCGGACCTGGTCATCCTCGATGTGAAGATGCCGGTCCTGGACGGGATCTCCGCGGCGGAGAAGATCGCCGAGGAGTCCATCGCGCCGGTCCTGATGCTGACCGCGTTCTCGCAGCGCGATCTCGTCGAGCGGGCCAGGGACGCCGGGGCGATGGCGTATCTGGTGAAGCCGTTCAGCAAGAGCGACGTGGTGCCGGCCATCGAGATGGCGGTGTCGCGGTTCGCGGAGCTGAAGGCGCTGGAGTCCGAGGTCGCGGATCTCGCGCAGCGGCTGGAGACGCGGAAGCTGGTGGACCGGGCGAAGAGCATTCTGCAGACGGATTACGGGCTCTCCGAGCCGGCCGCGTTCCGGTGGATCCAGAAGACGTCGATGGACCGACGGCTGTCGATGCAGCAGCTGGCAGAGGCGTTGATCGAGGACGCCGAGGAGAAGAAGAAGGCGGCCGAGTAGGCCGTACGCGAGTACGAGGAAGGCCCGCGTCCCGGACATCCGGGACGCGGGCCTTCCTCGTGTGTGTCAGTCCTCGCCGAGGTAGGCCTTGCGGACGGACTCGTCGTGGAGGAGGTCCGCGCCGGTGCCGGAGAGGACGATCTTGCCGACCTCCATGACGTGGCCGTGGTCCGCGAGCGAGAGCGCGGCCTGGGCGTTCTGCTCGACGAGCAGGATGGTGGTGCCCTGGGCCTTGAGTTCGACGATGGTCTCCATGATCTTCTGCATCATGATCGGGGAGAGGCCCATGGAGGGTTCGTCGAGCATCAGGAGTTTGGGCTGGCACATGAGGGCCCTGCCCATGGCGAGCATCTGCTGTTCGCCGCCGGAGAGGGTTCCGGCGGCCTGCTTCCGGCGTTCCCCGAGGATGGGGAAGAGGTCGTAGGCGCGCTGGATGTCCTTTTCGATGCCCGCCTTGTCGTTGCGGAGGTAGGCGCCGAGCTGGAGGTTCTCGGTGATGGTCAGCCGGGGGAAGATGTGGCGTCCCTCGGGGGAGTGGGCGAGGCCCAGGGAGACGACCTTGTGCGCGGGGATGTCGGCGAGCGGTTTGCCGTCGAAGACGATGCGGCCGCCGACCGGTTTGAGGAGGCCGGAGAGGGTGCGCAGGGTGGTGGTCTTGCCGGCGCCGTTGGTGCCGATGAGGGTGACGACCTGGCCGGCTTCGACGGTGAAGGAGATGCCCTTGACGGCTTCGATCTTGCCGTAGGCGACGCGGAGGTCCTCGACCTCTAGCAGTGCGGTCATCGGGTGTCCTCCTCCTCGGTGCTGGTGCTGGTGCTGGTGCTGGTGTCGGTGGTGGCCGCGGTCCTGGCGGTGCTCGCTCCGGCGGCTCCGGCTTCTGCGGCTTCGACCTCGGCGGCTTCTTCGGCGCCGGGGGCGCCTTCGAAGGGGGTGCCGAGGTAGGCCGCGACGACGCGTTCGTCGCTCTGGACGATGTCGGGGGTGCCTTCGACGAGCTTTTCGCCCTGGACGAGGACGGCGACGCGGTCGCAGAGGTTGAAGATGAACCGCATGTCGTGCTCGATGACGAGGACGGCGATGCCCTGGTCACGGATGGCGAAGATGAGTTCTTCGGTGACGCGGGTCTCTTGCGGGTTCATGCCGGCGGTGGGCTCGTCGAGGAGGAGGAGTCCGGGGTCGCTGGCGAGGGCGCGGGCGATTTCCAGCTTGCGCTGGTCTCCGTAGGGGAGGTTGCGCGCGAGGTGGTCGGCCTTGTCCGCCAGGCCGATGAAGTCCAGGAGTTCCATGGCGCGTTCGCGGCTGGCGTTCTCGGCCCTGGTGAAGCCGGGGAGGCGCAGGAGGGCGGACCAGAGGCCTTCCTTGGTCCTGGTGTGGCGTCCGACGAGGACGTTTTCCAGGACGGTCATGTTGGCGAAGAGCCGGATGTTCTGGAAGGTGCGGGCGATGCCTGCCTGGGTGACGAGGTGGGGCTTGGGCGGCAGGACGGTGCCCTTGTAGCTGACCTTGCCCTCGGTGGGGACGTACAGGCCGGTGAGGCAGTTGAAGAAGGTGGTCTTGCCGGCGCCGTTGGGGCCGATGAGGCCGACGATCTCGCCCGCGTTGACGGTGAGGTCGACATCGCGTACGGCGGTGAGGCCGCCGAAGCGCATGGTGACGCCGCTGGCGTCGAGGACGGTGGTGGCGGTCTTCGTGGTGGTGGTCATGGTGGTCACGCCCCCGCCTTGGCGATGCCGGCGCCGGTCTCTTCGGGCTGCCGTGCTTCCGGTACGTCGGGCTCGTCGTTCTCGTGGAATTCGAGCTGCTTCCTGCGGTCGGCGACCAGTCCTTCGGGGCGCAGGCGCATCAGGAGGATGAGTGCGATGCCGAAGAGGAAGAGCTGGTAGTCCTGCATGAACTGGAGCTTGGCCGGGATGAGGTAGAGCAGTGCGGCGCCGACGAGGGGTCCGCTGAGGGTTCCCATGCCGCCGAGGATGACGGCGGCGAGGAGGAAGGCGGAGTTGGGGGGTACGGAGCCGGCGAACTGGTACTGCTCGGGTGTCACGGTGTAGTTGACGTGTGCCTGGACGGTTCCGGCGAGTCCGGCGAGGGTGGCGCCGAGGGCGAAGGCGAGCAGTTTGAGCCGGAAGGCGTTGATGCCCATGGCGGTGGCTGCGGTTTCGTCTTCGCGGATGGCGACCCAGGCGCGGCCGATGCGGGATTCTCCGGAGCGGCGGAAGACGAGGACGACGACGGCGGTGAAGACGAGCATCAGCAGGTAGTAGTTGGCGGACCTGCCGAGGTCGAAGCCGAGGATGTTGTGCTTGAGGCCGAAGTCGAATCCGAAGAAGTTGAGGTCGGGGATGCTGGGGATGCCTTGGGAGCCGTTGGTGAGGTCGGGTCCGCTGTTGCCGTTGAGGTTGTTCACGGTGAGGCGGAAGATTTCACCGAAGCCGAGGGTGACGATGGCGAGGTAGTCGCCGCGCAGTCGCAGGGTGGGTGCGCCGATGAGTACGCCGAAGACGAGTGATGCTCCGGCGCCGGTGAGGACGGCGGCCCAGAAGGGGAATTCGACGCCGATGGCCGACATGGTGGAGCCGGAGACCAGGGCGGCGGCGTAGGCGCCGACGCCGAGGAAGGCGACGTATCCGAGGTCGAGGAGGCCGGCGAGGCCGACGACGACGTTGAGGCCGAGTGCGACGGTGCCGAAGATGAGGATGTTGGCGCCGATGAGCGCGTATTCCTCTTTCTGCTGGGTGAAGGGGAAGCAGACGGCTGCGACGAGGGCTGCGGCGAGAGTGATGTTGCGGTGCTTCGCGGTCAGTGCGGTGAGGCGGGAGATGAGTCCGGCTCGGTGGAGTGCGGTGAAGGCGAAGCCGACGGTGATGAGGAAGCCGATGAAGAGTTCGGTGTAGTCGGTGTCGATGCCGTAGGTGAAGACATAGAGGCCGATGCCGAACGCGGCGACGATGATGAGGATTTCGGCCCAGGAGGGGAGGGCTTTGGCGCGGGGGGCCTGGGGGGCGCCGAGGCTGTTGCGGAAGCGCTGCCAGGCGGTGGTCCCGGTGTCGGCGAGTGGGTGGTCGCCGGGGAGTCCGAGTGCGGTGATGGTGGCGATGAGTGCGCCGATGCCGCTGACCCAGGCGCCGGGTTCCAGGTTGACGACGCCGCCGAGGTCGTAGGCGATGGCGCCGATGGTGTAGCCGGTGGTGCCGAGGGTGCCGAGGGCGAGGAGGCGGACGGGGCTGTTGGTGCCGCCGGGGGTGAGCCAGCGCAGGCCTCGGATGCCGTATCCGGACAGTGCGAGGAGCAGGGTGAGTGCGGCGCTGATGAGGGTGAGGACCTGGAGGCCGCCGGGGTAGCCGGTGACGGTGAGGTCGCCGGGGAACTGGTCGGTCCAGGTCCAGGCGAGGAAGGTGCCGGCGAGTGCGACGGCGGCGCCTGCGACGGTGCCGATGCGGGCGGCTGCCGCGGGGATCGGCAGGAAGGGGGCGGGTGCGGGTGTGGTGGTGTGGTTGGTGGTCATCCGTATCACGCCCGATCCGCGACGCGTTCGCCGAGCAGGCCCTGGGGGCGGAGCAGCAGGACGATGATGAGGAGGACGAAGGCCCATACGTCCTTCCAGGCGCCGCCGCCGAAGAGTTCCATGCCGGGGACGTTGCTCATGTAGCCGGTGGCGAGGGATTCGGCGATGCCGAGTACGACGCCGCCGAGCATGGCGCCGTAGATGTTGCCGATGCCGCCGAGTACGGCTGCGGTGAAGGCTTTGAGGCCCATGATGAAGCCCATTTTGAAGCCGATCTGGCCGTTCTTGAGCCCGTAGGCGACGGCGGCGACGGCGGCGAACGCGGCACCGATGGCGAAGGCCATGACGATGATGCGGTCGGTGTTGATGCCCATGAGCTTGGCGGTGTCGGGGTCCTGGCTGGTGGCTTGCATGCCGCGGCCGGAGCGGGTCTTGGAGACGAAGAGCCCGAGGGCGAGCATGCAGATGGGTGCCGTGATGAGGACGAAGAGGTCACCGCGTTGGATGTGGGCGCCGAAGATGTCGATCGCTTCGCCCTTGAACTGGGGGAAGGAACGGTCCTTCTTGGCGTCGGGGTACCACTTCCAGATGGCCTGCTGGAGTGCGAGGGAGAGTCCGATCGCGGTGATCAGCGGGGCCAGTCTGGGGGCGTTGCGCAGGGGCCGGTAGGCGAAGCGTTCGGCGGCTGCGCTGACGGCGACGGAGCATATGACGCCGCCGATGATCATGAGTGGGATGATTGCGAGGAGGGAGACACCGGCCGGCATCCAGAGGTACACGGTGAGAGCTCCGAAGCCTCCGATCATGAAGATCTCGCCGTGGGCGAAGTTGATGAGCTGGATGATTCCGTAGACCATCGTGTAGCCGATCGCGATGAGTCCGTACATCGCGCCGAGGATGAGTCCATTGGCCAGCTGTTGCGGCAGTTCGTTCACCGCAGGGCCTCCGTGGAGTGGTTCGGATATGGCACCGCGCGGGAGGGCTGGTAGCGCTCCCGCGCGGTCTGGTGTGGGTCAGGCGTGGGCCGGGGAGCTTGTTACGGCTTGTAGGCCTCGCTGAGCTTGGAGGTCCACTTGCCGCCGTCGACCTGGTAGGCGGTCATCATGGTGTTGGTGGTGTCGCCGTACTCGTCGAAGGAGACGGGGCCGGTGACGCCGTCGAACTTGACCTTGGCCATGGCTGCGAGGACCTTGGCGCGGGCGTCGTCGCCGCTGGGGAGCTTGCCGCCGTTGTCGGCGACGGCGATCTTGACGGCTTCGATGATCGACCAGGTGGCGTCGTAGGTGCCGCCGCCGTAGGCCTCGTAGGCGTCCTTGTAGCCGGCGGTCTTGTAGTCCGCGATGAACTTCTTGGCCGAGTCGAGTTCCTCGACGGGCTTGCCGACGGAGGTGGCGATGTCGCCCTGGGCCTTCTTGTTGAGCTTGATGAAGTCGGCGCTGTACATGCCGTCGCCGCCCATGAGGGGGATCTGGACGCTGTCCTTGAGCTGCTGGCTCAGGGGTGCGCCGGCGGGGTATTCGCCGCCGTAGTAGACGGCTTTGGCGCCGGACTTCTTGACCTGGGTGACGACGGCGTTGAAGTCGCGGTCGTCGGGGTTGACGTGGTCGGAGCCGACGATCTTACCGCCGAGGGTGGTGAAGGTGTTCTTGAAGGAGGCGGCGAGACCGGCGCCGTAGGGCTTCTGGTCGTCGATGAGGTAGACCTGCTTGATCTTCGCGTTGTTGAAGAGGTACTTCGCGGCGAAGGCGCCCTGGATCTGGTCCGTGGTGGCGGTGCGGAAGTAGGTCTTGAAGGGGCGCTTCTTGTCGCCGGTCTTCCACTTCTCGCCCTGGGTGAGCTCGGTGCCGGTGTTGGCGGGGGAGACCTGGGTGAGGCCGGCGTCGTTGAGCGGCTTCTGCATCGACTGGGAGACGCCGGAGTTCAGGGGGCCGACGACGCCGAGGACGGTGTCGTCGTCGATGAACTTCTGGGCGTTCTGCTGGCCGACGGAGGGCTGTGCCTGGTCGTCGAGCGGCTTGACCTCGAACTTGATGCCGGGGACGGTCTTGTCCTTGTTGGCCGTCTGGGCGGCGAGGTCGGCGGAGTTCTTGATGCCGAGGCCGAGGGCGGACAGGTCGCCGGTGATGGGCGCGTCGACGCCGATGACGACGGTCTGGGTGCCGCCGCTGTCGCTGCTCTTCTTGTTGTCGTCGCGCGACCCGCAGGCGGTGAGGGTCAGTGCTCCGGTCGTGAGCACGGTGGTGAGGATGAGCAAAGAACGGTGTCGCACGAAAGGTCCTTTCCCTGGCGCGGCCTCCTCTGCTTGAGGTGCCGTGTCGTTCGCCGGGCCGTACTGGTTGGTACAGGGCCGTGCTGCAGACGCGCCCGGCGGCGCGGTGACTGGCGGTGACTCTAGGCGCAGGTGTGGGGGTCGGGGATGGGTCCGCCGCAGGATGTGACTCTCTTGTTATGCCCTTGAGGAAGGCTTGAGGTGGCTGTGCGGACATGTACGGCTTTTTACCGGACGGCGAAGTGACCGCATTCTGAGAACGCGCAGCTCTGCTAAGGGGCTTGAGCCGATCATGGTGCTGTCGCGCGAGGTGGGGCGGGGTGGGGTGTGCGAGGGCATGGCGAGGTGCCCGGCGGCTGTGGGGGCCGGGTCGGTGGGGCCGCGTGAGGGCGTCCGCGTATCGGATAGTGGTTACGCAGTGTCACATCTGGGCTGATGTGGTCGACGCGGTGTTGTGTGTGGGGGATGCGGGGTCGGTGTGTGTGGGGTGCCGAGTGGGCCACACAACGAGGTTTCCGGTCAAGGGAGTTGGTGCGTCCGGTTGTCAATCGTGAGTGGTGCGTGGGTGGTTGTGGGCGGGTATGGCGATGCCCGGCCGGATTGTGTTCCGGCCGGGCAGTGGTGCCGGGCGGTGGTGCCGTGTGGTGTGTGCGGTGTGTTTCCGGCCTGTCAGGCGGCGTCGGGCCGGGGGGCGTCGCGGAGCATGCAGGTGAGGCGTGCGGTGCAGACCCGCTTGTCCTGTTCGTCGGTGATGGCGATCTCGTACGTGGCGGTGGAGCGGCCGCGGTGTACGGGGGTGGCGACGCCGGTGACGAGTCCGCTGCGTACGCCGCGGTGGTGGGTGCAGTTCAGGTCGACGCCGACGGCGAGTTTGGTGGCGCCGCCGTGGAGCATGGAGCCGATGGAGCCGAGGGTTTCGGCGAGGACGGCGGAGGCGCCGCCGTGGAGCAGTCCGTAGGGCTGGGTGTTGCCCTCGACGGGCATGGTGCCGACGACGCGGTCCGCGGAGGCTTCGACGACGGTGACGCCCATGCGTTCGCCGAGGTGGCCGGCGGAGAAGAGGGCGGGCAGGTCGACGCCGAGTGCGGCGTACTCGTCGATGATCTCCTGGGGGAACTTGGGTGCGGTGTGCTCGCCCATGGGCCGGCTCCGATCGTCTGCGGTGGTTCACGGCTTCGTTGCTGTGTGCATCGTTCTTATCAGACGACTGAGCGGACGCTTAGGGCCTGTCCGTCGTGATCATGCGACGGTGTTCTCGAAGCGGACGACGACGGACTTGCTGGCCGGGGTGTTGCTGGTGTCGGCGGTGGAGTCGAGAGGGACCAGCACATTGGTCTCCGGGTAGTAGGCGGCGGCGCAGCCCCGGGCGGTCGGGTAGTGCACGATGCGGAAGCCGGGGGCGCGGCGCTCCACGCCGTCCTTCCATTCGCCGACGAGGTCGGTGTACGCGCCGTCGGGCAGGCCGAGGGTGCGGGCGTCGTCGGGGTTGACCAGGACGACGCGGCGGCCGCCCTTGATGCCGCGGTAGCGGTCGTCGAGGCCGTAGATGGTGGTGTTGTACTGGTCATGGGAGCGCAGGGTCTGCAACAGCAGCCTGCCTTCGGGGAGTTCGGGGTACTCGACGGGCGCGGCGGTGAAGTTGGCCTTGCCGGTCGCGGTGGGGAAGCGGCGTTCGTCGCGGGGGGCGTGCGGGAGGGCGAAGCCGCCGGGGTGCGCGACGCGGGCGTTGAAGTCCTCGAAGCCGGGGACGACGCGGGAGATGCGGTCGCGGATCGTCGCGTAGTCCTTCTCGAACTCCTCCCAGGGGGTGGCCGATCCGGGGCCGAGGACGGCGCGGGCGAGGCGGGCGACGATGGCGGGTTCGGAGAGCAGGTGGGGGCTCGCGGGGGTGAGGTTGCCGCGTGAGGAGTGGACCATGCTCATGGAGTCCTCGACGGTGACGAACTGCTTGCCGCTCGCCTGGACGTCCTTGTCGGTGCGTCCCAGCGTCGGCAGGATCAGTGCGCGGGTGCCGGTCACGGCGTGCGAGCGGTTGAGCTTGGTGGAGACGTGGACGGTGAGGCGGGCGCGGCGCATCGCGGCCTCGGTGACGTCCGTGTCGGGGGTGGCCGCGACGAAGTTGCCGCCCATGGCGAAGAAGACCTTGGCGTCGCCGTCGCGCAGGGCCTGGATGGAGCGGACGACGTCGTAGCCGTGGTGGCGCGGTGAGGTGATCCCGAATTCTTGGTCGAGGGCGTCGAGGAAGGCGGGGGCGGGGCGCTCGAAGATGCCCATGGTGCGGTCGCCCTGCACGTTGGAGTGGCCTCGGACGGGGCACACTCCGGCGCCGGGCCGGCCGATGTTGCCGCGCAGCAGCAGGAAGTTGACGACTTCGCGGATGGTCGGCACGGAGTGCTTGTGCTGGGTGAGGCCCATGGCCCAGCAGACGATGGTGCGCTTCGAGGCGAGGACCATGGCGAGCGCCTGCTCGATGGCGCCGCGGTCGAGGCCGGTGGCGGCGAGGGTCTGGTCCCAGTCCGCTTCGCGGGCCGCTCGGGCGAACTCCTCGTAACCGTGGGTGTGCTCCCGTACGAAGGCTTCGTCGACGGCGCCCTCGGTCTCCAGGATCATTTTGTTGAGGAGGCGGAAGAGGGCCTGGTCGCCGCCGATCCGGATCTGGAGGAAGAGGTCGTTGAGCGCGGCGCCCTTGATCATGCCGAGCGGGGTCTGCGGGTTCTTGAACCGTTCCAGGCCCGCCTCGGGGAGCGGATTCACCGAAATGATCTTCGCGCCAGCCGATTTGGCCTTCTCCAGGGCGGAGAGCATCCGGGGATGGTTCGTGCCGGGGTTCTGTCCGGCGACGATGATCAGGTCCGCCCGGTGGAGGTCCTCCAGGGAGACGCTGCCCTTGCCGATGCCGATGGTCTCCGTCAGTGCCGAGCCGGAGGACTCGTGGCACATGTTGGAGCAGTCGGGGAGGTTGTTGGTGCCGAATTCGCGGGCGAACAGCTGGAGCAGGAACGCGGCCTCGTTGCTGGTGCGGCCCGAGGTGTAGAAGAGGGCTTCGTCGGGGGAGCCGAGCGCGCCCAGCTCCTCGGCGATGACGGCGAAGGCGCGCTCCCAGGTGACCGCCTCGTACCGGTCGGCGCCCTCGGGGAGGTACATCGGCTGGGTGATCCGGCCCTGCTGGCCCAGCCAGTACCCGCTGCGCGAGGCGAGGTCGGCGACCGGGTGCGCGGCGAAGAAGTCGGGGGTGACCCGGCGCAGCGTCGCTTCCTCGGCCACGGCCTTGGCGCCGTTCTCGCAGAATTCCGCCGTGTGCCGCTTGTCGCCCTCGGGCCAGGCGCAGCCGGGGCAGTCGAAGCCGTTCTTCTGGTTGACCTTGAGGAGGGTCTGCGCGGTGCGCCGCACACCCATCTGCTGCTGGGCGATGAGCAGGCTGTGGGCGACGGCCGGCAGCCCGGCGGCGGCGTGCTGCGCCGGCTCGATTCGCGGCGCGTCCTGGACCGGATCTCCGGTGGGCGGCTTGGTGGCCATTTCGTGCTCCCCTTTGAGCCGACTGCGAAGCTGCGCGGTGCGCGGTGCGCATCGATGCTGTCCGTGTTCCTCTCGCGATCCTGTCACGCGGCACCGACACGCGGCACCGGCAGGGAGGACGGCGAGCGAGGCCGGTCGGGAATGTCAGTGGTCCGTGGCAGGATCGGGGGCGTGGCTGAGACGGCATCGAAGAAGACGGCAGACAACCGACCGCGCCTGCTCCTGATGGACGGGCACTCCCTGGCGTACCGGGCGTTCTTTGCGCTGCCTGCGGAGAATTTCACGACAGGGTCGGGGCAGCCGACGAACGCGGTGTACGGCTTCGCGTCGATGCTCGCGAACACGTTGCGTGACGAGGCGCCGACGCATTTCGCGGTGGCGTTCGACGTCTCCCGCAAGACCTGGCGCTCGCAGGAGTTCCCGGAGTACAAGGCGAACCGCTCGAAGACACCGGACGAGTTCAAGGGGCAGGTCGAGCTGATCGGCGAGCTGCTGGACGCGATGCATGCGGACCGTTTCGCGGTCGACGGCTTCGAGGCGGACGATGTCATCGCCACGCTGGCCACGCAGGCCGAGGCGGCCGGTTTCGAGGTGCTGATCGTCACCGGTGACCGGGATTCGTTCCAGCTGATCACGGACAACGTCACCGTGCTGTACCCGACCAAGGGCGTCTCGGAGCTGACGCGCTTCACCCCGGCGAAGGTCGAGGAGAAGTACGCGCTGACACCGCAGCAGTACCCGGACTTCGCGGCGCTGCGCGGTGACCCGTCGGACAACCTCCCGGGCATCCCCGGTGTCGGTGAGAAGACCGCAGCGAAGTGGATCAATCAGTTCGGTTCGTTCGACGAGCTGATCGAGCGCGCCGAGGAGGTCAAGGGCAAGGCCGGTCAGAATTTCCGGGACCACCTGGACGCGGTGCGGCTGAACCGCAGGCTGACCGAGATGGTCCGTGACGTGGAGCTGCCGAAGACCCCGCAGGACCTGGAGCGCGCACCGTACGACCGCACCGCGGTGACGGGTGTGCTGGATGTCCTGGAGATCCGTAACCCGAGCCTGCGCGAGCGGCTGCTGGCCGTCGACCCGGGTGCGGCCGAGGACGAGGCCCCGGCGCCCGCCGCGGGCATCGAGCTGGACGGCGCGGTGCTGGGCGCGGGCGAGCTCGCGCCCTGGCTCGCCGAGCACGGCGGGCAGCCGCTCGGCGTGGCCACGGTCGACGCCTGGCTGGTCGGCAGCGGCACGGTCACCGAGATCGCGCTGGCCGCGGCGGACGGCGCGGCGGCCTGGTTCGACCCGGCCCTGCTCGACGCGGGCGACGAGCAGGCGTTCGCCGCCTGGATCGCCGACGCGGACCGGCCCAAGGTCATGCACAACGCGAAGAGCGCCATGCGGGTCTTCCCCGAGCACGGCTGGCAGGTCGACGGCGTCACGATGGACACCGCGCTGGCCGCCTATCTGGTCAAGCCCGGCCGTCGTTCCTTCGCGCTGGACGCGCTGGCGGTGGAGTACCTGGGCCGTGAGCTGGCCCCCGCCGCGGCGTCCGACGGCCAGCTGGCCTTCGGGGCGGACGACCAGGCCGAGGCCGAGTCCCTGATGACGCAGGCCCGCGCCGTCCTGGATCTGGGCGATGCGTTCGCCGCCCGGCTGGCAGAGGTCGGCGCGACCGATCTGCTGCACGGCATGGAGCTGCCGACGTCCGCTCTGCTGGCCCGTCTGGAGCGGCACGGCATCGCCGCCGACCGGGCCCATCTGGAAGGCATGGAGCAGCAGTTCGCCGGTGCGGTGCAGCAGGCGGTGAAGGAGGCGCACGCCGCGGTCGGCCGCGAGTTCAACCTCGGTTCGCCCAAGCAGCTCCAGGAAGTCCTCTTCGGCGAGCTGGGCCTGCCCAGGACGAAGAAGACGAAGACCGGGTACACGACGGACGCCGACGCGCTGGCCTGGCTCGCCGCGCAGACCGAGCACGAGCTGCCGGTGATCATGCTGCGCCACCGCGAGCAGGCCAAGCTGCGGGTCACGGTCGAGGGCCTGATCAAGACGATCGCGGCGGACGGCCGTATCCACACCACGTTCAACCAGACGGTGGCGGCGACGGGCCGGCTCTCCTCCACCGACCCCAACCTGCAGAACATCCCGGTCCGTACGGACGAGGGCCGGGCCATCCGCCGCGGCTTCGTCGTCGGCGAGGGCTTCGAGACGCTGATGACGGCCGACTACAGCCAGATCGAGCTGCGGGTGATGGCGCACCTCTCCGAGGACGCGGGCCTGATCGAGGCGTTCACCTCCGGCGAGGACCTGCACACCACGGTCGCCTCGCAGGTCTTCGGCGTCGACAAGTCGGCCGTCGACCCGGAGATGCGCCGCAAGATCAAGGCCATGAGCTACGGACTCGCGTACGGGCTCTCCGCGTTCGGTCTCTCCCAGCAGCTGAACATCGAGGCGGGCGAGGCGCGCGGCCTGATGGACACCTACTTCGAGCGGTTCGGCGGGGTGCGTGATTATCTGCACCGGGTGGTGGAGGAGGCCAGGGCCACGGGATACACGGAGACGGTCTTCGGCCGCCGCCGTTACCTCCCCGACCTCAACAGCGACAACCGCCAGCGCCGCGAGATGGCCGAGCGGATGGCGCTCAACGCACCGATCCAGGGCACGGCCGCGGACATCGTCAAGGTCGCCATGCTCCAGGTCGACCGGGCTCTGACCGAGGCGAAGCTGAAGTCCCGGATGCTGCTCCAGGTCCATGACGAAATCGTGCTGGAGGTCGCCGAGGGCGAGCGGGCACAGGTGGAGGAGATCCTCCGCCACGAGATGTCCACGGCCGTGCAGTTGCGCGCCCCGCTGGATGTCTCGGTGGGCGTCGGTACGGACTGGGAGTCCGCGGCCCACTGACCCGCCGACGGCGCCGGACGGGCCCGGGACGCGATGTTCCCGGGCCCGTCCGGATCCCCGGGCCCGTCCGGATCCTTGGGTCCGCCCGGCCCCTGTGTCCTATGCCCGTCCGGCGACCGCGGGTGCGGCCGTGCGCGGTCGCCGCAGCCGCATCCACGCCCCGTACAGCACCAGGCCCACCGCCAGCCCCGCCCCGGCGCCGAAGCAGGCGGTCGGGATGATGTCCAGCGGGGTGTCGATGTGCCCGAAGTACGCGTACCAGCGTGCGCACCGGTGGGCGATGCCGAGCAGTACGCAGACGCTCAGCAGCACCCCCGCCGACCACCGTCCCCGGCGGTCCAGCACCGGCACGGACGGGGGGACCGGGCGCGCCCCGGTCCGCCGCAGCCCCGACGCCGTGAACCACGCGAGCACGGCCAGGGCCACCGCCGAACTGCCGTACTGCACCAGCTGGAACACCGGAAATCCGCCGACGCTCCCGTCGAGCAGCGGCACCAGGCGAACACCCCACCGGTCGTGGTGGGTAAAGGCGTCCCAGACGACATGGGTGGCGGCCCCGATCACCGCCGACAGTACGAACCCGGCGGCCTCCCGCACGCCCCGGGCGGCCCCGCGCCGTCCCCGTACGAACGCGTGCACCCGTCCCTGCCAGGTTCCCGGCAGCAGCGCCACCAGTGGTTCGCGCAGCAGCAGCCACAACGCCACGACGGCCGCGGTGATCAGCACATCGACCGTGAACACACCCCACACCGAGTGGGTGACCCGGCCGAACTCCATGGCGCCGGGAACCGCGGTGTCCGCGTAGTACGTCATGTCGGGGGCGAACGAACCCGCGACGAGGGCCGAGGCGAACAGCGGCCCACGTGCCGTCCCGTCCCGCCGCATCCCCGGGAGAACGGCGGCGGCATGACTGAGTGTGAACGGCATGGCGGCAAGTATGCGCGAGCCACCGTCGCCCGCCCGACCACTGCCGTACAACTTGCTGTCCGGAACGTGAAAAACAGGTGAGAACCGGTCAGTGCACGGTGTCTTGGCGGCACAAGTTGCCGTAGGGTCGCCTGAGTCCTGCTGCTGGGGAGCGTGGACAGTCGTCGAAGGGGAGGGGCCAGAGGTTATGGCAGCGCAATTCGGTCGCCGGCTTCGCAAGGGGGCGACCACCACTGCTGTGGCCGCCGTCGCCGTGGCGGCGCTCTCCGCCTCGGGGGCCCCGGGCACATCGCTGGTCACCGAGAGCGGCGACCAGCAGTCCACCGGGTCGACGCCTCCGCCCGACGACAGCGCGGCCACGGGCAACTCGCCGTACTACACGGACCTGCCCCCGCTGAACACCCCCGACAAGCCGGGCACGTCCACGAATCTGCCCGTCACCGGCAGTGCGGAATCCGGTATCCCGGCTTCGATCCTGGCCGCGTACAAGAAGGCCGAGCAGACCCTCGACGACACCGACGCCGCCTGCCGGCTGCCCTGGCAGCTGCTCGCCGCGATCGGCAAGGTCGAGTCCGGCCAGGCCCGCGGCGGCAGGGTCGACGCGAACGGCACCACGTTCTCGCCGATCCTCGGCCCGGTCCTCGACGGCCGGGGCTTCGCCATGATCAAGGACACCGACAACGGGGCGTACGACGGGGACTCGACCCACGACCGCGCCGTCGGCCCGATGCAGTTCATCCCGTCCACCTGGGCGACCTGGGGCCAGGACGGCAACGGCGACGGCCGCAAGGACCCCAACAACATCTACGACGCGGCGCTCGCCGCCGGACGCTACCTCTGCGCCGGCTCCCGCGATCTGTCCCTCGCCGCGGATCTCGACCGGGCGGTCCTGAGCTACAACCACTCGGACGCCTATCTGCGCACCGTCCGCTCGTGGTTCGACTACTACAACCGCGGCACCCATGAGATCCCCGACGGAACCGGCACCGTTCCGCCCGGCCTCGGTGGAGGCAGGGACCACAGCTCCGGCAGCCCGAGCCCGTCCCCCTCGCCGTCCGGGACGACCAAGCCGAAGCCCGAGCCGAGCCCGGACCCGACGAAGCCGGGTGATGGCGGATCGACCGGCCCGACCTCGCCGCCGACCCCGCCCACGACCCCGCCGGCCCAGACCCTCGCAGGCCTGGAGAACGCCGGTACCGGCACGCTGACCGCCACCGCGGGCGACGCCTTCGCCGAGCGGATCAAGGTGCGGGCCAAGAACAGCCTCGGCGGCCCGCTCGCCAAGGTGTCCGTGACCTTCACCATCGCCGGTGACACCGACGCCGCCTTCGGCGGCGGGAAGAACGCGGTCACCCTTCTCACCGGAACCGACGGCACGGTCACCGCCCCGGTGCTGAAGGCGGGCGAGAAGGCCGGGAAGTTCAGGGTGCGGGCCACCGCCACCGGCCGCTCGCTGCCCCCCGTCGCCTACACCGCGACCGTCACCGCCCGTCAGGCCGACGAGATCGCGAGGACCGACGACAAGGCACTGACTGCGGCACCCGGCACCGAGTTCGCCGACACCGTCGAGGTCAAGGCCACCTACAAGGACGCGGTCGCGGCCGGTGTCGCCGTCACCGCCACCATGATCACCGACGCCGAGGAGCCGGCCGAGAACGACAAGGGCCCCTACTTCAAGGACGCCGACGGCAAGACGGTCCGTACCCTCACGGAGCTGAAGACCGACGCCGACGGCACCCTGAAGCTGCCCGAGATCTACGCCGACGACACCGCGGGCACCTACAAGCTGCGCCTCACCACCGAGGGCGGCGCCACGATGGTCATCGAGCTGAAGGTCGAGGCCCCCGAGGCATCCGAGACCCCCGAGGCGTCCGAGACCCCCGAGGCGCCCGCCGCCTGACCCCGCCCGGCCGCACGCAGGAGCAGCCCCTTTGCCACCACCCGGCAGAGGGGCTGTTCTACGTGTTCTCATCTCGCGCCCGCATTGCTACGGTGCCCCAACCCTGACGACCCATCAGATCCATGCTCTCCGGGAGGACCGGCATGCGTGCTCTCGTCGCCGCCGCCATCGGGCTGGCCGCAGCCCTCGCGCTCGTCCTCACCATCAGCGCGATCGGCGCCCCGCCGGGAGAGACCTCGCCCAAACCCCTGCTGACCACCGTTCCGGGCCCCAAGAACTAGTGCCCCTTTGGCACCGACCACCGGAAGAAGCAACCGAAGCCGCGGGAGGGCACCATCATGCGCCGCCGAGCCAGCCTCGTACTCCTGGCATTCGCCGTCTTCTTCGCCGCCATGTCGCCACTGCTGCGCTGGTACGCCTTCCCGAGGCTGGCGAAGATCCCGCCCAGTCAGTACCAGGAGACGGTGCTGGAGGCGAAGCCCGCCACCCTCCTCGACTACAACGACAACATGAAGGTGAAGAAGGTCCCCAAGGTCACCATCGTGCAGACCCTCAAGGGCAACGTCGAGGAGTCCGAGAAGATCGAACGCAGCGCCGGCCGCGACGTCGTCGTCTGGGACGCCCTCAGCTACGTGGCCGGCCCGGACGGCAAGATGGTCTCCGAGATCCCCGAGCGCTACATCTTCGACGCCCACAGCCAGGCCCCCGTCCACGCCACCGGGGAATCCGTCGACGGCGACCCGGTCAGGCGCGAGGGCATCGAGTTCAAGTGGCCCTTCCTCACCCAGAAACGCGACTACGAGTACTTTGACGCCCAGGCCCGCACCAGCTCGCCCATCCACTACAAGGGCACCCGCACCTTCCACGGCATGGACGTCTACTACTTCGAGCAGACCATCCCGTGGACCAAGGTCCCGATGCCGAAGAAGATGCCGATCAAGGGCGTCACCCCGGAACAGATCGCGAAGACGGGCATGACCCGCTGGTACACCACCAAGCGGATGTTCTGGGTGGACCCGGTCACCGGAGCGCCGGTCAACGGCGAGGAGATCCACAAGGAGGAGCTGCGCAACGCCAGGAAGATGGGGATGCCCCAGGACACCGTCACCGTCTTCGCCGGGCATGTGAAGATGCGCCCGGACTACGTCGAATCGATCGTCGACCTGGTCAAGTCCCAGCGCCTGCTGGTCCTGCTGCTCACCTCGTACCTGCCCTGGGGCTTCCTGGTCCTCGGTGTCGGACTGCTCGCGCTCGCCCTGTGGCTGGAGGCCCGCTCCCGCCGCCCGCACGGGCCACCGGCATCCTCGCCGGAACCCGCCCCTACTCCCGCTTGAGCCGAGCCTTCGTGAACCGGGTCGCCTCCACCGTCGTGGGATCCTCCGGCCACGGATGCTTCGGGTAGCGGCCGCGCAGATCCGCACGCACGGCCCGGTAGCCGTCCCGCCAGAACGACGCCAGATCCGCGGTGACGGCCGCGGGACGGCCGGCCGGGGAGAGGAGATGGACCAGGACCGGCACCCCGGCCACCCTCGGAGTCTCCCGCAGACCGAACAACTCCTGGAGCTTCACCGCGAGTACGGGCTGCGCCCCGCCGTACTCCACCCGGATACGGGAACCGCTCGGCACCTCGATCCGTTCCGGCGCCAGCTCGTCCAGCCGCACCGCCTCGCCCGTCGCCCACGGCAGCAGCCGCCGCAGCGCCTGCCCCGCGTCGATCCGCGCCAGATCGGAGCGCCGCCGGGCCCGTGACAGCTCGGGCTCCAGCCACTGCTCGGTACGCTCCAGCAGCGCGCCCTCCGACACATCCGGCCAGGGCGCCCCCAACTCGCGGTGGAGAAAGGCGAGCCGCTCCCGCAACTGCTCGCTCTCCCGCGTCCAGCGCAGCAGCCCGAGCCCTTCGCGCCGCAGACCCTCGACCAGCGCCTCGCGCACCGGCCCGGGTGCCGGCTGCTTCAGCGGGCGCACCGACAGTTCGACGGCACCCAGCCGCTCCACCCGACGGGCCACCACATCGCCGCCGGCCCAGTGGACCTCCTCGCCGCCGCGGAGCAGATGCCCGGCGGCCGCCCGTGCCGTGTCCTCGTCGATGACGGCAGCGAGCCGCACCCGTGCGGACGCCGCGTGCGCGGGCCGGTCGGCGACCGCGACCGCCAGCCAGGGCGCACTGCGCAGCCCCGAGCTGTCCCGCAGCTCCGCGCCCGTCCCCGACGCCATCAGGAACGCTCCCTCGCCGCGGGCCCGTGCCACCCGTTCCGGGAACGCCAGCGCGGCCACCAGACCGACGGCCGCGTCGTCCGGACCGGAACCGCCGGCCGCGTCCTTCACCGACGAGGACAGCCGCCGGACCTCCTGCCGCCAGCGCGCCGCGTAGCCGTCCCCGCCCCGCCGCGCGGTACGCAGCGCGGCCGCCAGATCGTCCCCGTACTCCCGCGGCGGCTCCTCGCTCAGCAGCGCCACCACCTCGGCCGCCCGCCGCCCGCCCACCTCGGCGGCGCCGTCCAGCAGCGCCCGCGCCAGCCGCGGATGCAGGCCGAGACGGGACATCCGTACGCCCCGGTCGGTCACCCGCCCGTCCGCGTCCACCGCGCCGACCGCCGTCAGCACCTCGCGCGCCGCACTCATCGCACCCGCGGGCGGCGGGTCGAGCAGCGCCAGCCCCGACGCGTCCGGATCGCCCCAGCACGCCGCCTGCAACGCGAACGCCGCCAGATCCGCGACCTTGATCTCCGGGGACGGGAACCGGGCGAGCCGGCCGTCCTCCGCCTGTGCCCAGCACCGGTACACCGCCCCGGGCGCCTCCCGCCCGGCCCGGCCCGCCCGCTGCCTCCCCGCCGCCTGCGAGGCCCGCACCGTCGTCAGCGCGCTCAGCCCCCGCGCGTGATCGGTGCGCGGCTCCCTGGCCAGCCCCGAGTCGACCACGACCCGCACCCCGGGCACCGTGAGGGACGACTCCGCCACCGAGGTCGCCAGCACCACCCGCCGGCCGTCCGACGACCCGGCCAGCACCGCGTCCTGCACCGCCGCCGGAGCCCGTCCGTGCACCTGGAGCACCTCGGCGGCCACCCCGGCCAGCTGCCCCGCCACCCGGCCGATCTCGCCGACCCCGGGCAGGAAGCACAGCACGTCGCCGTCCCGCTCGGCGAGCGCCCGGCGCACCGTCGCGGCGACATGCGTCAGCAGCGCCGGATCGACGCGCATCCCGTGCGGCGGCCGCACCGGAGCGGCGGGCGGCGCCCAGACCACCTCCACCGGATGCGAGACGCCCTGCGCCTCGACCACCGGGGCATCGCCCAGCAGCCGCGCCCAGCCCTGCGCGTCCGTCGTCGCGGACGCGGCGACCAGCCGCAGATCGGGCCGGATGGCCTCGCGCACATCGAGCAGGAACGCGGCGACCGTGTCGGCGTCCAGGTGCCGCTCGTGGCACTCGTCGATGATCACCGCGTCGACCCCGGCCAGCTCCTGGTCGCGCTGGAGCCGCTGGAGCAGCACACCGGTGGTCACCACCTCCACCACCGTGTCGCGCCCCACCACCCGCTCCCCGCGGACCGTGAACCCCACCCGGCCGCCGGCCTGCTCCCCGACGAGCCACGCCATCCGCCGCGCCGCCGCCCGCGCGGCGATCCGCCGCGGCTCGGCGACCAGCACCCTGCGTACCGGCCCGCCCCCGGTCAGACCGGCCAGGACCAGCGGTACGAGAGTCGTCTTGCCGGTGCCGGGCGGCGCGCACAGCACCGCGACACCGCGGTCGTCGAGCGCCCGCTCCAGGGCGGGCACGGCGGTGCGTACGGGCAACTGGTCCAGGGCGTCGGTACGGATCACGCCCCCAGTCTCGTACGACGCGCCCCCGCCGGGCCCAGGGCCCCCGTGTCCGGGACCGTCAGTCCCGTTCGCAGACGAAGATCGCCGTGCCGGGGATCAGATTCCCGCGCAGCGGGGACCAGCCGCCCCACTCCTGGCGGTTCCAGGCGGGCCACTCCGGTTCGACGAGGTCGACCAGCCGGAAGCCGCCGGCCACCACGTCCCGCACCCGGTCGCCCAGCGTCCGGTGGTGCTCGACGTACACGGCGTCGCCCCGCTCGTCCTGCTCGACATAGGGAGTGCGGTCGAAGTAGGAGGCCGCGACCGAGAGGCCCTCCGGCCCCGGCTCGTCCGGGAACGCCCAGCGGACCGGATGCGTCACCGAGAAGACCCAGCGGCCCCCGGGACGCAGCACCCGGTGGACCTCGCGGAACACCTGCACGGGGTCGGCGACGAAGGGCACCGCGCCGTAGGCGGAGCACGCCAGGTCGAAGGAGCCGTCCCGGAACGGCAGCACCCCGGCGTCCGCCTCCACCAGGGGGACCTCGTCGCCGATCCGCAGCGCGTGCTGCAACTGGCGGTGCGAGAGGTCCAGGGCCACCGGACGGGCGCCCCGTGCGGCGAGCCAGCGCGAGCACTGCGCGGCGCCCGCACCGATCTCCAGGACGTCCAGGCCCCGCAGCGACGCGGCGGGGCCCAGCAGACCGGCCTCCGCCTCGTCGAGCCCCTCCGGCCCCCAGATGAAACGGTCGTCGCCGAGGAAGGCGCCGTGGTCGCTCTGGTACTCGTCGGCGTTCCGGTCCCACCAGCCGCGACTTGCCCGGCTGCTCTCGGCCTCCGACGCGTCGCGGCGGGTCGCTTCGGGTTCGGCCGCGTAGATCTCTTGGCTCATCGTGTCCGTCGTTGTAGTTTGCCTTCACCCTGCCGCACGCGGTACGTACCGGGGGGTACCTGTGAGTACGGCTCCCGTACCCATGGATTGTCTCCTGGGGCCGATCTGGCCTCGGGGAACACGAGTTGTGCCGGATATGAGCCGTTGCGCCCCCGGTGTGCGCCTTCGCGCATTGACCGTGCCCGGCTGCCCCCGTATGCTACAAGTTGCGCTGCGAGCCTGCGCGCCTCAGACCTAGCAGGCCGCGCTCGCATCTGTTGTATGTCCCCTCGGTTCACGAGGCGCCTCCCGGTCCAGCGGGGTCGGCGGTTCCCGAGCTGTCCGGCTTCTGCAGAGGTGATACGGGCTCCCGGCGTAGCAGTACCTACGACTCACTGTCCGTACCGGAGCCCTTTCCCACATGACGAGCAGCACCGAGACCACCGCCACCACTCCGCAGGTTGCGGTCAACGACATCGGCGACGCGGACGCGTTCCTCGCGGCGATCGACGAGACGATCAAGTACTTCAACGACGGCGATATCGTTGACGGTGTCATCGTCAAGGTTGACCGGGACGAGGTTCTCCTCGACATCGGTTACAAGACCGAAGGTGTCATCCCGAGCCGCGAGCTCTCGATCAAGCACGACGTCGACCCGAACGAGGTCGTCAAGGTCGGTGACGAGATCGAGGCCCTGGTCCTCCAGAAGGAGGACAAGGAAGGCCGCCTGATCCTCTCGAAGAAGCGCGCTCAGTACGAGCGTGCCTGGGGCACCATCGAGAAGATCAAGGAAGAAGACGGCATCGTCACCGGTACCGTCATCGAGGTCGTCAAGGGTGGTCTCATCCTCGACATCGGCCTCCGTGGCTTCCTGCCGGCGTCGCTCGTCGAGATGCGTCGTGTCCGCGACCTTCAGCCCTACGTGGGCAAGGAGCTCGAGGCGAAGATCATCGAGCTGGACAAGAACCGCAACAACGTGGTCCTGTCCCGCCGCGCCTGGCTGGAGCAGACCCAGAGCGAGGTCCGCCAGACGTTCCTCACGACCCTGCAGAAGGGCCAGGTCCGCTCCGGCGTCGTTTCCTCGATCGTCAACTTCGGTGCGTTCGTGGACCTCGGCGGCGTCGACGGTCTCGTGCACGTCTCCGAGCTGTCCTGGAAGCACATCGACCACCCCTCCGAGGTTGTCGAGGTCGGCCAGGAAGTCACCGTCGAGGTTCTCGACGTCGACATGGACCGCGAGCGCGTCTCCCTGTCGCTCAAGGCGACGCAGGAAGACCCGTGGCAGCAGTTCGCCCGTACGCACCAGATCGGGCAGGTCGTTCCCGGTAAGGTCACCAAGCTCGTTCCGTTCGGTGCGTTCGTGCGCGTCGACGAGGGCATCGAGGGTCTGGTCCACATCTCCGAGCTGGCCGAGCGCCACGTGGAGATCCCGGAGCAGGTCGTCCAGGTCAACGACGAGATCTTCGTCAAGGTCATCGACATCGACCTCGAGCGCCGTCGCATCAGCCTCTCGCTGAAGCAGGCCAACGAGTCCTTCGGTGCCGACCCGGCCTCGGTCGAGTTCGACCCGACCCTGTACGGCATGGCCGCGTCCTACGACGACCAGGGCAACTACATCTACCCCGAGGGCTTCGACCCCGAGACCAACGACTGGCTCGAGGGCTACGAGACCCAGCGCGAGGCGTGGGAGGGCCAGTACGCCGAGGCGCAGCAGCGCTTCGAGCAGCACCAGGCCCAGGTCATCAAGTCCCGCGAGGCCGACGAGGCCGCTGCTGCCGAGGGCGCTGCTGCCCCGGCCGGTGGCGCCCCGGCTGCCTCCGGCGGCAGCGGTGGCGGCTCGTACTCCTCGGAGTCCGCGGACAACTCCGGCGCCCTGGCGTCGGACGAGGCCCTGGCTGCCCTGCGCGAGAAGCTGGCGGGCGGCCAGAGCTGACGCTCTGCACCCCCTCCGGTCGATGATCGACCGCAGTAGCTGAAAAGTGAGGCCCGCTCCCTTCGGGGAGCGGGCCTCACTCGTTGTCGCGGCGCGGCTACGGCGTGACGGTGATGTTGGTCAGGCCCTTCCCGCCGGTCACCGTGTTGCTGCTGTGGACGGTGGCCGGGCAGCTCGTGCCGTAGTTGGTGATGTTGATCGCGAGCTGCTTGTCGCCCTTGGAACCGGTCAGGTCCGAGGTGTTGTCGCGGAAGACGGTGCCGCAGCCCCAGCCGCTCTCCTGGGTGTGGGTCTCATAGCCGTTGTTGGTCGTACGGGAGCCCTTGTTGCCCTCGACCAGGACGTCATTGCCCTTCACGTCGACCCAGGAGTCGTCGTAGTTGGCGCCGGTCAGCCCGCTGCCGTCGAAGGTGTTGCCGACGATCTTCGCCCCGGTGGTGCCCTCCTTGATGTCGACGTTCTCGCCGCCTACCCCCGGACCGATCGTGTTGTCCAGGATCTGGACCCGGTCGCTCCGGTCGGAGAGATCGCCGGCCGTGCCGACATAGACGCCCTCGCCCATGCCGCGGCCGTCGTGCCCGGTGTCGTAGATCCGTGAGTTCTTGATGACGCCGTCCTTGCTGGACTTGCGGAAGTGGACGCCCTCCATGTCCAGATCGTGCACGGTCACCGAATCGATGACGACGCCGGTGGCGGTGTCGGCCATGATGCCCTTCTGGCCGCCGGTGACGGTGATGCCCCTGACGGTCCAGTAGGAGGCGCCGTTGAGGTGCAGTCCGTAACCCCCGCCCGCCGTGAGGATCGCCTTGGCGGAGCCCGTGAGCGTGATCCGGGCGGAAGCGGTGCCGGGGACGGTCGCCTTGAAGTTGCCGGTGTAGGTGCCGTCGGCGAGCCGGATCGTGTCGCCGGGGGCCGCGGCGGTGAGGGCGGACTTGAGCTGGGCGGCGGTGCTCACGTCGATGACCGTCGCCGCACCCGCCGCGGTGGCGGAGGCGAGGGCGAGGCCGCCGGTGGCGAGCGCGGTGGCCAGCAGGGCCGGGAGCAGCGTGCGGGTGCGCATGGGGGGTGCCTTCCCGTCGAAGGAGTTCGAGGTTCTCGTACATGAATGTGGGGCGAGTCTCTGAACTTGCTGCCCAGTGACGGTAGGGATGCGGTGCGGCCGTGTCAATGTCTGGACCATTGCCCGTGGGGCAGGGGCGACGGGTCGGGTGAACGGGGGAACACCTGTGGGGTGGGGGGAAGCTGACGGCCCGTGACGCGCCCCGGCGAGGATCCCGGGGGGCCTCGGGCCCGTCGTGAACTCGGCTTCCCCGCAGAGGTGTTCACCGACATGAACGTCAACGCCCTTGTCCTCGGCGCGGATGCCGGTGCCTTCGAGGGGCGGGCGGGCGCCCGCCGCTGTGGTCGCACCCCGGGTTCTCGCGTGGCTCCCGGCATGAACCGGTGGCTGAAAGGGCACAGTCCGGGAATGCATGTCCCCTGCCGGACGTTCTTCTCGACGAACACGAGGAGGAGCGGTAACCGTGCCTGATCCGCAGAGTTTGTACGAATGGGAGCCGAAGGGCCTGGCCGTCGTCGACATGGCGCTGGCCCAGGAGTCGGCGGGCCTGGTCATGCTCTACCACTTCGACGGATACATCGACGCGGGCGAGACCGGCGAGCAGATCGTGGACGGCCTGCTCGAAACGCTGCCGCACCAGGTCGTGGCCAGCTTCGACCACGACCGTCTCGTCGACTACCGCGCCCGGCGTCCGCTGCTGACCTTCCGGCGCGACCGGTGGGCCGCCTACGAGACCCCGACGCTCGACGTCAGGGTCGTGCAGGACGCCACCGGAGCGCCCTTCCTGCTGCTGTCCGGGCCCGAGCCCGATGTGGAGTGGGAGCGCTTCGCCGCCGCCGTCGAGCAGATCGTCGAGCGCCTCGGCGTCCGCCTCGCGGTGAATTTCCACGGGATCCCGATGGGTGTCCCGCACACCCGCCCCGTCGGCATCACCCCGCACGGCAACCGCACGGACCTCATGCCCGGCCACCGCAGCCCCTTCGACGAGGCGCAGGTGCCCGGCTCCGCGGAGGCCCTGGTGGAGTACCGGCTGATGGAGGCGGGACACGACGTCCTCGGTGTCGCCGCCCATGTGCCGCACTACGTCGCCCGCTCCGCCTACCCGGACGCGGCGCTCACCGCACTGGAGTCGATCACGGCCGCGACCGGCCTGGTCCTGCCGACCGTCGCCCACGCGCTGCGCACGGAGGCGCACCGCACCCAGACCGAGATCGACCGGCAGATCGGCCAGGGCGACGAGGAGCTCGTCTCGCTCGTCGAGGGCCTGGAGCACCAGTACGACGCGGTCGCCGGATCCGAGACCCGGGGCAACCTGGTCGCCGAGCCGGTGGACCTGCCGTCCGCCGACGAGATCGGCCTCGAATTCGAGCGGTTCCTCGCGGAGCGCGAGGGGGACACCTGACCGGCTCCCGCCGCTCACCCGCGTTCCAGGCCCTGTCGTCAAACTGCCGTCGTCGCCCGGAGGGCGGCCGAGCGTGTGTGCCAGACGCCGCACGGCAGACGGCAGTTTGACGACAGGGCCTAGGCTGTCGGGCATGCTGAAAGTGGGCCTGACCGGTGGGATCGGCGCCGGCAAGAGTGAAGTGTCACGGCTGTTCGTCGGATACGGAGCCGTGCTGATCGACGCGGACCGGATCGCCCGCGAGGTCGTCGAGCCGGGGACACCCGGGCTCGCGGCCGTCGTCGACGAGTTCGGCGCCGACGTCCTCACCGCGGACGGCACCCTGGACCGGCCGAAACTCGGCTCGATCGTCTTCTCCGACACCGACCGGCTCGCCGCACTCAACGCGATCGTCCACCCGCTGGTCGGCGCCCGTTCCGCCGAGCTGGAGCGGGCCGCGGGGCCGGACTCGGTCGTCGTCCACGACGTCCCCCTCCTCACCGAGAACGGCCTGGCGCCGCTCTACGACCTGGTTGTCGTCGTGGACGCGAGCCCCGCGACCCAGCTCGACCGGCTGGTACGGCTGCGCGGCATGACCGAGTCCGAGGCCCGCGCCCGGATGGCCGCCCAGTCCACCCGGGAGCAGCGCCGGGCCGTGGCCGACCTGATCATCGACAACGACGGACCGCTGGAGGACCTGGAACCGCAGGTCCGCAAGGTCTGGTCGGAGCTGACCGAGCGGGCCGCGGCCGGCTGAACCCGGCACCGGGGGAGGGTCCGGGCGCCGCGCCCCGGGACACCGGTCCCGGTGCGGAATACCGGACCCCGGCCGGACGTTGGGGACCCGGTGAAGAAGGGAAGGATGAAGACCGTGCCCGAGAGGACCCCGGAGACCGACGTCATCGACTTCCGCGCTGCCGAACACCTGCTGGCGGCGCGCGACCCCCGTGGCGCGGTGAAACTGCTGGATGCGGTGATCGCGGCCCATCCGGAGAACACCGCGGCCCGGCTGCTGCGTGCCCGCGCGTTCTTCGCCGCCGCTCAGCTGCGCCCCGCCGAGCTCGAATTCGAACTCGTCCTGGAACGCGAACCGGACAATGCCTTCGCACACTTCGCGCTGGCCCGTACCTTCGAGCGCTCCGGCCGCACGGACCGGGCCGCCCGCCACTTCCGGCTGGCCGCCGCGCTCGACCCGAACCCGGAGTATCTGAAGGCGGCCCGCTTCCCGGCCCAGGACTGACCTCCGGCGCCGGGCGGGCGCGCCCCGGCCCGGTTCCGGGCACGCTTCCGGCCCGGTTCAGTGCCCGTACCTGCCGCGCCCGCCGTGGTCGGGTTCGTACGGCGGGACATCGCGGCCGGGCTGGTAGTGCGGTCCCTGGTGGATGTGGTGGACGATCACTGTCAGGTCCACGAGGACCAGCACGAGCAGCAGGCCGCAGGCGGCGGCCCAGCCCGGCCGGTCGGTCATCGTGAAGGCGGCCAGGCCGAAGACGGCCCAGGCCAGCCCCCATAGACTCAGCCAGAGCCGCAGCCGCAGTGGACTGCGGGCAGTCGTCGGTTCATTGCCGGTACGCATGGCGATCGCCTCTTCTACCAGGATGGACCCGCGACGGCGTTTTTGGGACATGTAGACGTCGGATTGAGGGGATCGTGCGTGAACGGCACATCGTGGGAGGACCGCACAGGCCGCAGGGCGAGGGTCCGGGGCTGTCTGCTGGGCGGGGCGATCGGGGACGCGCTGGGGAATCCGGTGGAGTTCCTTTCCCTGGCCGGTATCCGCCGCGCGCACGGTGAGTACGGCGTACAGGGACTTCTCCCGGACGAGGAGGGGGTCGTCGGACGGGTCACGGACGATACGCAGATGACCCTGTTCACGGCCGAGGGGCTGATCAGGGCCCATTCCCGCGCGATGTCGAAGGGCGGTGGCACCGAGGACGGCGGCGCCGAGGCCCGGATCGTACGGAACGCCTATCTTCGCTGGCTGGACACCCAGAACCATCCCGCACCGCCGGCCCGCGGCGGCGACAACCCGGTGCGTACCGGTTGGCTCAGGCAGCAGCCCTGGCTCTACGCGCGCCGGGCCCCCGGCAACGCCTGCCTGACCGGGCTCGCGACCGGCCACGTTCCCGAACCGACGGGCCGGCTCGGTGAGCCCGGACCCGTCAACACCGGGTCCAAGGGGTGCGGCACGGTGATGCGGTCCGCCCCCTTCGGACTGGTCGGGGAGGACGCCGAGGCGGGCTTCCGGCTCGCCTACTGGTGCGCGCAGATCACCCACGGCCACCCGACCGGTGCGTACGCGGCCGGGGCCCTCGCCGCGATAGTCGCACACCTTCTGCAGGGCGACTCGACGGCGGGCGCCGTACTGAGGGCCATGGAGCTGCTGCGCCGCCACCCGGGGCACGAGGAGACGACCGCGGCGCTGCGAGCCGCCGTCGACCTGGCCGCCGAGGGTGCGCCGACCGGCGAGAAGGTGGAGACACTGGGAGCGGGCTGGGTCGCCGAGGAGGCCCTTGCCATTGCCGTGTACTGCGCCCTCGTGCTGCCCGGCGCCGATCAGGTGGCCCGGTCGCTGCTGCTCTCGGTCAACCACTCGGGCGACAGCGACTCCACCGGTGCGATCTGCGGCAACCTGCTCGGCGCACGCCACGGGGACGTGTACCTTCCGTCGTCCTGGCTGGTGTCGACCGAGGGCCGGGCCGTGATCACCGAGGTGGCCGACGATCTGTGCGTGGAGTTCGAGCACGCGGTCGACTGGCCGGCCGACCGCTACCCGGCGTACTGACGGCGGGCCGTCCGCCGGTGAACGACGGGGTCACCATGGGTCAGTACGCCGGATGTTGACGGTGCGTCAGTCCGTCAGCAGCTTGTTGCGCAGTGCGGCCACCGTCGCGTCGTCGAGCTTGAGGCCCTCGCGTATGTAGGTGTCGAAGTCGCCGTACAGATGGTCCACCTCGTCGAACGCCGCGCGCAGCCAGCTCAGTTCGACGGCCTTCGGGTTGCCCAGGTAGTCGTTGCTGGCGAGGAAGTCCGCCTCGACGGTCTCGCGCGGGACGCCGAGCAGGGTGAGCAGGACGGCCGTGCTCCAACCGGTGCGGTCCTTGCCCGAGCTGCAGTGGAAGACCGTCGCACCGGAGTCGTTCGTCGCGACGGCCGTGAGCAGGTCGCGGAAGGCGTAGTCGGCGCCCACGAAGTTGACCATGAACGGGTAGCCGATGGACTGGCCGAGGTCGGACGAGCCGGAGAACAGCCCGGCCGCGATGGCCTCGGCCAGTGTCATCAGGGCCGAGTCGTGGAAGCGGACGCCGTGGCTGAGCGACACCACGTCGGCGACCTGGTACTTCACACCGGCGGGCACCCGGTCCGGGTCGTCGTGCCGCTCCACCGCGTTGCGCAGGTCCACGTCGAGGGTGAGGCGCTGGGCGAGCAGGCGCTGCTGCTCGGCGTCGGTGAGGCTGTTGATCTTGTTGGAGCGGTAGACGAGACCGGGGCGCACCCAGCGTCCGTCGGTGGTGCGGTAGCCGCCGATGTCCCGGAAGTTGCGGGCGGACTCGATCCCGAGCGAGCGTTCGGCGACGACGAGCGGGGAGCCGCTGTCCGGCACCAGCCGGAAGTACCAGCGTCCCGTGTCGGCGAGGGTTCCGGCGGGGACGGTCAGCGAACCGGTGCCGGGGGCGGTGCCCACCGGGGTGCCGGTGGTGGTGTCGGGGGAGGTGACGGCGGTGACGGTCACCGAACCGGCGGCGGAGGACCAGGAGAGCGTGTAACCGCCGCCGGCGGCGCGCCGGGCGGTGGCCGCGGTGAACGGCACGGCGGCGGCCCGCGTGGTGGCCCCGGCGCTCGCCGCGGGTGCGTCGGCGGGGGTGGCGGCGAGGGCGGGCGGGACCAGGACCGTACCGGCGAGCAGGACGGCCGCGACGGCTGCCTGGGTGATGCGGTGCGTGCGCATGGTGCTCCTTGTCTGCATCCCTGTCGGGGAGTGGGGGGTGTCAGGAGGTGGGGGCGGCGGTGCACGGCATGGTGCCGCAGACATTGATGACACGGCCGGTGGTCAGGAAGGTGGCCTTCTGCTGACGGGCGGCCGACGAATTGCGGGGGTCCGAGTGCGGGTCGTGGCCGTACTGCGGCCCGGCGGGCGGGGTGTTGGTCAGCGGCGGGGTGGGTGTGCCGCTGTCCCACACCGTCATCGCGGAGCCCCGGTACGGCAGTCGGTCGGGTGCGAGGGTCCCGATGCCCCAGTAGGGGACGGTGTCCGGGCTGCGGCCCGGTGCGAGCGCGGGGGTGGTCAGCCGGGCGCCGATGGTGCGCGCCTCCACGTCGGCCGCCGCGTTCGCGACCTGGTGGTCCCCGTACGCGATGTGCATCAGTACCTGATGGCGGTCGGTGAGGTGGTTCGCGTACGCGTCGGTCTCGCCGCGGTCCCACACCATCTGGAACAGCTGGAGGACGATCTGCTGGCGCAGCTTGTCCGGGTAGGAGACGTCCAGGACCTGCTGGAACGGTGCGAAGTCGACGCTGCGGTCGAGGAGCAGGCCGTAGTTCATGCCGGTGACGCCGAGGACCCCGCGCCGGATGTCGGGGGAGGCGGCGATCAGGGCCCCGCCGAGGATTCCGCCCTGGCTGTTCCCGTCGTACCCGATGCCGTGCCGGATGTCGACGAGCGGGCGGCCGTTCGCGTCGCGGAAGGCCGCGTCGGTGGTCAGCCCGTCGGCGTGGATCAGGGCGCGGGCGAGGAAGAGGGCGTTCAGCATGCCCTGCTCGCTGCGTTCGGGAACGGCGGGGAAGAGGTTCGGGTCGGCGAGCGCGCCGAGCACCACGGGGATGTCCTCCTCGGCCATCCCGATCCAGTCCGTCGCGCAGAACGTGAAGTCGTGCTCGGCCGCCATCGCCTTGACGTTGCCCGCGCCGACCTCGGAGCGGCGGCCGAGGAGGCCGTGCCCGTAGAGGGCGGGGTGCGAGGGGGCGCGGAAGGCGGAGTGCGGTATCTCGCAGCGGAACGTGGCGAGTCGGGTGCTTCCCGGGAGCCGCCGGGGCAGGCCGTCACGGCCGCGGTGCAGTACGGAGCCGGGCGGACCGCCGGGCAGGTCCAGATAGCCGGGCACGCTGATCTCACCGGTGACTTCACGGGCGATCCGGGGGTCCTGATCGGCCGTGAAGTCGGTGACACCGGTGACGGCGAACGCGGGCGAACGGCCGCCGAGACGGCGGAACGCGTCGTCGCGGACGGTGAAGAGATCGCCGGTGAGACTGCGGGTGCTCGCGACGGTGAAGTCCCAGGCGAGGTACAGCCCTTCGGTCCGTACTCCGGCCCTGTGCAACGCCTTCAGGGCCGGGCGCAGCCGTTGCTGACGGGTGCGCAGCGGATGCCCGGCGGGCAGCGGCTTCCCGGCGACGGCGGCGAACGGCGCGGCGGCCGGGATCGTGTGCCCCGACCCGTCCTTGAGGTTTCTCAGCGCGACGGCGTAGTGGTGGCCGTCGCGGAAGTTGCGCGCGGGATGGATCAGCAGGGCCCGGCGCGCGGGGTCGGTGGCGTTGGCGTCCGCTTCGGCCCAGTACGGCCACCGCTCCCCGGTCCGGGTGTCCAGCAGTACGACGGGGGCGTCCGGGGCGAGGGAGCGGCCGATGTCGGTGAGCGGGGCGGTGCCGGTCGCCGCCGGGTCGAGGCCGGGGACGTGCGCGATCAGCGTCGAGCCGGGGGAGAAGCCGTCGGACCGGTTCCAGGCCGTCGGGTCGACGGGCTGGCCGGCCGTGGCGCGCGGCAGCGTGGTGGCGCCGAAGGACACCCGGCGGCCGGTGTCGGTGGCCGGGTCGGGCCGGGTGTACCAGTCATTCGGGAACGGCAGCAGGCACTCGACGGGCGCCAGCGGGTCGCAGCCGGTCCCGGACTGCCCGGCGGCCCGTGCCGCGGGGGCGTCCGGGACGAGCACGGCGGCGGCGCAGAGCGCCGCCGCCAGTACCCCGCGCAGCAGGCGGTGGCGCAACGGGGTCAGCTCCCCTGGAGGTGCGCGCCGATGATGGCGGCGTAGTTCGTCTCGCCGTTCCGGTTGGGGTGCAGCGGGGCGGCGGCCGCGGTCGGCACGTAGCCCTCGACCCACTTGTCCGACGGGGCCTGGCAGGAGTCGTGCCCCTTGCTGGGCGTGGCGAGATCGATGTACTCGGCGCCGTGCGCCGCGCTCTGCTCGGCGATCACCGCGTTCATCCGGTCGACGCTGCCCTGGAGGAAGTCGGCGTCCACCGGGAGGACCGGCTGCAGCGGCCAGCAGCCGCCGGGCTTGATGTAGAGGCCGTAACCCGTGACGATCACCCGGGCGTGCGGCGAGCGCTGGTGGATCGAATCCAGCACGACCCCCAGCTTCGGCGCGAACTCCGCGATGCGCTGACCCACCTGGTCCACGCCGCCCTCGTTGTACTTCTCCTTGCACGGGGTGGCGTTCGGGTCGAGGGTGGTGCACTTCTGCGCGATGCCGACCAGACCGGCGTCGTTGCCGCCGATGGTCAGCGTCACCAGGTCGGTGTCCGGGCGCAGCGCGTCGAACTGGGGCGGGGCCGAACCCATCGGGATGTCGAGCAGGGACAGCGACTGCTTCTCGGTCATGTGCTTGGACGCGGCACCGCTGCAGGTGACGTCGCGCAGCGACGCGCCGAGGCGCTCGGCGAGCTCGTGCGGGTAGTTGTGCGTCGAGCGACCGCAGGCCACCGGCCCCGTGATGTCCGGAATGAGCGGCCCGGAGGCCATCGAGTCGCCGAGCGCGACATAGGACGTGGTGCCGTCCTCGGCGGCGGCGGATGCCGGAACCGCGCCGGTTCCCACGGCCAGACCGGCCAGGGCGAGTGCGCCCACGGCACTCCTGACGGTTCGACAGAAGCCCTTGTGCTGCGGAAAGTTCACGGAATCCTCCGACGGTGGGGGCGTGCGTGGATGGCGTGTGACGCCGGTCATCATGCAGACTCAAGTGCCGTCGTTTAACTGGTGGGTAACGCAGACTTCTGCGGGGGAACTTGTGACGCGTGACAATCGGCCGCTCGTCATCACGGGGGAGCACGGTGTCCCGGGACGGCCGCAGGACCGGCCGCTGTCCATCGCCGGGCGCCCGGTGGCCGCGCAGCTGCGCGCCCGTGTCCCGGCCCTGACCGGCCGTGTCGTCGCCCGGCTCCTGGCCGATCTGCCGGTCTACGCCGAACTGCCGCACGAGGAGATCTCCGGCGACATCGCCGACATCGTCCAGCACAATCTGCGGCTCTTCGCCGACGTCGTCGAGCACCGCCGCCCCGCCACCGACGCCGAACTCGACCAGCAGCGCGACTCCGCCGCCCAGCGCGCCGAGGAGGGCGTGCCGCTGGACGCGATCCTCACCGCCTACCAGGTCGGCACGGCGATGTGCTGGCAGGAGACCGCGAAGGGGGCGCTGCCCGGCGATCTCCCCACCGTCCTGGAGATCGTGGAGCGCATCATGGTCCTCCAGCAGCAGCTGACCTCCGCCGTCAGCAGCGCGTACCTGGAGGCCCGGCAGATCCTCGACAGCCAGGAACACGGCGGCCGGCACGCCCTGATGGCCGCCCTGCTGACCGGTGAACCCCTGGACCGCTTCACCCATCGCACCGGACTGCGCCCGGCCGCCCGGTACCTCACGATGACGCTCGCGCTGGCCCCGCACCCCGACGAGCTGGGCCAGTCACCGGGGCCGGGCGCCGGTGTGGCGGCCCGGCGCAAGATCCGGCGCGTCCGCACGGCCCTCGACCACTTCGCCGGTACGCCGGTGCTCACCGCCCTCGACGCCTCCGGCGGCACGGTGCTGCTGCCGGCCGCCGAGCCACCGCCGCCGTGGCGCGGACCGGGGGGTCTGTGCGCACTGATCGAGGAGGCGGCCCGTGCGGCCGGTGTGCCCATCACCGCCGCCGCGGAGACCGCCGAACCGGAGGCGGTGCCGGCGGCCGTGGCCCGTAACGCCGAGATCGTCGATCTGGTCGCCGGTACGGGCCGGCCTCCCGGCCTGTACCGGCTGGCCGATGTCCTGCTGGAGTATCAGCTCAGCCGGCCCAGCGAGGCCCTGCACGGGCTCGCGCAACTGCTGGGGCCGCTGGAGGTGAAGCCGGAGCTGCTGCGCACCCTGGAGACCTATCTCGAACTGGGCCTGGACCGGCGGGCCACCGCCGCCGCCCTGCACATCCACCCCAACACCGTCGACTACCGCATACGCCGCATCGACCGGCTGACCGGCCTCTCCCCGGCCCGCCCGGCCGACCTCCAGCACATCAGCGCGGCACTGGTCGCCCGTCGCTCGGTGTGAACGGGAAGCGGAGTCCGGTGCCGGTCAGGGCTTCGCGGCCGGAACCACCGTCAACGGCCGGTCGTTTGTCCGTACATGAGCGGACAACTGGTGCGTGAGGGTTATTCAGGAACGGGCCCCGGCGCGATCACGCCGGACGGCTGCGCGGTCGAGCTGTACCGACGGCTGCCCGTCGGCGACGAACCGGAGGTGATCGCGGCCGCGGTGCCCGCCGGGGCGAGCATTCTGGAGCTGGGCTGCGGCGCGGGCCGGGTGACCCATCCGCTGATCGAGCGCGGCTTCGAGGTCACCGCCGTGGACGAGTCGGCGCAGATGCTGGAGCACATCCGGGGTGCCCGCACCGTGCAGAGCCCCATCGAGTCGCTGGACCTCGGCGAGGAGAGGTTCGACGTGGTGATGCTGGCGTCGTTCCTGGTGCACGCGAGCGAGGACCGGGTGCGTGACGGGTTGCTGCGGGCCTGCCGGAAGCACGTCAAGGACGGCGGCGTCGTACTCATCCAGCGCGAGGGCGCCGACTACCACACGAATCTGCCGCGGGAGAGGTCGTATCCGAGCGGACACACCGTACGGATCGTCTCGGCGGAGCCCGTGGGGAACGGGGTGGACTCGATACATGTCGAGTACGTCTTCGACGACGCGCGATGGACCCAGACGTTCCTGTCGCGGGAGCTGTCGAAGGAACAGTTCGAGGGGCACCTGGAGGCAGCGGGCCTGACCGTCGACCGGTATCTCACGGACGACGGGATCTGGGTGCGCGCCGTGCCCGAACAGCCTCGGAACGAAGTGCCGTCGCGGGCCGGTGGGCCGTGCTGATCGCGGCGGCCGGTCAGTGGACCGTGGTGTAGCTGCGCCACGGCAGGGCGGAGGTCCCGTTGACATCGCTGAACGACCTCGGGAGGTAGGTCGTGCCCGGACCGGTGCAGTCGCGCGTGCGGTACAGGATGATGTCGACCAGGGTGCCGTTGTCCACCGCCTTGGCGCCCGCCGGGGCGAGCCGGTGGCAGCCCTTCACGGATGGGCTGTTGACCATGATCACGGCGTCCCGCTCCGTCGTGTAGGTGATCGGCCCGACCGCGGTCCGGCCGAGGCCGGAACAGCCTGCGACGGTGAGGGTCAGGAGCGCGGTCCCGGCTGCGATGCCGAGACGGCGGCGTCGATGGGCGATCACGGGCATGGGCGGGTCCTCGTCTGTCTCGTCCGGCTCGTCGCACCGGCACCGGTGCTGCGTATGCCACGGAGTACGTGCTGACGCTGGTCACCCTGCCCCTTCCCCGGCGCCCCGGCATCCGGTGCGCGGCCGGGCGGGGGACAGCCATGACGGCACGGGGCCGATCCGTGTTCATATTGATTGATACTGGGCATACCGTGGTAATAGCGTCTGATTCATTCGATTCAGGCAGTACTGGGTATTTCCGGCTTTCAGGGGGCCGTCATGGTCCAGGAGCTCGTGATCGCGATAGTGGCGGCGGCCTCGGCGGGCGCGCTGTACACGGTGGCGGCGGCCAAGGTCGTCAAGCAGTACGAGCGGGGCGTCGTGCTGAGGCTCGGCAGGCTCCGCAACGACGTACGGGGGCCCGGCTTCACCATGGTGCTCCCCGGCGTCGAGCGGCTGCGCAAGGTCAACATGCAGATCGTGACGATGCCGGTGCCGGCGCAGGACGGGATCACCCGTGACAACGTCACGGTCCGGGTGGACGCGGTCATCTACTTCAAGGTCGTCGACGCGGCGAGCGCCGTGATCCAGGTCGAGGACTACCGGTTCGCGGTGTCGCAGATGGCCCAGACCTCACTGCGGTCGATCATCGGCAAGAGCGATCTGGACGATCTGCTGTCCAACCGCGAGAAGCTGAACCAGGGCCTTGAGCTGATGATCGACAGTCCCGCGGTCGGATGGGGTGTGCAGATCGACCGGGTGGAGATCAAGGACGTGTCGCTGCCGGAGACGATGAAGCGCTCCATGGCCCGCCAGGCCGAGGCCGACCGTGAGCGGCGTGCCCGGGTCATCAACGCGGACGCCGAGCTGCAGGCATCGAAGAAGCTCGCCGAGGCGGCGAAGGAGATGTCCGCCCAGCCGGCCGCGCTCCAGCTGCGCCTGTTGCAGACGGTGGTGGCGGTCGCGGCGGAGAAGAACTCCACGCTGGTGCTGCCGTTCCCGGTGGAGCTGCTCCGCTTCCTGGAGCGGGCGCAGCAGCCCGTGCAGCAGCAGATGACGCCGCCACCGCAGGCGGTCCAGCCGCAGCAGCCGACGCAGCCGCCGCGCCCCGCACAGCCGCAGCGCCCCGCGCAGGCCCAGCGCCCCGCGTCGGCCCAGCCGCGGCCGCAGCGGCCGCCGGCCGTGGCACCCCCGCCCATGCCCGCGCCCCCGACCGCTGTTCCCGCACGGCCCTCCCCTTCGAAGCCGCTGGCCAAGCACTGAGGCGCACCGCCCGTTCATCGTTTCCCGCCTCGGTCCGGCAGGCACGGACCGAGGTGTTCCATATCGTGCCTGACCTGCTGAAATACGGCCGGGCGACCGGCTGTCAGACCCCCCGCCTAGACTCGCAGGAGTCATGAGGATCAAGGCGATCAAGAGGACCGGGGCGGGAGGGGAGCGGGACCGATGACCACGGCACAACAGCAGCAGGACGCCTCCGCTGCCCGTCTCCTGCGCTGTGCCACCGTGTTCCTGCCCGCACCGCTGCCGCGGGGCGGGAGCGTCGCCTTCTGGGATCCCGACGGCGGCCCCCTCCCGGAGCCGGGCGAGGTCTGCGGACACCCCGTGGACCCGGGAAGCCCCGCACCCGGTGCGCGTACGGCCGAGATCACCGTCGTCCGCCGGCACGGGCAGGGGGACGACGTCCGCAGGCGTACGGTGCCCGCGGTCCTGCTGCCCGTCGCCGATGCGCTGCCGTTGCTGGTCAGGGCCCGGCAGCAGGAGTCCGCCCACCCCGCCACGCGATGCTGGGGCGCCGCCGCGCTCCACGCGCTCAACCTCGCGGCGCGCGGCAGACTGCTCCCCGGCCTGACGGGCGACGACCACGACGCCTGGCGGGCCGGGCCGCGCGACGCCGAGGACATCGCCCATCTCCGGGCGATCGCCGCCGCCATGCCGGTCGAGGGGCACGCGGTCCCGCTGCCGGATCGCACACCGCTCCGGCTCCCCGACCCCGAGTGGCTGCTCGGGTCGTTCCTCGACGCGGTCGCCGACACCCTGCCCCGTACGCCCGCCGCGGCGTACGCGATGGGGGCCCCCTTCGCGGCCCGCGAGGCCCAGCACCTGCCGGGGGTCCGCGACTGGGCGGTCGAGGTCGCGGCCGGGCTCGACGCGGGCGTACGGGTGTCGCTGCGCCTCGACCTGTCGGCGTACGAACTCTTCGACACGGCCGATACGTACGACACCTCCGACGCCACCGGTTCCGCAGGGATCGATGCCACCGGTCCCGGCGGCCGCACCGGAGGCGCCGCGCGGCACGCCGCCGCGGCCATCACCCAGGTGCACAGCCTCGCCGACCCGACCTACGTCACCGACGCCGCCGCGCTGTGGAACGGCGGAGCGGGCGAGCCGTTCGGCCCGCGGGCCGAGGTCGACACCGTGCTCGCCCTGCGCCGCGCCGCCCGCGTCTGGGCGCCGCTGGAGCGCTTGCTGGACCAGCCGGTGCCCGATGTGCTCGCCCTGGTGGAGGACGAGCTGTACGAGCTGCTCGGCGACGCCGGAGCCCGGCTGGCGGCGGCCGGAGTGAGCGTTCACTGGCCCAGGGAGCTAGTCCGCTCGCTCACCGCCTCCGCCGTCGTGCGGCCCGCGCCCGGCTCGGCCACCGACGGCACCTCGTTCTTCGACGCCGAGCAGCTCTTCGCCTTCGACTGGCAGCTCTCGCTGGGCGACGAGCAGCTCACCGAGGCGGAGATGGACATCCTCGCGGAGGCCCACCGGCCGGTGGTGCGCCTGCGGGACCAGTGGGTCGTCGTCGACCCCGCGCTCGTACGCAAGGCACGCAAGCGGGAGCTCGGCCTGCTCGATCCGGTCGACGCCCTCGCCGTCGCCCTGACCGGCACCGCCGAGGTCGACGGCGAACAGGTCGAGGCCGTGCCCGTCGGGGCGCTGGCCGCACTCCGCGCGCGCATCACCGCCGACCACACCGCCATCGCCCCGCCGCCCGGCCTCGACGCCACGCTCCGCGACTACCAGCTGCGCGGCCTGGCCTGGCTGGACCGGATGACCTCGCTCGGCCTCGGCGGCTGCCTCGCGGACGACATGGGCCTGGGCAAGACGATCACCCTCATCGCCCTCCATCTGCACCGCGCCCATCCCGCGCCCACCCTGGTGATCTGCCCCGCCTCCCTCCTGGGCAACTGGCACCGGGAGATCAACCGCTTCGCCCCCGGTGTCCCCGTGCGCCGCTTCCACGGCACCGACCGCACACTCGCCGAGCCCGACGGCGGCTTCGTCCTCACCACGTACGGCACGATGCGTTCCAGCGCCGCCCAACTGGCCGGCCACAGCTGGGGACTGATCGTCGCCGACGAGGCCCAGCACGTGAAGAACCCGCAGTCCTCCACGGCGAAGGCGCTGCGCACCATCCCGGCCCCGGCCAGAGTCGCCCTCACCGGCACCCCGGTGGAGAACAACCTCTCCGAGCTGTGGGCCCTGCTCGACTGGACCACTCCCGGTCTGCTCGGCCCCCTCAAGGCCTTCCGCGCCCGGCACGCCCGTATCGTCGAGAACACCGGTACGGCTGCCGGGCTCGCCAACGACGAAGCGGTCGAACGGCTCTCCCGCCTGGTCCGGCCCTTTCTCCTGCGCCGCAAGAAGTCCGACCCGGGCATCGCCCCCGAACTGCCGCCCAAGACGGAGACCGACCACCCCGTCTTCCTCACCCGCGAGCAGGTCACGCTCTACGAGGCGGCGGTCCGCGAGACGATGGCGTTCATCGAGGCCTCGGAGGGCATCGCCCGGCGCGGCCTGATCATGAAGCTGCTGGCCTCGCTCAAGCAGATCTGCAACCACCCCGCGCAGTATCTGAAGGAGGAGCCGACCCGCCTCGTCGGCCGTTCCGGAAAGCTCGCCCTGCTCGACGAACTCCTCGACACGATCCTCGCCGAGGACGGCTCCGTCCTCATCTTCACCCAGTACGTGACCATGGCCAGGCTGCTCTCCGCCCACCTCGCCTCGCGTGCCATCCCCTCCCAGCTCCTGCACGGCGGTACGCCCGTCGCCGAGCGGGAACGGATGGTGGACCGCTTCCAGTCCGGCGAGGTCCCGGTCTTCCTGCTCTCCCTCAAGGCCGCAGGCACCGGACTCAATCTCACCAGGGCCGCCCACGTCATCCACTACGACCGCTGGTGGAACCCGGCCGTCGAGGAACAGGCCACGGACCGGGCGTACCGCATCGGCCAGACGCAGCCCGTGCAGGTTCACCGGCTGATCGCGGAAGGCACCGTCGAGGACCGGATCGGCGAGCTGCTGGAGGCGAAGCGCGCCCTGGCCGACACGGTCCTCGGGACCGGCGAGACCGCGCTGACCGAGCTCAGCGACCGCGACCTGGCCGATCTCGTCTCGCTCCGGAGGCCGGCATGAGACCCCGCCCGCACAGCGGTCACGACCCCCGTCCCGCCGCCCGCCCGCGCCCCGGCCCCGACGACCTGCGGCGCACCTTCGAGGCCGTACCGCCCCGCACCTCCGACGGCGACGAACCCTTCGCGGACAGCTGGTGGGGCCGTGCCTGGGTGGCCGCCCTGGAATCCCTCTCGATGGACGAGGGCCGGCTCTCCCGCGGCCGTACGTACGCCGACAGCGGCAAGGTCGCCGCGATCACCGTCACCCCCGGACGGGTCGTCGCCTACGTCCACGGCAGCCGCCCCCGTCCCTACCGCTGCGAACTGCGGCTGCGGACCCTCGCCGACCCCGGCTGGGACACCTTTCTCGACGCCGTCGCGGCCCGGCCCGGCCACCTCGCCGCGCTGCTCACCAAGGAGATGCCGCACTCGCTGGCCGACGCGGCGGCCGAGGCCGGCATCGGGCTGCTGCCCGCCGCGGGAGACCTCGACCCCGGCTGCTCCTGCCCGGACCACGGCTGGCCCTGCAAGCACGTGGCCGCGCTCTGCTACCAGATGGCGCGGCTCCTGGACACCGACCCGTTCGTCCTTCTGCTGCTGCGCGGCCGGGGCGAACGGGAGCTCCTCGAAGAGCTGGGCCGCCGCAACGCCGCACATTCCGCCCGGGAACGTCCCACGGCCCCCGCCGCCCCCTCCGTACCGGCCCGCGAAGCCCTCGCCGACCGCTATCTTCCGCCGCTCCCCGCCCCACTGCCGGTGCTGCCGCATCCCGCACAGCCACCCTCGTACCCGAGCCTGCCCGGGGCGCGCGACCCGCTCGCCCTCGACCACCTCGCCACGGACGCGGCGGCCCGCGCGCACGCGCTCCTCACCACCGGCCGCGACCCGCTCGCCGGACTCACCCCCTGGCAGGACGCGGTACGGCTGGCCGCGTCCCGTCCCACCGCCGGGCTCACCGCCACCACCCGCGCCCTCTACCGCGAGCTGGCGTACGCCACCGGCCGCACCACCACCGACCTGGCGCGGGCGGTCGCGGCCTGGCGCCAGGGCGGCGCCGGAGGGCTCGCCGTCCTCGAAACCCCCTGGGATCCCCCGGCCGGCCCCTTCGACCGGGCCCGCCCCGCACTCTCGGCAGCCGGCTTCCCCCGCTTCCAGCCCCGGCGCAACCACCTCACACACCCCGGCGGCACACTCCAGCTCCGCTTCGGCCACGACGGCCGTTGGTACGGCTACGAATCCGAGCCGGGCGAGGACGACTGGTGGCCCCGCGCGACCCCGGACACCGACCCGGTGAGCGCGCTCATGGAGCTCAGCGGGGGCTGAATCCGACCGGGCCGTTCAGGGCTCAGTAGCTCTGCAGACAGACGAAGAGAACGATCAGGAGCACGGCGACGATCGGCAGCACGATCAGCCGGGCCTTGCGGAACCCCTCGTTCTCCTGGTCGGACCGGCCCCGGTCGGCGCCGTGCACCGACGTCAGATGCTCCCAGGCCATGTCGGTGATCCTCTTCGTCGTCAGCAGCGAAGGCGACCAGTCGCAGTGTGCGCAGACCACGAAGTCGCGGTACGGGTCGTACCGGAAGTCCCGCTCGATATTGACCGTGAACACCTGGCCGTCCGGCGTCGTGGCCGTGAAGTGACGAACTGGCGTGCCCATGTGGATCGTTCCCCGTCCCGTGCGTGTGCCCGGTCCGGTACCCGGCCGCGGCACAGTACCCGAACGGACCGCTCCCGCTCCCGGCACCGTCAGCGAGGCAGTACGGCATCGACGACATCCCGGGCGAAGTCCGGCGGTACCGGTTCGCGGCGGAGCAGCACCCGCATCCAGACGGCCCCCGCGATCAGGTCCAGCAACGGCATCGGGTCGGTGTCCACGGGGAGTTCGCCGCGGGCGGCGGCGCGGGTGAAGACCGGCTGTTCACGGGAGAAGCGATCGGCGAAGAAGTCGCGGGTGAGCGCGGCGAGTCGGTGACCGTGGCGGGAGTTCACGCGCTGGCGCACCGGATCAACCGGCCGCGCGGGCGCAGGGCCCGCGCGGCGGTGTGACCGGGCGGTGGCCGGGTGTCAGAAGTCGGCGGTCGTGCGCTCCTCGAGCCGGGCCACCGAGTCCTGGGCGTAGGCCTTCTCGTAGGCGTCGCGGATCCGCTCGATCCGGGCGTCGCGCACACGGGCCTCGGACGCGGGGTAGAGCAGGGTCAGTTCGTAGCTGCGCTCCCGTTCGATGACTCCGTTGGAGTCCCGCCACTGCCCCCGGCCGTCCTGGATGGTCAGTCCGTTCGGGAAGCGCGGTGTGACCTCCTCGTCGATGAAGGCCAGGAATTGACGATCGGTCACATCGGGGCCGCCGTCGGGGCGTTCGGTGCCGAAGAACAGCCGGGTCTCGATGTAGGCCTTCCCGCGCGAGGTGAGGGCCGACGCCGTGGACCGCGAGGCCGCGGGGGCTTCGTCGCCGAGTGTGGCGTACGCGACGGGCGTTCCCACGGTCAGTACGGCCAGGGCGGTGGCCGTCGCGGTGAGCGCGGTGTGCTTCTTGGGGCCGGTGAGGCCCTTCGGGACGGCGAAACGGGGGAGACGAGGCAAGGCAAGGACCTTCGTTCGGCGCCTGGAAGAGGCGGTGACGGGTGGTGTCCGGACGCGGCTGGGGGAGAGCCCCGCGAGGACGGAGTCCGTGCGCGAGCGGGGAGCCTGCGGGCCGGTGGTGCGGATGCGCGGGCCTCACTGTGACAAGCGGTCCCCGCCGGACAGCGGCAGGGACATGGGCATCCGGCGGAAACCACCCGTACGGGTCGGTCCGGGGCACTCTCGAAATCCCGCTGCGCCCCGCGGCCCAGGCCGTCAGAATCACCCTCATGCCCGCGGAGATCAGCCGGATCAATCCGGAGAAGCTGCACCCCACACCCGGCTATCACCACATCACCGTCGTGGAGGCGGGCCGGACCGCCCATCTGGCCGGGCAGTGCCCGCTCGACGGATCGGGCGCCCTGGTGGGCCCGGGTGATCTCGATGCCCAGATCGACCAGGTCGCGGCCAACGCCCTCGTCGCCCTCGCGGCCGTGGGGGCCGGACCGGAGCGGGTCGTCCGGTCGGTGATCTACGTGGTCGGCGACGACGTCACGGTCCTGGGGGCCGCCTGGCGCCGGCTCACCGGCTCGGTCATCGGGCCCGCATTCACCACCGCGAGCACCCTCCTCGGAGTCGTGCGGCTCGGCTTCCCCGGACAGCTGATCGAGGTCGACCTCACCGCGGCACTGCCCGCCTGACATCCGAGGGGCGGGCCATCCGAAAAATCGTTTGTCCAGGCCGACTTGACGTTGCTAGCTTCCTCGACGTGGCGAAACTCAACCAGATCATCGCAGTGGAGAAGGGCGTCAAGTCCAAGGCTCACCAGGACCTGACGGCGGCGCATCACGGCCTCCAGAAGACCGGCCTGCTGGCCGGGATCTCCCGGACGTACCAGCCGAAGGACGAGGAGGGCGAGCAGCTGCCGCCCGAGTCGACGCTGGTGCAGATCAAGGCCGAGGACGTGTTGCGGGAGACCGCGGCGACCCTGACCCGGCTCTTCGATGTGACCGCCACGAAGGACTGGGCCAACTGCACGGCCCGCGCGGACGTGAAGGTCGACGGACGGGTGCTCGTGAGCGAGGTGCCGGTCTCGTATCTGCTCTTCCTGGAGAAGCAGCTGACGGACCTCAACACCTTTGTCCGCAAGCTTCCGGTGCTCGACGCCGCGGAGGCATGGACCCAGGACCCGTCGACGGACTCCTGGAAGACCGATCCGGTGCGGACCCTCCGTACGAAGAAGGTGCCCCGCAACCACGTGAAGGCGGAGGCCACCGACAAGCACCCGGCGCAGGTCGAGGTGTACTACGAGGACATCCCGATCGGGTACTGGACGACGGTGAAGTTCTCCGGCGCCCTTCCCGCGCGGCGCGTCAACGAGCTGCTGGACCGGGTGGAGAAGCTCCAGCAGGCCGTGAAGTACGCCCGCGAGGAGGCCAACGGCGTGGACGTCACGGACCAGCGGGTGGGTGATGCGGTATTCGGTTACCTCTTCGGGTGACCGACCATTGATTCCCCGGCCGACTCATTTCGGCCGGGGTGCGCGAGGAGCGCAAGCTGAAACTGAAGCTTGTCGTGACGACGCGGTTCCAGTGGAGGTTCGAGTCCTCCCCCCGGCATTCCGTGCCTCCCGCACAGGAACGGGCCGGGGTGGCCCAAATGGTAGAGGCAGACCGCGATCAATCTCAGACTCTTGCTCCAGACTCAGCATGCGCCACCCATCGCCGAATCGAACGGGCCCGTGCCCATGGGCGTCGAGATGCCGGTTCGACTCCGGCCCGCAGAGCTTCGATCTGCGGTCGTCTAAAGGCAGGACGCGGCGACATAAACCTGACACGGGTCCTTAAAAGTGTCGGCGTGCCGTATGGGTGGCACACCAGGGCTCGGGGGTCGGCTACGCCCCCGGGCCCGCTCCCGTCTCCGGCGACGTGCGGCTCGATCCCGCGACGCGCCGTTCAGACGCTCGCGGGCAGCGACACCCCGCGCCCCGCGAAGAAGCGCTCGAAGTCGGGCAGCGCGAGCTCCGCGGCCCGCGTTCCCGCCGTCGTGCCCGACGGGTTGTGGAAGTGGACGCCCGTGCCGTCGGCCGTACGGGACGTCAGCAGCACCAGATGCCCGCCCCGCCCGGGAGCCGGCCGCCCGGGGTACCGGATGCCGTAGTGCACCGAGGCCATCACCGTCCGGCCGCCGTCCAGCAGGCCGAGGATCTCCTCCGGCGCGAGATGGCGGTGCACCCTGGCGTCCACACCGTGCACCTCGCGTGCGTACTCGGCGAAGGGGGCGTAGATCAGACCCCAAATCTCGCCCTGCGCGTCCTCCGCGTACGCGCCGTACCGGAGCGCCCCGTCGCGCAGCGCGAACAGGGACGGGGCCCCGGCGCCGAGTGCCATGCGCAGGCAGGTCATACCGCACAGATGACCCGACCAGCGCGCGTACTCGGCCGGTGACGCCGCCCCCGACTCCGCCCAGGCCGGGTCGGAGGCCGGATCGAGTCCGTCCTCCACGATCGGGCCGACGAGCCCGGACGAGGCGAACTGGGTATGGACGGGAAAGCGGCAGGTGGAGCAGGTCACCGGGGGCATCCGATCACTGGCGGTATCCGGTCAGGAAGCGGCCGATGCGGCTGATCGCCGCGTCGAGATCGTCAGCGTACGGGAGTGTGAGGATCCGGAAGTGGTCGGGCCGCGGCCAGTTGAAGCCGGTGCCCTGCACGACCTGGATCTTCTCCCGCAGCAGCAGATCCAGCACGAACTTCTCGTCGTCGACGATGCGATGCACCTTCGGGTCGAGGCGCGGGAACGCGTACAGCGCGCCCTTCGGCTTCACGCACGACACCCCCGGGATCTCGTTCAGCTTCTCCCAGGCCCGGTTGCGCTGCTCGTACAGTCTGCCGCCCGGCGCGACCAGCTCCCGGATCGACTGCCGGCCGCCGAGCGCGGCCTGAATGGCGTACTGCGCGGGCGCGTTGGGGCACAGGCGCATGGAGGCGAGCGTGGTCAGCCCCTCCAGATAGTTGCGGGCGTGCTGCTGCGGGCCGGAGACCACCATCCAGCCGGAGCGGAAGCCCGCCACGCGGTACGTCTTCGACAGGCCGCTGAAGGTGAGGCAGACCAGGTCGGGGGCGAGGGCCGCCACGCTGTGGTGCTCGGCGTCGTCGTACAGGATCTGGTCGTAGATCTCGTCGGCGAACACCATCAGGCCGTGCCTGCGCGCCAGGTCGAGGATGCCTTCGAGGATCTCGCGCGGGTAGACGGCGCCGGTCGGATTGTTCGGGTTGATGATCACGACGGCCTTGGTGCGGTCGGTGATCTTCGAAGCCATGTCGGCGAGGTCCGGGTTCCAGTCCGACGCCTCGTCGCAGGTGTAGTGCACGGACTTGCCGCCCGCGAGGGTCACCACCGCGGTCCACAGCGGGTAGTCGGGGGACGGGACGAGCACCTCGTCGCCGTCCTCCAGCAGCGCCTGGACGGCCATCGAGATCAGCTCGGAGACACCGTTGCCGAGGAAGATGTCGTCGACCCCGACGTCCGCCAGCCCCATCGCCTGGTAGCGCTGCGCCACTGCCCGGCGGGCGGACAGGATGCCGCGCGAATCCGTGTAGCCGTGGGCCTGCGGAAGCATCCGGATCATGTCCTGGACGACCTCCTCCGGCGCCTCGAAACCGAAGAGCGCGGGGTTGCCCGTGTTGAGCCGGAGCACGCTGTGGCCCGCCTCCTCCAGGGCGTTGGCGTGCTCGATGACCGGGCCCCGGATCTCGTAACAGACCTCGTTGAGCTTGCTGGACTGCCGGAATTCCATGCGGTGGCCTCCCCGACCTGATTGCGATACTTGGTTTTACCAAGCTCGGGCTTGGAAAGTCCAACAACATGTCTAGACTGCGTCGCATGCCACGTCAGCAACAGCCCGCAACGCGCCCGGTCCACCGCCGGAGCTACGACCAGTTCTGCGCCACCGCACGGGCCCTCGATTCCGTGGGCGACCGGTGGACCCTGCTGATCGTCCGTGAACTGCTGGCGGGCCCCCGCCGCTACACCGACCTCCACGCCGACCTGCCGGGCGTCAGTACGGACGTGCTCGCCTCCCGGCTCAGGGACATGGAGCAGAGCGGCCTCGCCACCCGCCGCCGGCTCCCGCCGCCCGCCGCCGCCTCGGTCTACGAACTGACCGGCCGCGGCCACGGTCTGATGCCGGTGCTCGCCGCGCTCGCGGAGTGGGGTGCGCCCGAGCTCGCCGAACGGCGGCCCACCGACGCGGTGCGGGCCCACTGGTTCGCCCTCCCGCTGCTGCGTGCGCTGGACGGGCTGACCCACGCCGGGGTCGTCGAAGCGCACCTGGAAGAGGGCGAGTTCCACGTGCGCGCCGGTGGTGCGGAGGACGGGGCGGCGGTCTACGGGGATGGCCCCGCCGCCCGCGCCGATGCCCGTATCGCACTCGACGTCGAGGTCTGCCTGGAGCTCGCGCAGGGCGGTCTGACCCTCGCCGAGGCCGTCAAGGGCGGGCGCGTCGAGGTGTCGGGCGACGGGCCGCTCGCCGCCGAGCTGCGCGGCCAGTGACGGAGCGGCCCGAAGGCTCCCCGCGCCGACTTCCTCGGGGACCGTGGGAGTTGATCGGCCCGGGGCGATCTCCGGGCGCCGACGCGGTTGGCCGGTCGTCAGTTGGCGAGCGTCTCCCCGTACGCCCCGAAGCCGGAGATCACCAGCCCGTCGCGGAAGGTCAGCACCTCGCTGACCCGGCCGCCGATCTGGTTGCGGTAGTCGATCACCAGGGCGTGGACGCTCACCCGGACGTCCACCAGCTCGAACCGCAGCTCGGGGATGCGCTCCAGGCCCGTCGCCCAGTACGCCCGCAGCGCCTCCTTGCCGTGCACCGTGCCGGACGCGTCGCCGGTCATCTGCGCGATCACGGGTGAACTGAATGTCACGTCGTCGTGATAGTGCGTCAGAATGCGGTCCAGGTCATGGGAGTTCCAGCCGTCCAGCCACTCGGCGGCGAACGCGCGGGCGAATTCGAGGTCCATGGGGGCGATCGTAGGAGGCGGACCCGCCGGGAACGGAGCATTCTTCTGACGAGGGGAGAGAGGCCATGAATGCGGAGGGCCCCCGGGACCGGACGAGCGCGTGTGAACTCGACCCGGTGCGCCGCGCCGCGTTCGCACAGGACCTGACGAGGGCGCTCACCGCGCACTGCCCCGGTTCGCGGGCGGAGCTGCGGGGCTCGCTCGCCCGCGGAACAGCGGACGCGTACAGCGACATCGACATCGCCTGGATCGTGCCCGGCGACCGGTTCGACACCTGCCTCGCCGCCGTCCCGGGCGTGCTCGAAACGGTTTCGCCCCTGGACTCCCTGCGTACCGATCCCGAGTCGCGGAACTCCCGTGAGCGGCGGCTGCTCTTCGCCGCCTTCCGCGGGCTTCCGCTGTTCTGGCGCGTGGACCTGGAGATCAGGGCGTCACCGGGCTCCCACCGGTCCGGCCACGGCCAGGACGTCCCTGGGACGGACGGCGACGACTGGTCGCGGTCGGCGAGCGCGCTGGCCAACGCGGTCGCCGCGACGAAGGCCGTACTGCGCGGACAGCCGCAGAACGCCCAGGGGCTGCTGGAGCGCGGCCTGCGGCGCATCGACGCGCCGGACAGCGTGTCCGGACGGTGGTTCGACGACATCCGCCGGCTCGCCGATACGGCGGCCGACAGTGAACCCGGCCTGCGCCCGCTCGCCGACCGTGTACTGCGCCTCGCCGAGGGCCACCGGGCACAGCTCATGTGGTGGACGTTCCCCGCCGACGTACGCGAGCGGGTCGACGCGCTGGTCCTGGCGGGCCGGACCGTCCAGGCCGTCCACGCGATGCGGGAGTGCGGCATCGAGCCCCGTCCGGAGCTGCACACATGCGTGGATGTGCTCGAAGGGCGCCACCGCGTGCTCGCGGATCGCATGCCGCCACCGCTCCGCCACGACGTGGACACCCTGGCCGCCGCTGTCGGCGCCCTGCCCCGTGGCCGTCGAGGCGGTCTGGGACGGCGACACCCGGGGCTGGATCGTGGTGCTGACCGCGGTCCTGGCCCGGCCGTGGGAGGGCGTCGCCCTGGCCGGCTTCCGGATCGGCGCGGCGGGTACCGGCGAGGCGGAGCGGACGGGACGGGAGCTGGCGGAGCGGCTCGGCGTCCCGTTCCGCTTCGCCGGCCCCGACGAACCCGACGAGGACGCCTTCCGGTGGTGGGACGGCCGGCACTGAGCACCGGAGCCGGGGCGATGATGGTCGGGTGCGATTCGAAGCGATCACCTGGGAGCGGCTGGCCGAAGCCTTCGCCGCACGTGCCGACGCCCTCGAACCCGCCGACGGCGGGCCCTGGCTGAAGGTCGCCGTCGACGGTGCTCCTGCGGCCCGTACCAGGGAGCCGGCCGAGTGCGTCGCACAGGCGTTGCGGGTCCGGGGCCGTGCGGTGCTGGTCGTGTCCACCCAGGGATTCCTGCGGCCGGCGAGTCTCCGGTACGAGTACGGCAAGGAGGACCCCGACTCGTACTATGACAGCTGGTTCGACACGGGCGCGCTGTGGCGCGAGGTCTTCGGGCCGCTGGAGGCCGGCGGGAGCGGGCGGGTGCTGACCGATCTCTGGGATCCGGTGACCGACCGGGCCACGCGCAGCCCGTACCGGCCGCTGCCCGAGGGCGGAGTGCTGGTGATGCACGGCCCGTTGTTGCTGGGGCACTGGTTCCCGTTCGATCTGAGTGTCCATCTGCGGTTGTCGCCGGGCGCGCTGCGGCGGCGCACCGAGGAGGGCGAGCGCTGGACGCTGCCCGCTTTCGCGCGGTACGAGGGCGAGGCGGCGCCCGGCGACCGGGCGGACGCGGTCGTGCGGGCCGACGATCCGCTGCACCCGGCCTGGACCGGGTGGGGCGGGTCGGCGACTTGACGGTGTGCTCAGGGCCGGGGCGGCGAACCGATGGTGTGGTACGGGGCCGGGGCGGCGACCTGACGTCCTGGTCAGGGGCCGGGGCGGCCGCCCACGGTGGTGACCGCCTCCGCCCCCGCCCGGCATCCCGCCGCCGCGGCCGAGGCGTCGTCCGCCCCCGCCAGGTGCGCCGCGAGGAATCCGCCGGTGAACGCGTCGCCCGCCCCGGTCGAGTCCACCGCTCCGCGCACCTGAACGGCCGGGACGCGCCGGGTCACCGCGCCCCCGGCGGCAAGCAGCGCCCCGCCCTCGCCGAGCGTGACGACCACCCGGCCCGCCTGGAGGCTCAACTTGGCCGCGGCGTCCGCCGGTTCGGGCAGTCCGGTGAGCAGCCGGGCCTCGTCCGCGTTGGGCAGCAGCAGATCGACGCCCTCCACGGCGGTCAGGAACCGGTCGGCGCCCAGCTCGGCGAGGAAACCGGCCGAGGCCGGGTCGACGCTCACCGGGATCCGTCGCCGCCGCGCCTCCCGCAGGGCGAGCAGGGCCGTCGCACGGCTCGTCGAGGCGAAGAGCAGATAGCCGGAGAGGTGGAGATGGGCGATGCCGTCCAGCATCGACGGTGACCAGTCGTCGGGGGAGAGGCGGAGCACGGCGCCGCTGTCGGTGAGGAAGGTGCGCTCGGCGGCGGAGTCGACGAGCGCGACGACGGTGGCGGTCGGCGCGTCGTCGTCCACGGCCAGCAGGCAGCGCACCCCCGCCCGCCGCAGTGCGTCCCGGTGCCAGTCCGCGCTGTCGGCGCCGACCCTGGCCAGCAGCCGTACGTCGGCACATCCCGAACGGGCCGCCCAGCAGGCGACGTTGGCCCCCGCGCCGCCGGGCAGGGTGCGGATCCTGGCCGGGGTGTCCGTGCCGTGGACCAGCGCCGTTCCGTGCCGGGCCACCACGTCCGTGACCACGTCCCCGATGACGAGCAGACCGCCGTCGGTCATGCTCCGGCCGCCGGGTCCTGGGGCGTGGCGGCCCACGCGCCGGAGATCCGCGCGGCAAGCGATACGTTTCCGCGCACGGCCGCCAGATTGGCCTCCAGCGAAGCGCCCCCGGTTCCCCGCATCAGCCGGTCCAGCAGGAACGGTGTGACGGCCTGGCCCGCGATGCCGCGCTCCCGGCATTCCTCCAGGGCCTCGGCCAGCACGCGGTCGTGGAGCGCGGGATCCAACTGGTCCGCCACGGGCACGGGGTTGGCGACGATCAGCGCGGAACCGGGGCCGCCGAGCACGTCCTGGGCCCGCATCACCCCCGCGACCTCCTCGGGCGTCCGCACCGTCCAGTCGACCGGCTCGCCCGAACTGGTCAGATAGAAACCGGGGAAGCGGTCGGTGCCGTAGCCGAGCACTGCGACGCCGAGTGTCTCCAGGCGCTGCAGCGTGGCCGGGACGTCCAGGATCGACTTCACCCCCGCGCACACCACGGTGATGCCGGTCCGTGCGAGGAGCCGGAGATCGGCGGACTCGTCCTGGGTCCGGGTCCATTCCCGGTGTACGCCGCCGAGTCCGCCGGTCGCGAAGACTCGCAGGCCCGCGCGCGCGGCCAGGAACGCCGTCGCGGACACGGTCGTCGCCCCGCTCGCGCCCGTCGCCAGGGCCGGCGCGAGGTCCCGGTGCCCCAGCTTCCGCATCGCGGGGTCCGCGGCGACCCGCTCCAACTGGGCCTTGTCCAGGCCGATATGGGCCCTGCCGTCGAGCACGGCGATCGTCGCGGGTACCGCGCCCGCGGACCGTACGAGCCCTTCGAGCTCCTCGGCGACCCGCAGATTGCGGGGGCGCGGCAGACCGTGGGCGATGATCGTCGACTCCAGGGCCACGACGGGGTGGTGCGTGGCGAGGGCCGCCCGTACCTCGGGGGAGAGGGCGGGGTCGCAGGGATGTGCGCTGTGCGAGGCGTTGGATGACATGTCCACATCCCTGTCGCGGGCGCACCCGCCTCAAACGTGCGACCGGAGTGGCGGGTGCGTACGGGACGGGATCGAACGGGCCGGGTCCGTGCCGTCCCCTCCCGGCGCATCCTGCTGCGGAGTTGCTTTCCGGCGGTCGCTAAGGTGACCGGCCATGACCACATTTGATCAAGCTCCTGCCTCGTTCGCCGTGCACATTCCGGACGCCGAACTCGAACCGGAACCGCTCGACCCCGCGCAGATCGTCTCGGGCGAGCCCGTGGTGACCGGCAAGGTGCTCTGGGAGTCGCCCGACGGCAAGCAGGTGCGCGGGATCTGGCAGATCACGCCCGGCGTGGTCACGGACACCGAGGCCGACGAACTCTTCGTGGTCGTCAGCGGGCGCGCGACCGTCGCGGTCGAGGGCGGTGCGACGCTGGAGGTCGGCCCGGGGGACGCCGCCGTGCTGCGCGAGGGCGACCGTACGACGTGGACCGTGCACGAGACGCTGCGCAAGGCGTACCACATCAGCCTCTGAAGCCTCAGAAGCCTCAGAGGTCGCGTGGAGACGCCGGTGCCGCAGGCCGGGCGAGTGCCCGGCGCAGCGCCAGCGCCGCCATCGGCAGCAGCAGACATGCTCCGACCACGTTCAGCCAGCCGTAGCTCGCCCGCGCGACGATGACGCCGGCGACGGCTCCGCCGATGCCCGCCGCCGTGTTCATGGTCAGATCCGACAGACCCTGCACGGCGGCGCGGGCCGCCTGCGGCACGGAGTCGGTGAGCAGCGCCGAACCGGCGACCAGCCCCGCCGACCAGCCGAGACCGAGCGTGAAGAGACCGGCCGCCGTCTGCCCGTGGCTGGGGCCTGCGGTTCCGGCCAGCAGCGCGGCGCAGGAGAACAGCCCGACCGCCAGACCGATCACGGCGAGCCGGCCGAAGCGGTCCGACAGCCAGCCCATCACCGGGGAGAACGCGTACATCCCCGCGATGTGGCCGCTGATGACCAGGCCGATCAGCTGGAGACCGGCGCCGTGGTGGCCCAGATCGACCGGGGTCATCACCATGATCGAGACCATCGCGGTGTGCGAGACGGCCACCGTCACCAGCGCCAGTCGTGCCATCGGTGAGGCCCGGACCGCCGCGACTCCGGCACGCAGTGAACGGCCGGCCGGGGACCCGTCGCCCTGCGGCGCCAGCGCCCGCGCCGTGAGCAGCGGGTCCGGCCGCAGCAGCGCTCCGACCACCACGGCGGCCAGCAGGAAGATCCCGGCCGCGAAGACGAACGGACCCGCCTTCTCGGATATCGCGGTGCCGCGGAAGACATGGCCCACCGGGGCGGCGATGTTCGGCCCGAGGACGGAACCGATGGTGGTGGCCCAGATGACGGTGGAGATCGCCCGGCCGCGCCGGTCGGGCTCGGCCAGATCCGCGGCGGCGAACCGGGCCTGCAGATTGGCCGAGGACCCCGCACCGAACCCGGCCATGCCGAGCAGCAGCAACGGGAAACTCTCCACGAGGGTGGACAGGACCACGAGCCCCGCGCCGAGCGCACCGATCAGATACGCCAGTACCAGACCGGGGCGCCGGCCGCGCGCGGTCATCAGCGCGGCCAGCGGCAGCGAGAGCAGCGCGGTCCCGGTCACCGAAGCGGTCGGGGCCAGACCGGACAGCGCCTCGGAGCCGCTCACCTCCGTGGCCAGCACGGGGGCCAGGGCGATACCGATGGGCACGCCGAGGCCGCCGAGTATCTGGCTGCCGATGAGCACCGCCGACGTTCTGCGCCGCAGACCGGGAAGCTCGGCCGCCGAGACCCGGGCGGCGGGGTGGCCGGGCCCGGTGGGGGTGTCAGGTGCGTCAAGGGTGTTGGTCACTGGCGCAGTGTGCCAGTCCGTACACAGGTACGAAACCGGGTTCGGGACGGACATGGCCGGCACGCCCCGGCGCGCAGGAGTCCGGGATCGCCCCGGCGCGAGGACTCCGGCGACCGGCTCAGAACAGCGGCCGGGGCAGCACGCCCTCCAGCGCCAGCAGTTGCCGCTTGGTCTCGACACCCCCGCCGAAACCGCCGAGTCCGCCGTCGCTCTCCACCACCCGGTGGCACGGCACCACCACCGGCAGCGGATTGGACGCCATGGCCACCCCGACCGCCTGCGCGGCTCCCGGCTGCCCCAAGCGACCGGCGAGATCCCCGTATCCGACGACCGTCCCGTACGGCACGCCCGTCGCCAGCTCGCGGAGCACCTGGCGGTTGAAGCCGGAGGTCAGCGACCAGTCCAGGTCGAGCGAGAACTCCCGCGACGAGCCCGCGAAGTACGCCGCGAGCTGGCGTATCGGCTCGGCGAGCCGGGCGGAGCCGGGACTCTCCACCGGCTCCGCGCCGAGTCGCGTCCGCAGCTGCCCCACCGCCTTCTCCCGCACCTCGGGACGGGCGTGGAAGGCCACGCTCACCAGGCCCGTGCCGGTAGCGGCAAGGAGCAGCGGGCCGATGTCGCTCCCGACGACGGCCCACTCGACGACCCCGTTGCTGTTCATGGGAACCACCGTACGGCCGCCCACTGACAACCGGCCGCGGCCCCGGGTCAGCCCGTGGCCTCGCGCACCACGTCGGGGTTGTTGGTGATGATCCCGTCCACGCCGAGGCCCGCCACCTTCTGGGCGCTCGCCGCGTCGTTGACCGTCCAGGTGTTGACCCGGAGCTTCTTGCCGTGCGCGCCCTTCAGCGCGTGGACCGCGTTCACGTAGTCGGCCGAAATGGATGTGGAGGAGGGGTTGATCTGGTCGGTGAAGGCCGCGTACGACGGCAGATCGGCCACCGTGGGGGTGCCGAGGAAGCCCGTCGTGATGTCCGGGCGCAGCTGGTGCACCTTCTTCACGCTGTCCGCGCCGAAGCTCTGGATGACGAGCCGGTTCTTCACATGAGCGCGGTCGAGCCACCCCTTCTGGCGCAGCACCCGAAGGGTCTCCTTCTCGATGCCCGGGTAGATCTCGGGGCTCTTGATCTCCAGCAGCAGCTTCTGCCGGTTGCGCTCGATCCGGTCCAGGTACTGCTTGAGCGTGGGCACCCGGGTCCCGGCGAACTGCGGACCGAACCAGCTGCCCGCGTCCAGCCGGGCGATCTCCGCCGCCGTGAAGTCCTTGACCGCCCACGAGGTCCGGTCCGGGAAGACCTCCTCGACATCGGTGGTCCGCTTCAGATCGGTGTCGTGCACGACCACCAGCACGCCGTCCTTGGTGAACTGGACGTCGTTCTCCACCCAGTCGAAGCCGAGGGCGTCGGCCTTGTCGACGGCGGCCAGGGTGTTCTCCGGCGCATAGGCCGAAGCGCCCCGGTGGGCGAAGACGACGGGGGCGGTCCGCTTCGCGTCCGTGGTCCGGGCGCTCACCGTGCTGATGCCGGTGACCGCGGTCACGTGCCCGGCGCCGGCCGTGGCGCTGTCCGGGGTCCGCGTATCGGCGGTCGACATCAGAAAGGCGCCGGTACCCATCAGAGCGGCGGCGGCCAGAGCGGCGGTTGCGGTGCGTGCGTACACGTGTACTCCTTGCGTCAGAAGTTGCGGACGGGCCGAGAGTGACAGCCACGCCCCAACGGGGGACAGGCGAAGGATGGCCACAACGTGAACGCGGCCGCCGATGCCGGGTCACGGGCCGGATTCCCGCTCGATAAAATGCAGCTCTTCTGTTTGTTTGCCGGGACTCGCGCCTTAGGGTCACCCCGAACCCGGGCTTCCGCGAAGGGCGTACGAGCATGCAGGGCACGATCGACGGTTTCAGCTACGGAGCGGTGACGCCCGTCGCGGCCTTCCTCATGGCCTGCCTCGGCGCGGCCCTCGGACTGCGTTGCACGAACCGTTCGCTGCGCACCGAGCGTTCCTTCAAAGCAGGCTGGCTGGCCCTCGGTGCGACGTCCATCGGCTCCGGCATATGGACGATGCACTTCATCGCGATGATGGGCTTCTCCGTCGACGGGGTGACCATCGGCTACGACAAGCCGATCACCTTCGCCAGTCTCGCGGTCGCCGTCGGCATGGTCGGCGTCGGCATCTTCATCGTCGGATACCGCGGCGCCACCAGAATGGCCCTGGTGACGGGCGGCACCATCACCGGACTCGGCGTGGCCACCATGCACTACCTGGGCATGGCCGGAATATGTCTCGAAGGACAGCTCGAGTACGACACGTTCACCGTGGCCCTCTCCGTCGTCATCGCCGTGGTCGCCGCCACGACCGCGCTCTGGGCGGCCGTCTCCATCAACGGGTTCCTGCCCAGTCTCGGGGCCAGCGTCGTCATGGGCGTCGCGGTGAGCGGCATGCACTACACCGGCATGGCCGCGCTCAGCGTCCACCTGCACCCCGGCGCCCTTCCCGACAACACTCCGGCCGACGGGGCGACCGCACCGCTCGTGCCGCTGCTGATCGGCCCCGGCTGCTTCCTGCTCCTCGCCGCGGTGGTCGTGATGTTCGATCCGCTGATGGTGATGGGCACCCCCGACTGGAACGACCCCAGGGCCCTGAAAGGGGTCGGCCGACCGGCCGGAATCCCGGCCCAGCGGCAGGTGCCGCGGTTCGGAACGCATGCCGACCCGGCGTCGTTCCACTCCCGGCCGCGCGACCCCGCGCCGCCGGGAGAATGGTGACCCCGGCCCGGTACGCCGGCTGACCCGGCCCGGTTGTCAGTGGCGGGTCGTACGGTGGTTCCATGCGGCCCGTTTCGAAGATCGAACGTTCGGTGGCGCCTTTCGAGGTCGTCAGTCCCTACCAGCCCAGCGGCGACCAGCCCGCGGCCATCGCCGAGCTGGAGCGGCGCATCCGCGCGGACGAGAAGGACGTCGTCCTGCTCGGCGCGACCGGCACCGGTAAATCGGCGACCACCGCGTGGATGATCGAGAAGCTGCAGCGCCCCACGCTCGTGATGGCGCCGAACAAGACGCTCGCCGCCCAGCTGGCGAACGAGTTCCGCGAGCTGCTGCCCAACAACGCCGTCGAGTACTTCGTCTCGTACTACGACTACTACCAGCCCGAGGCGTACGTCCCGCAGTCGGACACCTACATCGAGAAGGACTCCTCGATCAACGAGGAGGTCGAGCGGCTGCGCCACTCCGCGACGAATTCGCTGCTCACCCGGCGCGACGTCATCGTGGTCGCGTCCGTCTCCTGCATCTACGGCCTCGGCACGCCCCAGGAGTACGTGGACCGGATGGTCCAGCTCAAGGTCGGCGACGAGATCGACCGGGACCAGCTGCTGCGCCGTTTCGTCGAGATCCAGTACACCCGCAACGACCTCGCGTTCACCCGGGGCACCTTCCGGGTCCGCGGCGACACCATCGAGATCTTCCCGGTCTACGAGGAGCTCGCCGTCCGCATCGAGATGTTCGGCGACGAGATCGAGGCGCTCTCCACCCTCCACCCGCTCACCGGCGAGGTGATCAGCGAGGACCAGTCCCTCCATGTCTTCCCCGCCAGCCACTACGTCGCGGGCCCCGAGCGCATGGAGAAGGCGGTCAGCGGCATCGAGCAGGAACTGGAGCAGCGCCTCGCCGAGCTGGAGAAGCAGGGCAAGATGCTGGAGGCCCAGCGGCTGCGGATGCGCACCACGTACGACATCGAGATGCTCCGGCAGATCGGCACCTGCTCCGGTGTCGAGAACTACTCGATGCACTTCGACGGCCGCTCGCCCGGCACCGCCCCCAACACCCTCCTCGACTACTTCCCCGAGGACTTCCTCCTCGTCCTCGACGAGTCGCATGTCACCGTGCCGCAGATCGGCGCGATGTACGAGGGCGACGCCTCCCGCAAGCGCACCCTCGTCGACCACGGCTTCCGGCTCCCCTCCGCGCTCGACAACCGCCCGCTGAAGTGGGAGGAGTTCCTGAGCCGGATCGACCAGACCGTCTACCTCTCCGCCACCCCCGGGAAGTACGAGCTGTCCCGGGGCGACGGCTTCGTGGAGCAGATCATCCGCCCCACCGGCCTCGTCGACCCGGAGGTGGTCGTCAAGCCCACCGAGGGCCAGATCGACGACCTGGTGCACGAGATCCGCACGCGCGCCGAGAAGGACGAGCGGGTCCTGGTCACCACCCTCACCAAGAAGATGGCCGAGGACCTCACCGACTACTTCCTGGAGCTCGGCATCCAGGTCCGCTATCTGCACAGCGACGTCGACACGCTGCGCCGCATCGAGCTGCTGCGCGAGCTGCGCTCCGGTGAGTACGACGTACTGGTCGGCATCAACCTCCTGCGCGAGGGTCTCGACCTGCCCGAGGTGTCGCTCGTCGCCATCCTCGACGCGGACAAGCAGGGCTTCCTGCGCTCGGGGACGTCCCTGATCCAGACCATCGGGCGAGCCGCCCGAAACGTCTCGGGACAGGTCCACATGTACGCGGACAAGATCACCCCGGCGATGGCGCAGGCCATCGACGAGACCAATCGCCGCCGCGAGAAGCAGATCGCCTACAACACCGAGCGCGGCCTCGATCCGCAGCCGCTGCGGAAGAAGATCAACGACATCGTCGCGACGATCGCCCGCGAGGAGGTCGACACCGAGCAGCTGCTCGGCACCGGCTACCGCCAGGCCAAGGGCGCCAAGGCGCCCGTTCCCGCGCTGGGCACCAAATCGGCCGGGTCCAAGAAGGCCAGGAGCGGCGGCGAAGCGGTCACCGACCGGCCCGCCACCGAACTCGCGGGAATCATCGAGGAGATGACCGACCGGATGCGGGCGGCCGCCGCGGACCTCCAGTTCGAGGTGGCGGCGCGACTGCGCGACGAGGTCGGGGAGTTGAAGAAGGAGCTGCGCCAGATGCGGGAAGCGGGTCTCGCCTGAGCCCGCCGCACCTGGTGTGTTGCAGGACCGACACGAAACGGCCCCGAACGGTCGCGCCACCGGCGTGACTGCGTAGGGTTCTGGGAAACCGCGCACGGACGGTTGCGGGGAAAGCGGAGAGGGGACAGCGCGTGACGGTCAATATGACCAAGGGTCAGGCCATCAGCCTGCAGAAGAGCGACGGGGGGACCCTGACCGCGGTGCGGATGGGGCTCGGCTGGCAGGCGGCGCCGCGCCGGGGCCTGTTCGGTTCACGTACACGGGAGATCGACCTCGACGCATCGGCGGTGCTCTTCGCCGACAAGCAGCCGGTCGACGTGGTCTTCTTCCGCCACCTCGTCAGTGACGACGGCTCGGTCAAGCACACCGGGGACAACCTGGTCGGCGGCGCCGGTTCCGGTGGCGACGACGAGGCGATCCTCGTCGACCTGCAGCGGGTGCCGGTCCACATCGACCAGATCGTCTTCACGGTGAACTCCTTCACCGGCCAGACGTTCCAGGAGGTGCAGAACGCCTTCTGCCGCATCGTCGACGAGACCAACGGCCAGGAGCTCGCCCGCTACACGCTGGACGGCGGCGGGCAGTACACCGCCCAGATCATGGCGAAGGTGCACCGCTCGGGGAACGGGTGGCAGATGACCGCCCTCGGCAACCCGGCCAACGGCCGCACCTTCCAGGACCTGATGCCGGCGATCCTGCCGCAGCTGTAGGCGGAGCCCGACCAAGGAGGGCACTGAAGATCTTCAGCACCCTCCGAGCCGGTACACATCGGTACCCGCAGCTCCCGGAGGCATCGGCCGCCGGGAGCTGCACCACATGGCGCCGCACCACACAGCGCCGCAGCGCGCGCGGCGCGCCACGCAGCAGCGACTCGTCGAGGGGAACAGGGCAATGACGGCCGAGCTGGTCCGGGGGCAGAACCACACCTTGCCCCAGACCCGTCTGGAGATCCGGGTTTCGGCCGGCACGCCCGTCGTGGCCGGTGCCACGCTCGGTGACGAGAACGGCACGGTGCACGGCACCGAATGGATCGCCCACCCGGGATCGCCCCAGCTCCCCGGGCTCGAAGTGTCCAAACAGGCCGCCGCCGACCACCGGCTCGCCGTGGACCTCGACGCCCTGCCCGCCTCGGTGCACCGGGTCACCGTGCTGCTGGCCCTGCCGACGGGGGCCGGCGGCCCGGTCCGGTTCGGCGCGGTCGCCTCCCCGTTCATCGCCGTCACCGGGCTCGACGGCGCCGAGATCGCCACCTTCACCCTCACCGGCCTGGACACCGAATCCGCGGTCGCGGCCCTGGAGCTCTACCGCCGCCAGGGCGCCTGGAAGGTACGCGCCGTCGGCCAGGGCTACGCGGGCGGCCTCGACGCCATGCTCGCCGACCAGGGCCTGCCCCGGGCCGCCGAGCTGGCTCGCTCGATCCAGGACGCGGTCACCCGGGCGACGGCCCGCTCGGTCACCCCGCCCCCGCCGCGCACCCCGGACGCCGACCGGGTCGGATCCGGCACCGGCCCCGTACCGCCCCCGGACGGCCGCCGGCCCGCCGCCCAGCCGCCCGAGCCGCTCACGGAGCCCGCCACCCCGCCGCCCGCCGCCCCGACCGGCGGTCCCATCAACTACGCGCACCCGCGCCGCCAGGCCGCCGCACCCCCGCCGCCCCCTCCCACCGCGCCGCCCGCCGAGCCGGGCCGCCCCGCACAGCCCGTGGCTGGGGACGCGACCGGCTGGTCCATGGACGAGCGCCTCTACAACCAGATCTGGGGCATGTTCGAGGATCTGGCCCGCACCGCCGCCGCCTACCGCAGCGCCGTCGACTTCGCCGAGTCCCGCATGGAACAGGAGCTCGACCGCGCCCTGTCCGACCCGCGCAGCCGGATCGGCGGCGCGGGGGACCGGGCCCGCGAGGAGGCCCGTGCCAAGCGCGACGAGCTGACCTCCCGGGCCCGCGAGGCCCTCGACCGCGATCTCGCCCAGCTCGTGGCCGAGGCCGCCGTGGTGGAGCCCGCGCTGCCCGCCGCGTTCGCGGGCTGGGACAACCCCGTCTGGCACGCCTACCGCGTTCCGATGGAGATCCCCATGGCGCTGCGCGTCGGCGACCTCCACCTGCCCGAGAACCCCGGCCTGCACATCCCGCTGCTGGTCCGGCTGCCGCTGGAGCGCGGGATCTGGATCGACAGCGGCCGCACGGCGTCCGAGGCCGCGGCCCTGATGGACGGCGCCCGGCTGCGCGGCCTCGCCATGGAGAGCGCGGTCGCGCACGCGGCCCGGCTGCTGGCCGTCTACCCGGCCGACGAGTTCTCGGTCCATGTCATCGACCCCGCGGGCTCGGCGGCCGGGGCGCTCGCCCCCCTGGTCCGGTCCGGGGTGCTCGCCGGGCCGCCCGCCTCCGGAGCCGGGGGCGTGGCCTCGGTCCTCGCCCGTCTCACCCGGCGCGTCGACCTGGTGCAGATGGCGATCCGGGCCGGCGCCGCCGACTCGCTTCCGCCGGACGTGGACACGGGCGAGCAGTTGCTGATCGTCAACGACTTCCCGCACGGCTTCGACGACCGGTCCGTCACCCAGCTGCGCTACCTCGCCGACGAGGGGCCCTCGGTCGGCGTCCATCTGATGATGGTCGCGGACCGGGAGGACGCCAGCGCGTACGGGCCGGTGCTCGACCCGCTGTGGCGCTCGCTGCTCCGGCTCACCCCGGTCGCCGACGACCACCTGGCCGATCCCTGGGTGGGGCACGCCTGGACGTACGAGCCGCCGCGGATGCCGCCGGGGAGCCGCGTTCTGGAGCAGGTGCTCGCCGGGGTGGCCGCGGCCCGGCGCCCCCGGCGTCCCTGAGTCTGGCGTACCGGCATGCATCCGGGCCGGGCACACCGGCACCGACCCCACACCACTCCGACCTGCGCTTTTGAATGATCTTTACCCTCCCCTTTACCTTTCCTTGGTGCTCCCTGTACTGTTCTTTGGGCGGAGGGGAGTACTCCCATACGCGGCGTTCCCGTCAATACGGACCGTGACCGGTCCCGGGGCGCCGGCCCGTGGCGCGCATCCCGTGCGCCCGGGTGGAAGAGACCTCCGGCAGCGACGACGCTGATCAGTAGCCGTAGCGAACTGCCGGAGGCGCAGTGGACGTTTCATGGACCCTCTGGGTGCTGACCATTCTTGGTCTGTCAGCCCTTATCGCCGTCGACTTCTTCATCGGGCGCAAGCCCCATGACGTGACGACCAAGGAAGCCGGAATCTGGACGATCGTCTGGATCGCGCTGGCCGCCCTCTTCGGGCTCGGCCTGCTGCTCTTCGGCGAGAGCCAGGCATCGGGCGAGTTCTTCGCCGGCTTCATCACCGAGAAGTCGCTCAGTGTCGACAACCTCTTCGTCTTCGTCCTGATCATGGCGAAGTTCTCGGTCCCCTCGCACCTCCAGCAACGGGTACTGCTGGTCGGTGTGCTGATCGCGCTGGTGCTGCGGGCGATCTTCATCGCCGCCGGCGCCGCCGTGATCGCCAACTTCTCGTGGGTCTTCTACATCTTCGGCGCGTTCCTGATCTACACCGCCTGGAAGCTCATCCAGGAGGCGCGGGCCGACGAGGAAGAGGAGGAGTTCGAGGAGAACCGCCTCCTCAAGACGATCGAGCGCCGCTTCGGGGTGGCCGACCGCTACCACGGCACCAAGCTCTTCATCCGGAACAACGGCAAGCGCGTCCTGACACCGCTGATGGTCGTCATGCTCGCCATCGGCACCACCGATGTGCTGTTCGCCCTGGACTCCATCCCCGCGATCTTCGGTCTGACCCAGGACCCGTACATCGTCTTCACCGCCAACGCCTTCGCCCTGATGGGGCTGCGGCAGCTGTACTTCCTGATCGGCGGGCTGCTGAAGAAGCTGGTCCACCTCAGCTACGGGCTCTCGGTCATTCTCGGCTTCATCGGGGTGAAGCTGGTGCTGCACGCGCTGCACGAGTCCGGGGTGCACGTCCCCGAGATCTCCATCCCGGTGTCGCTCGGCGTCATCTGCGGCGTGCTGGTGATCACCACGATCACCAGCCTCGTCGCCAACAAGAAGCAGGCCCGGACGGAGTCGGTCGAGGACGAGGCCGCCGGCAAGGGCGCAGGCATCGACGCCTGATCGCGGCGGACGGCCCGGCGGCCGTCCGCCCGGACGGCAACCGGCACCGGGGGGGGGGGGGGGGAGGGTGGGGGGGGGGGCGGGGGGGGG